>JAYVKZ010000061.1:0-9962 GCA_043767985.1 Betaproteobacteria bacterium
TTCGCGCCGACGAGCCACAGCGTGTTCTCAGTGCGGCGGCGGGCATGTTGTCCAGCCTGACGCAATTCGCGGGCGTGGTGATGATCCCCAAGCGCAGTGCTGTTTTTGAGCATATCGAGTTTATGCGCCTGTCCGAAAAGCGCATCTTGCTCATTATCGTCACACCGGATGGCGATGTTCAAAACCGCATTCTGTTAACCGACCGAGAATATTCGCCATCACAACTTGTCGAGGCCACGAACTTCCTGAATAGCCAGTTTGCCGGGCGAGAGTTTGAAACCATTCGTCATGTGCTGCGGCTCGATATTGAAGGCCTTCAAAAAGACATCATGACCCTGATGAACCGAGCCGTTGATGCCGGTGAGCAAGCGCTCTCTGAGCAAAACGAACCCATGATGGTGAGCGGCGAGCGTAACTTGCTCGGAGCCATGGATTTGAGCGAAGGTATGGGGCGCATTCGAAAACTCTTAGATATGTTTGAGAAGAAAACCTCGCTCTTGCAATTGTTGGATGCCTCCAGTAAAGCCACTGGCGTGCAGATATTTATCGGCGGTGAGTCGGACCTCGTGCCGATGGATCAGTTGAGTGTGGTCACCGCGCCGTATGAGGTGGACGGCAAGGTGGTCGGCACGCTCGGTGTCGTCGGTCCTACACGCATGGCCTATGATCGCGTCATTCCAATTGTGGACATCACCGCCAAGCTGGTGTCGAGTGCACTGAGCAATAAGTAAATTAGTCTAGTCTTGAGCTATAACGACAACACCCATTCCACCCAGCCCGATGCTTCTGCCCGTGCCGACACCCCTGAGATGGCTGAGGCGCGGGTCCTCGTGACGCGTTTTTATGATGCTTTCGCGCGGCTCGACAGTGAAGCCATGCTGGACTGCCTGCATCCTGAAATTACCTTCTCCGATCCGCTCTTTCCCAATGTGCGCAAAGGCCAGGTGTTTGAAATGTGGCGCATGCTTATTGCCTCTGCCGCCCGCCATCCTGAAGATTTCAAGCTGAGCTATGAGTTTGTTTTTCTGGAAGATCGCAAGGCCCAAGTGCATTGGCAGGCCAGCTATCGCTACGGTGGGCGACGCAAGGTGCGCAATAAAGTGTTGGCTACCTTAACCTTTTGGGACGGCCTCATCGTGCGCCATGTGGACGGGTTTAATTTTTATACGTGGGCCAGGCAGGCCCTAGGTTTCCTTGGCCTCGGACTGGGATGGAACGGAAAATTCCGAGCCTCAGTGCAAGCGGCTGCTGCGAAGCAACTCCGTGTTTACATGGGTAGGCCATTGACAGCAGAAGAACAAGCGCTTAGTGAAAAAGCCAGTCATAAAAACCAGTATCAAGAAAATAAGTGAAGCCAATTTAATGAATCAGTTTTCCCAACAAAAGAGCTTTGAGCATGGCAAAAAGGAGCGTGTGGGTATTTTGATGGTGCAGCTTGGTACACCCGATGCCCCCGAGCCTCAGGCTGTGAGGCGTTACCTCAAGCAGTTCTTGTCCGACCTCCGAGTGGTGGAGATACCCAAGCTGATCTGGTGGGTCATTTTGAATGGCATCATTCTCAACACTCGCCCCAAAAAATCGGCCGAAAAGTATCGTTCGATTTGGACTAAGGAAGGCTCACCTTTAATGGTGAATAGCAAGGCTCAAGCCAAGTTATTGCAGGGCTACCTTGGTGAGCGCGGGCATGACGTCATCGTTGCCCTAGCCATGCGTTACGGTAATCCCGGTATTCCCGAGGTGATGAAGCAGTTGCGTGAAAAAAACGTCACCAAGCTTTTGATCTTGCCGATGTATCCGCAGTACGCTTCGGCCACCACCGCCACCGGCATGGATGAAATCTTTCGTGAACTGGCGGGTTGGCGCAATCAGCCCGAGCTACGCACGATTCGTAGCTTCCACAAAGACCCAGGCTACATCAATGCCCTAGCCCTTCAGGTTCGTAAACATTGGGAGCGCGAGCAAGCAGCGAATGGACGTGGCGATTTGTTACTCCTAAGTTTTCATGGTGTGCCCGAGCGCAGCCTGCATCTAGGCGACCCTTACCACTGCGAATGCTATGTCACTGCCCGGCTCCTGGCCGAGAAGTTAGAGCTTGACCCCAAGCAAATTAAAGTGACCTTCCAATCGCGTTTTGGCAAGGCGAAATGGCTGGAGCCCTACACCGATGCCACCCTCAAAGCCTTGCCCGACCAAGGCATCGTCAAAATCGATGTCATGTGCCCAGGCTTTGTGTCCGATTGCTTGGAAACACTGGAAGAGATTGCCATTGAGGGTAAGGAAACCTTTATGCATGCTGGCGGTAAAGAGTATCGCTACATCCCCTGTGTGAACGATTCACCGGTTTTCATCAAAGGCTTGGCTGATCTTTGCGAGCAGCATCTAGGAGCCTGGCCTACCAAGCGACTTGAGTCTACGGGCGAAAAGAGCCGTGCGGACTTATTGGCGGCACAGAAGTTAGCTGCACAGACACTAGGATCCAAAAAGTAATCATCCCAAGGTGACTTCGCACCTAGCTGGACTAGGCACGATGGCCTTTAAGACACGGAAGCAGATGGCCTAAATTCGCCCCGCCTTCAGGGCGTTCTGAAGGATGGTTCGGACAATAAGTTTGTGGAAGGGCTTGATCACTTGCAGATAAGTCCTTCCGAGTAAGTTGTTCAACTCAACCACGGTTGAGACGGTGACTTTTTCAATATTGTTGTCCACCGATCGAAGCACTGACACCCTAAAGTTAAGGTGCTTGTCGTCTAAGCCTAAAGTGAGTTCTTTCGCAGTGATGGCTTGCACAAGGAAGAGTCCAGCACGACTTCCGATCTGGTAGGGTGCGCGTGAATCACTAGCCTCAAGTTTATCCACCTTCGTAGTGTTTGAATTGATGTCTGGGTGCTTGAGGCCGACAATGCTGGCGAATAAGCCTCGAATGGAAAGTAGTATCGCGACCCACTTCGGTTGATGAGCAAAAATTGCTTCGTAGGCCTCTCGTACGTCAAGCTGAGGGAGGCTCACCTTGGCTTCGTAGGCGTCGCAAAAATCAACCCGTTTGAGCATGCGGGTCACTGAACTTGCAGCAGGGATCGGAACTTCTAGCACTTTGGTCATGATTGTCATCCTAATTGGAATAGCTCAGTGGCTTGGTTTTGCCCGCAAACACCCGGTATGAAAAAATCGTGTATGCGATGATCACCGGCACCACGACCGCAGCTCCGAAAAAGATAATGCGTAGCGATTCGACGTCGCTCGCGGCATCCCAAACATTCAGTTGATCGATGACAAGGTAGGGAAAGATGCTGTAAGCCAGACCATAAAAGGATAAGCCTAGAATACCGACGCAGCAGGCAAACGGCACCCATTCGCCGTAGCGATTGCCTTCCTTGAGGCGCAGAGGCAAGCGGCGCAAGCTTCGGTCTGCAATGAAGAACAACAGCACTGTCATGGTCGGTACTGGCGCGAGGAGAACGATAAAAGGCAGAGAGAACCATTTGTCAAATATTTCCTGGCTGAGCAAGGGCGTCGCCACCGACACAGCAATGATGCCGAGCGCGCTGAGACCCAATGCGGCGCGGGCCCAGCGCGTGGCGCTTAATTGCAAGTTGCCCTCACTTTTCATCACTAGCCAAGAAGCGCCTAGAAGGATGTAAAAGCTCGTCAAACAAATCGCGATGAGGGCGGCAAAGGCATGGGCCGCCCAGGTGTCTTGAAAGCCGAGAATGAAGCTTCCCAACATCCAACCTTGGGAAAGAGACGCGATCACTGAGCCGGCATGAAAGGCGCGATTCCATAGCGCCTGCGCACCGGCTTGCGCTTTGGCGCGAAAGTCAAACGCGACACCGCGCAGAGTTAAGCCGAGCAACATGAGTGCCACCGGCAGGTAGAGCGCGCCGAGGATGACGCCATGCGCCATTGGGAAGCAAGTCAAGAGAATACCCACCCCCAACACCAGCCATGTTTCGTTCGCATCCCAAAAAGGACCGATCGAGCTGATCATCAAGTCCTGATCGGCGGGCGAGGCGCGTCGCATCAAGATGCCCACGCCTAGATCGTAACCATCTAAGATCACATAGGCCAACATCGCGAGGCCCATCACGCCCATGAAAATCACGGGCAACCAGTCGGCGAAGTTGTTGAGTGGGTGCATCTCTATTTTCCCTTCGTTAAAGCGCTTGTTTTCTTGCCAAATGAAACACTACCGAGACGTAGGCCAGGAGCAATCCGAGGTACAGCGCGAGATACATCGCCAAGGTGGTGGCCACCATCGGTGCGGGGGTGGTCGCAGCAGCTTGAGCCGTCGTCAAAACACCGGTTACGAGGTAGGGCTGGCGACCAATCTCGGTGACATACCATCCGGCCAGTGTCGCCACCCAGCCTGAAAAACTCATTCCTACTAAGACTTTGAGCATCCATGGCGCGGGCAGTGCCTTGCGCTTGATTTGCCAGGTGGCCAAGCAAGCGACGAGCAGCATGAGCATCCCCACACCGACCATGACCCTAAAGGCCCAAAATACGGGGGCAACGGGTGGATGCTTGCCTTCAAACTCGTTCAAGCCTTTTACTTCCCCATGCAAGCTATGGGTCAAATAGAGGCTCGCCAATTGTGGAATAGATACTTCGAAACGGTTGCTTTTGCTGGTCTGATCGGGCAGGGCGAACAGCACGGCGGGAACCTCTTTTTGGGTACGCCAAATGCCCTCCATGGCCGCTAGCTTGGCCGGCTGATGGCGCAAGGTGGCCAAGCCGTGAAGGTCGCCCAAGGCAATTTGCACGGGCAGTAAGAAGCTAGCCATGTAAACACCAGTTTTGAGCGTCGTGAGGACTGCCGGTCGACGCGAGCCGCGCAAATACTGGAAGGCGCTTAAGCCTGCCAAAAGAAACGACAGGGTCGCAAAACAGGCCGTCAGCATGTGGGCATATTTGTAGGGAAAGGAGGGATTGAAAATAATCGCCCACCAATTGGTGGCATAGGCCACGAGATCACCGCGAGCATTGGTGCGCATCTCAAAGCCCGCTGGGGTTTGCATCCACGAGTTAAGGGCCAAGATCCAAAAAGCCGACATGCTGGTGCCAAAGGCAACCAGGAAGGTGGCCAGGGTATGCACGCGATTGCTGACTCGGCCCATACCAAATAGCATGATGCCCAGGAAAGTGGCTTCCAAAAAGAATGCGGTCAACACTTCGAAAGCCAGCAGTGGCCCGGCAATGTTGCCGACGGTTCGCATGAAGCCCGGCCAGTTGGTGCCGAACTGGAAACTCATGGTGATACCGCTCACAACACCCAGTGCGAAGGTGAGCGCAAAGATTTTCACCCAAAACGCGTAAGCCTCCATCCATTTGGCATCATTGCTTGAGTTAGAGCGCCACTTAAAGAACAGGAGCACCCAGGCCAGAGCGATGGTGATCGTGGGAAACAGAATATGGAAGCTGATGTTGGCTGCGAATTGAACACGGTGCAGCAGTAGCGGGTCAGTCATGAGGATCACCTCCAAAACCGAGTTTGCCTTTAAACTCAAGCAGCCTTTGTGCGGTCGCGCCGAGTTTCATGAGTTTGCGCAGGGTTTGCTCATCGAGGCGTTGAATGTCGGCCATCCAGTCGGTCATCAGCTCGATCAGCTCGTACATGCTGCCCATACGCTTTTGCGCGAATTGGTCGGGTGCGTTATCCGGCTCTAAAAGAAGCGCGTCTCGCAGCATCGAAAGCGTGGGGTCGATCTCGCGCTTACGGCGCTCATCAGCGAGTGTCCGAAAAATGACCCACACATCTTCTGGGGTGGAAAAATATTCGCGCCGATCGCCGGGCAAGTGTTGCAGCTTAACCAGGCGCCAACTGTCTAGCTCCTTTAAGCCCATGCTCACGTTGGAGCGGGAGAAGGCTAGGGCATCTGCGATGTCGTCCGCGTTTAAAGGTTTTTCGCTGGCATACAGTAGGGCGTAGATTTGCCCAACCGTCCGGTTGATGCCCCAGCGGCTCCCCATTTCTCCAAAATGAAGTACAAAGCTTTGAACTAGAGGCGTGAGATTCATGAATATTCCGTAATTTCAGTAATTACTGAAATAATAGAAGATTGCTTGATGTAGCGCAAGCATTTTTACGCCGTCACAAACAAAAAAGCAGCCAGAGCGGCTGCTTTTTCTTAGGAATAACCTCGCGGAATGGCCCGCGCGGCATGCACGGTATTACTGGGGAGGAATACGCAACATTTGACCTGGATAAATCTTGTCAGGATGAGAAAGCATAGGTTTATTGGCTTCGAAAATTGGCATATATTTGTTGGCGTTGCCGTAGTACTCTTTCGCAATCTTTGACAGCGTGTCGCCACTGACAACCGTGTAGTACTGGCTTCCATCGCCGCCCGCTTCTACTTCCATGTTGTCTTCCACGCCAGCCACGCCGTGCACGTTGCCGCAGCACAGAATGATCTTTTCGCGGGTTTCTTCATCTGCCGCGACACCGGAGACCGACACGATGCCAGAACCTGCGTCGAAACCAACGCTGAGGCCCCGCGCATCTAAGTTCATTGAGCGGATATATTCCTCGATTGCCGCACCAGCCGCGGTACTCGCCTCAGCAATTTTCTCTGGGCTTGGATCGGCGGCAGCAGCCTCAGTTGCGGCCTTAGCATCGCCGTGGCCAAACAGTTTCTCGCCTGCAGTTTTAATAAAAGATAGTAGTCCCATGAGTTCTCTCCAGAGTAAATCATTGCGCTATAACGAGAGGCAAAGTCCTGCGCGACGACCTCACCTTTTTAACCTCTTCGCGAGCGTACCATAGGGAAAAAACAGTCCCGAGAAACTTACCTGTGTTTTTTGAAAATTGTTGTCAAGTTTTTCGCATGGCGCCGAGGGAGTTTTGCTGAGCCAAGATAAAGGAGATTGCCGCTGCGATGCCGAGCGCCAACAAAACCCAGGTCGCACTGGTATAGCCATTGCTTGGCGACCAAAGCAGCCCAATGCCCCAGGGAAGCAAAGTACGAAGTAGCGCCGTCGGCAGCCCCAAACTACCATTCAGTGCAGCAACGTTTTCCTGGCTTACATATTGGGCCACCGCCGTACCTTTAACAATGGTTTGGCAGCCATTGGCAACCCCCCAAACACAGGCAAAAGCCAGTAGCAGTAACGTGTTTGAACCCGCCAGAATCAGCAAAAGCATCCCTACAGGGCTGAGCCATACGATGGCGGCATTGACTTTGTGCGTACTGAACTTACCGTCGCTCCAAAGAATTCCCATGCGACCTAAGACCTGAATCGCTCCTACCGCAGCAGGAATCCATACCACCCAGAAATCCGACATGCCGCGTTCACGCAGCATCGGAATCAGGTGGGCCGCCAAGCTGCTGGCCATAGCCATGCCTAGGGCCGTAAAGAGGCCGATCAGAATCATCACTTTGCGTTGTTGGCTCGCAATGTCGCGATGTTGCTTCGTGCTCAGTGCTGCGCTGTCGAGCGTGGCTCGCGAGGCTTGTCTGGCAGGTTCGCCCTTCAGGAAAAACCAGTGAATCGGGGCGCAAACCAACAGATGAAAACCCGCCATGACGATGACCATGGTCGACCAGCTCCAGAGGGACATCAGCCAAGACATGAGGGGGATAAAGGCTGTGCTTGCTAAGCCGCCAAGAAAGGTGATCACAATGATCGCGCGTCGAAAGTCCTGAGGAAAGCGTCGGGTGGTAATGGAAAAAATAGGGGTGTATAAAACACAGCTCATGCCGGCGCCCAAGCAAATCCAAGCCAAGTAAAACTGGGCGAGGTTGCTCACTTGGCTCAGGCCCAAGAGACTCAAAACGCAAAAGAGAGATCCGCCCGTCATGACCACGCGACCGTGGCCCGAGTCAATCAATCGCCCCACCGGATAGGCTAGCAGCCCTTCGACCAGCATCGCCAGGCCAAAAGCGAGGGAGGTTTGGCCCCTGGAAATATGCAGAATGCTTTCTATCGGTGCAACCGACAACCCGAAGAGGTACAAAGTACTTCCCCAGGAAATGAGCTGGGCCAGCGACACCCAAAATAAAAACGCCCGAACAGCCAGTTTGGGCGAATTTGGAGGGTGAGAGGCCATAGAATGGCGGCCGTCGTCGCTTGAATTACGCATTTCTTGCAGTTTACGGCCTTTTTTGTTCGTTTTAGGCCTTGAAATACCGGAAAAGGCCTCAAAGTCAGCACACAACTCAACCAAAAGTATCGTCCCAGCATGAGCCAGGAAAATAATCCTCAACAACCCGAATCCAACGCTCCAGAGAGCGCTCAATCCGCGTCGTCCGACGGTGCGGCAAGTCATATGAATGGTAGCGGTCAGGCCGCCAGCTCAAGCACGCGCGTTGGCGCCGGGCAAGGCGCACCCGAACCAGCACCGGCCGCACCTTTAGATCCGATCGAAGTTCTTAAGGCTGAGCTGGCTGCTTCGCAGGCCAAGGCCAGCGAGAACTATGATTCTTACCTGAGAGCTGTGGCCGATGCCGAAAACATCCGCCGCCGCTCCATGGAGGACGTCGCCAAGGCTCATAAGTTCGCCGTCGAAAGCTTCGCTGAGAGCTTATTGCCGGCCAAGGACAGTTTAGAAATGGCCTTGATCTTGCCCGACCTCACCACCGACAAGCTCAAGGAAGGGGTCGAAGCCACCTTGCGACAGCTGACCACGGCGTTTGAGAAAAACAAGTTGATTGAAGTCAACCCGGTGGGTGAAAAGTTTGATCCCCACAAGCATCAAGCCATCTCTACCATGCCCGGAGCTTCGGCGACGCCCCCTTTGGCAGCGAACCATGTGGCGCAAGTATTACAAAAGGGCTACACCATTAATGATCGTGTACTTCGTCCAGCACTTGTAGTCGTCACCGCCTAAATTGAATTGAAAACGTCGATCCTGAGCGCTTGAAATTCGCACAATCGCACGCACTTTAAGAATAATCCTCAAATAATCTTTGGAGTCTGAACATGGGTAAAATTATTGGTATCGATCTTGGCACGACGAATTCTTGCGTTGCCATCATGGAAGGCGGTCAGCCTAAGGTGATCGAGAACGCCGAAGGCGCTCGCACCACACCGTCGATCATTGCATACATGGAAGACGGCGAAATCGTGGTGGGCGCCCCCGCCAAACGTCAAGCGGTGACCAACCCGCGCAACACCCTGTATGCGGTGAAGCGTTTGATCGGCCGTAAATTCGACGAAAAAGAAGTCCAGAAGGACATCGCCTTGATGCCCTACACCATTGCCAAAGCCGATAACGGCGATGCCTGGGTGGGTGTTCGGGACACCAAATTGGCACCTCCGCAAATTTCCGCCGAAGTGCTTCGCAAGATGAAGAAAACCGCTGAGGACTACCTTGGCGAGCCAGTCACCGAAGCGGTCATTACCGTTCCTGCCTACTTTAATGACAGCCAGCGCCAAGCCACTAAAGACGCTGGTCGTATTGCTGGTCTGGATGTGAAGCGCATCATCAATGAGCCCACAGCGGCAGCTCTGGCCTTCGGTCTGGACAAAGGCGGCGGCAAAGATCGCAAGATCGCCGTGTATGACCTCGGCGGCGGTACCTTCGACGTGTCCATTATTGAGATGGCCGATGTCGATGGCGACAAGCAGTTCGACGTACTCTCGACCAATGGCGACACCTTTCTCGGTGGTGAAGACTTTGACCAGCGTGTCATTGAGTACATCATTGCCGAGTTCAAGAAAGATCGTGGTGTGGATCTAGGCAAAGATGTCTTGGCCTTGCAGCGCCTGAAGGAAATGGCTGAGAAAGCCAAGATTGAGTTGTCCTCGACCACCCAAACAGAAATCAACCTGCCTTACGTCACCATGGGCGCGGCCGGTCCTGAGCATTTGAACATGAAGCTCACCCGCGCCAAGTTCGAAGCCTTGGTGGAAGACTTGGTTGAAAAAACCATGGAGCCTTGCCGCATCGCTTTGAAAGATGCTGGTTGCAAAGCCAGTGACATTGACGACGTGATCTTGGTGGGCGGTATGACCCGTATGCC
>JAYVKZ010000062.1:0-2667 GCA_043767985.1 Betaproteobacteria bacterium
ATCATATGGAACTTCTCACCCGAGCTGAAGTGAGTGATCAGCTCCTGGTCTGGTTCAAGCGCTAGTCGGCCCAGCGAGCCGTTCCGATCCTGAGGCATCCTCTGTTGTCTTTCAGGGAATAACGATAAAATTGCAGTCTTTCCCCGACCTGTACTTGCCCCCAAAGGATTCCATGAACGAAGCTCTCATCATCGACGCCTGCCGCTCCCCCCGTGGTATTGGCAAAGCGGGCAAAGGCGCCCTGGCCGACATGCACCCCCAGCATCTCGGGGCCGCCGTGCTCAAGGCTCTGGCGCAACGCACCGGGATCAATACCGGGGATGTGGATGACATTATTTGGGGCACCAGCGCTCAGCGCGGCTCTCAGGCCGGAGACTTGGGTCGGATGGCAGCCTTGGACGCTGGCTACGACATTCGCGCCAGCGGCGTGACCCTGGATCGTTTTTGTGGCTCGGGCATCACCACAGTGAGCTTGGGGGCGGCCACCATCATGTCAGGCTTTGAAGATTTGGTGATTGCCGGGGGCACCGAAATGATGTCCATGCCTGGCCGCCGCAGCGACGATGGGCCCATGATGATGGACTCCGGCAACTTGCACCTGCGCGCCATGCATCCGCAATCGCACCAGGGCATTTGCGCCGACGCCATCGCCACGATGGAGGGCATCAGCCGGAGCGATCTCGATGCACTTGCACTCGAAAGCCAAAAACGGGCCGCTTACGCCATTGCGAACGGCCACTTTAAAAATAGCTTGGTCCCAATCTACCGCGTGGATGGTTCTCTGGCGCTCGATCATGAAGAGTATCCACGCCCTCAGACGACCGCCGAAGGCCTCGCTGCTTTAAAGCCCGCCTTCACAGCCATGGCAGACTACCCCCTGGATGAGCGCGGCACCACCTACCGCAGTCTCATACTCGCCAAGTATCCCGACCTCAAGATCGAATTCATGCACCATGCGGGCAATTCTTCAGGCGTGGTCGACGGTGCGGCCGCAGTGTTGATGTCCTCCCCGGCCTACGCCAAAAAGCACGGTTTGAAAGCGCGCGGCAAAGTGATCGCTGCCGCCAATGTAGGCGACTCGCCCACCTTGATGCTCAACGCGCCAGTACCTGCTACGCTGAAGGTCTTGCAGCGCGCTGGCCTCAATATAGAGGACATCGATCTTTTCGAGATCAACGAGGCCTTCGCCGTGGTGGCCGAGAAATACATTCGTGACCTGAAACTCAATCGTAACAAGGTCAACGTCAACGGTGGCTCGATTGCGCTCGGCCACCCGATTGGCGCCACGGGCTCGATCCTGATCGGCACCATGCTCGACGAGCTCGAGCGCCGCGACCTGAAGCGCGGGCTGATCACCATGTGTGCTGCAGGCGGCATGGCACCGGCCATCATCATCGAAAGAATCTAGGAGGACCCGACATGCCCACGATCCATGTAGAACTGTTTGAAGGCCGCACGCTAGAACAAAAACGCGCCTTTGCGAAAGCCTTGACGGAGGCTGCCGTCCAAACCATTGGCAGCTCGGCCGACAGCGTCGACGTTATTTTCCACGATGTCAGCAAGCAGAACTGGGCCACCGGAGGTGTTCTTTGGAGCGACAAGGTGCCTCAGGCAAAATAGCGCCTTGGCGCATCTCGCCGCCCACTCACTGTAAGCTTGGTGACAGAGAACCCAACTATAGTCCCGCCTACTGACATGTTGCCGTCCGCCACTACCTTCACCCTGACCAGAGAAATTTAATGTCCGCAAGCACGTCCAAAATCATCTACACGCTCACTGACGAAGCGCCTTTACTCGCCACCTATTCCTTGCTGCCGATTATTAGTTCGTTCGCGTCTCAGGCGAATATCGAGGTCACCCAAAGCGACATTTCTGTTGCGGCACGCATTTTGGGTGAGTTCCCAGAGTACTTAACCGAAGCACAAAGGGTGCCTGACAACCTGGCCGAACTGGGTCGCCTCACCCAGAACCCAGACACCATCATCATCAAACTGCCCAATATCAGTGCGTCGTTGCCTCAGCTCATTGCCGCAATTCGGGAATTGCAAGCGGATGGTTACAAGGTGCCGGATTTTCCTGAAGACCCAAAGAACGACGAAGAAAAAGCCATTGTGACCCGCTACTCCAAGGTCATTGGTAGCGCCGTAAATCCGGTACTGCGCGAAGGCAACTCAGACCGCCGCGCCCCGCTCGCCGTCAAACGCAATGCAAAGAAGAACCCCCACTCGATGTCGAAGTGGAGTCCAGCCTCACGGACCCATGTTTCGCACATGCACGGTGGTGATTTTTACGCTGGCGAAAAAACCATGACCATCAACAAGGCATGCGATGTGAAGATGGACTTGGTCACTAAAAGTGGTCAAACCATTGTGCTGAAAAAGAAGGTCTCGCTGATCGAAGGCGAGATCATTGACAGCATGTTCATGAGCAAGAAAGCGCTGTGCAAGTTCTACGAAGAAGAGATGGAAGATGCGCGCGAAACCGGTGTGATGTTTTCGCTTCACGTGAAAGCCACCATGATGAAGGTCTCGCACCCGATCGTGTTCGGCCACGCCGTCAAGATTTTTTACAAAGACGCCTTCGAGAAACACGGGAAATTGTTCGATGAGCTTGGTGTCAATGCCAACAACGGCCTGAGCAGCGTCTACGAAAAGATCGCCTCCTTAC
>JAYVKZ010000063.1:0-3740 GCA_043767985.1 Betaproteobacteria bacterium
ATATCAATCAGGACGACTTGCCCTTCTAGTCATCGACTGCTCATCACAAAACCGCACCTTGACAGCCATATTTGTGCGGTTCCTCGCAGCCGTTAACAACTTTTGGACGTTGACCTTCAAGCTGCACATAGAGGTCGGCGGGGCGTGATTCATCAAACGGATAAACATGGATTTGATTTGAGACCCAGCAAAAAAATCCATCGCCCTCCGTCGGGTTGTCGAATGTTTCTACGTATCGTTCGAAGCTCTGCTCGCTCAAAGAAACCCAAACACCCCAAAGAAATGGCTCCTCAATTCCATGTATCGGGACCTCAAGTACCGCGCGAACAAAATAGTCCGTTCGTTCTGCATGGGTAATCGTGCAAAGATCGGTGCCTAGCTTACCCTTCGCTTTCCTTTCTTCGTCGGTTAGAGAGGCATATGGGCCTGGCAGTTCATAAGCAATACTCGGAGATCCCTCATGGATTTCTCCGCAACAACTACATTTAAACGCAAAGATTGCTGCCATCGGTTTCGGAGTGGGTTAAATGATGTTTACGAATCTTGATTCAGTGCTGGCGTGATCCGCATAACGGCCGAGATCAGCGGCATTTGAGGCCGGGCGGAATTTGCGGCAGCAAATTTCGCACGGGGTCAAATGTCCGTTGCATCCAAAAGTTATGCCTGCCACCAATGAAGCTGGGCTTGGGAAGTTTCAACCATACTTCAATCGGCATTTCGGTTCTAAACCTAGGACTAAGACATCGCGTCATGAACTAGCTCGGAAGCGGATTTGAGCAAATTTCGCGTTACCTCCAATACATACTATGCGGCGCGCTTACCCGCTTTGGACGATTGCTTCTCGACATAGGTCTTCAGCACCCCATCGATTCGAGATTGCCAACCTGCTCCGCTGGAACGGAAATACTCAAGCACTTCTCGACTGTACCGAATTGAAACTAATTGCTTAGGACTTTCTGACTTCGGCCTGCCAAGCATAGCCCTTATTGGAACCATACGTTTCAATTGACTAGAGGTCAACGGCTTTGCGTCTGGATCTGCTCTTGCACCACGAAGAATCTCTCGATTCTCTGCCTCGGATGGAACCCGGATAGAACGTTTAACTGTAATTTTTGACATAATGGAGCACCTCCTTTTTCTCTGCCTTACGAAGGCTGATCACGCGCCTTTTTTCCGCAGTAGGATCTACATAGGCAATGTAGTGCAGGGTATCCCCCATCGGAACAAGCGCAACCATTCTTACTTCGTCATACTCGAACCGATCATCCACCCATGCCAAGGCTTCATCCCAGACCATATCCTTCGCGATGGATAGCGACAGCCCATGATTGGCCTTATTTAGCTCATCCTTCGCCGAATCAAACTCGTATTCCATGCTTTATTGTAGCTACGACAAAGAAGCTTGTCAATGCCGGCGCAAACAGCAATTACGAAGCTGATTCGGTGATGGCGATACCCGCATAACGGCTCAATTGAGAGGCGGGCACGGGTGCTACGCTAAGCACGAGAAGGGCATACTCTTCCATGCCCTTCTCGTGCGCTGTGACGCTCTTACAACCCGTCCTCTCCAATGTATAGTTAAGGCGCACGATTCACAAACCTTGGCATTTTGATTGTCAGTGGACCTAGCTTTAATTCGGGAACATGTGCCCGATCCGGGTTGTACCAGTGATCGATCCAGCTATAAATGAGGCGAATCTGCTCAAAGCATTGCTTAACTTGAGAAGCGGAAGGATCGCTCACTTGCTTGCCATGAAAAATTGGATTGCGAACTTTGCTGTAGAGTTTGAGTGTGTTCTCGTAAATCTCTGGATCTAGGTACTTGAGGCTTAACTCGGGATGAATCGCCTCTGGCATTCGGTGGTAAATATTAGTTGCCATGGACTTTGCGCCAAATGATGCAGGGTTCTTCAGCTTTGCAATTAGATCGTGATCAGGATGTTTAATTATGTTGTGCACATTCCATAAGGCCGAAGGAAGATAAGATTCGACCCCCAAGATCGCGCGTTGGAGCAAAAGAGTAACTAAATCGTTTGAGTGACCTTTCCAATAAAACAAAGGAGCTTCAATGAGTGTAAAGGACTTCTTCAGTCCTTCGCTAAAAGCCTCGGAATTTACAAACTCTAGGGTTTGGTCAAATTCGAGACGCAAGTTGATGGAGGGAATATTTCCAAACTTGATGCCGTAAGGTGGTGGAACTAAATCGATCATGCCCGGTGCGCTTTAACGGCCGAGATCAGCCGCATTTGAGGCCGTGCGGCATTTGCGGTAGCAAATTTCGCCCGGGGTCAAATGTCGGTTGCATCCACAAGTTAGACCTCTGGCCACATGGATGACCGCCAAAGGAAAAAGCGATTGCAAGACTTCTGCTAGAGACATCTGCACTCCTATCATGCCGAGAAATACGACGGCATAGATTATCCCAGCCACTCTGACAACGCATCCGACGATCTAAACCCGAGCATTTGCAAGGCTGGAGCTGCTTGCCTTTCGCCGTAAGCAAGCGCAAAAAGGTCGTCGACGGGATCGTGGATTAGCCATTGCTTTTCACGAAATGCCAGCGCAACGAACTTTCGATTCACGATCTTAGAAAAATCAAGTTGGTCACCATAGATGACTTCGATAACTTTAACCTCGATAGGATCTATGAGGTGCAGTCGTATCTCTGCAACCATTTGATTCACGTAGGATTCACGATCAGCATTCCCAAGGTTCGGAGTAGAGCTTGGCCTAGCAAGAGAAGCTTCAAGTGCTAGCAGCGATGGATGAGTTTTCAAAGTCTAACGGCTCAAGTGAGAGGCGGGCACGGGTGCTACGCTAAGCACCAAAAGGGCATACTCTTCCATGCCCTTTTGGTGCGCCATGACGCTCTTACAACCCGTCCTCTCCAATGTATAGTTAAGTTTCAAATAACCGCCCTTCGCAAGATACCTTCGAGCTTATTTCAAGTTGTTCTGTAACGCCTGCTTAAGACAACAAACTTTCTCACCTGTCTCAAAAAAACTCCATATTCATTTTTTCCCAATGCCTTGTGCCTGTTGCGCTAGGTATGGGATAACAAAATTTCGTGTGAGTGTACGTCCATAGATATCAATGAGCAAAGGGATACCGGCCATTGAGGCTCTATCTAATCTTTTATAAAGATCGCCAGGAAGATGCCCGGACTTGAGCAACGCGTTGATGCTAAACACAAAAATGTCACGCTGACCTAGCAGCAAACTTGCCAATGCCCAGCAATGCATTTCAACTTGAATGGACGCGTCGGTTCTATTCGCGCAGCGTAGCGCTGCTAAGGTTTCCTCCAAATGATAGTAAAGACGGACATGATGAAACCTTGGCGAAGAAAGGTATTTTGTATCTCTTGCTTTTTTAATGGAATCGCTCGGTAATCGACTAATTGCTGCACCCTCCCGTTGCACCCACTCCAAGTCTTCAGGACTTGGCTGAGACATTTGATCCGATAGCTTCTGCATTTCCCTAAAAATGGTTTCGCCTGTCGCAATACGATCATTTCGAGGAGGTAGGACTTGCTCGTTTGCGTAGCTTGCGCTAAATGCAAAAAAGTAAATAATGAGCCATGTGAAAAGCGAACGGCCCGCGAATTGGAATCTATGCATTTTGCAGATGCGTCCTTTGAAATTTAACGGCCGACATGAGCTGCAGCCAGCAGACGCTCGCCGAGCAAAAGAAGTGCAAACTCTTTTTTGCGCTTCTTTTGCGAACCTCCGCTCTCCAAGGCT
>JAYVKZ010000064.1:0-8184 GCA_043767985.1 Betaproteobacteria bacterium
GCCGAGAACCCTTTGACTACTTCAAGCCTTATTGAGACATGACTCCAAAATTTCACCCGCTGAAAATTCACCGCAGCACTGCTGAGAATGGCGATTCGGTTCGAATTGCGTTTGTCGTGCCTCCGGAGCTAAAAGCGGACTACCAATTCAAAGCGGGACAGTACTTGACCCTAAGGGCTGTGATTCAGGGCCAGTCCCTACGGCGCTCTTATTCGATATGCAGCGCCGAGCAAGTGTTCGAACAAACAGGTCTCTTAGAGGTTGGTGTCAAGCGCGTGCACGGGGGTGTCTTTTCCAACTGGGCGATGGGCCTAAAAAAGGGGGATGCAATCGATGTAATGACCCCCGAGGGCAAGTTCGGCGAGCAGCCTGGTGGGACGCTCACTGAACCAGGCGAAAGTCCTGGACCGGAACAGGCGCCGCACATGGCGGCCTATGTTGCAGGCAGTGGCATTACACCCGTCTTGGCGATGATGAGTACTTGGCTGGCTCGCTCGCCTTCCCTGGTGTTTAGTCTGGTGTACGGCAATCGCCGTAGCGAATCGGTGATGTTTCTTGAAGACATCGCCGCTCTTAAAAATCAGTACATGGAGCGGGTTCGGCTTCATCATGTGCTGTCGCGCCAACCGCAGGAAAGCGAGCTTTTCAATGGCCGCTTGGATCATGAAAAAATCAGCGCAATGAATGAAGAGTTGTTACCAGTAGCAACGATTGACCATGCCTTTATCTGTGGCCCAAACTCGATGATTGATGAGGTCGAGTCTGCGCTGTTAACAGCGGGCATGGCGAAGGATCGCGTGCATACGGAACGCTTTGGGGTACCGGGCCCCGCGCGCGTTGAACCACCGAAATTTGATGCGTCTGCGCCAACTGCGCAGCTCTTTGTACTACTTGATGGCAAACAGAGTGAAATGCGCTTACCTTACGGCGGTGCCAAAGTATTGGACGTTGCTTTGGACTATGGTCTCGACCTTCCTTTTGCCTGCAAGGGAGGTGTGTGTTGCACCTGCCGAGCCAAGGTGCTTGAGGGAGAAGTGGTGATGGAAAAGAATTACAGCCTCGAAGATCACGAGATTGCCAAAGGGTTTGTGCTGACCTGCCAAGCAGTTGCCAAGTCGCCAAAGATTGTGATTAGCTATGATGACCGGTAAGGCAAAGCTCTTGGAGGATCATCCGGACCGCAGAGAAAGCCATACACGCTCGTTGAGCCGTTAAAAAAAAATGGCAAGAACCCGAGCCGCAGACCATCAGCATCAACGGGATCGTATTCTCGATCTGGCGGTGAATGCTTTCGCACGCCTTGGTTTTCCCAGCGCTTCGATGTCTGAGTTGGCCTTAGCTTGTGGCACGTCGAAGGCGGGCCTCTATCATTATTTTCCAAGTAAGGAGGACCTGCTGTTTGAAGCGTTGCAGCGGTATACCGAGCGGCTAAAAAGTCTGGCTCTCCTGATCGAAGCTTCGGAGCCCAATGGCCAGGCGCGGATGAGGCGCTTGGTGCGCGATTTTCTGCGCGAGTATCAGCATTCGCACGATCACCATGTGGCGTTGTTACACGATTTGAAGTTTCTAAGTGCGGCTCGTCAAGCGCCAATTGAGGAGATGCAACGCGAGGTGGTTGAGGTGTTCGCAAGGGCATTGGAGATGGTTCGCCCGGACGCAATGCAAGACGCGAAGCGTCGTAAACCCATGGCAATGGCGCTCTTGGGTACGATTAATTTTACGTTCGCATGGCTGCGCCGCGATGGGCCGATTAGCTATGAAGAGTTCGCCGACATGGTGATCGGTATCTGGGAGCGCGGACTCTGAAGCTTGCCATCATCGGTGCCGGAACCGGCGGTCTTGCCTTGGCGGCACTCATGGCGCAAGCTCACGAGGTCACTGTTTTCGAGAAGACGCCGCAGCCCAGTCCTGTGGGTGCGGGGGTACTCATTCAACCTAGCGGCCTTGCAGTGTTGCAGGCAATGGGATTGCAGGATGGGTTGGTGAGGCTTGGGTCCAAGATTGAACGGCTTCACGGCACCTTGAGGTCAACCGGTGATCAAGCATGGCTGGGCGCGAAGCTTCTAAAAGAGGGCTGGCCCGTGATGGACATGCGCTATAGCGCGTTTCATGCGGAGAGCTTTGGCCTAGGGCTGTCGCGACACGCACTTATCTCGGCCTTGCTCAGTCAGGCATTGGAGCGAGGGGCTCAGTTTCGAGGCGGTCACGATGTGACAGAGTTAAAGCCGGGGCAGGGGCTAGAAGGTTTTGATTGTACGGTGATCGCCAACGGCTCGTTCAGCCAGTTGCGCGAGCAGGCGGGTATCGCCTCAACGCTGACCCCTTATCCATGGGGGGCGCTGTGGATGTTGTTGAAGGACCCCCATCAAGCAGTCGGCCCGGTGCTTAGGCAATGGTATCGAGGCGCCCATCAAATGCTGGGATTGATGCCGACCGGATTCCACCGCATTGAGGATCTTGGCGAGGCGCCTTTGACCAGTTTGTTTTGGAGCGTTCGCGCCGACAAGGTCGAGGCGCTTCGTGCTGCGCCGCTTGACGATTGGAAGGCAAAAGCATTGTCGCTGGCGCCGCAAGCAAAGTGCTTTGTCGATCAAATTCACCACTGGGATCAATTGGCCTGGGCGCGTTACGCCGATGTCCGTGCGCCTCAGCCCTATCGCGGTCGTGTCATTTGTATCGGTGATGCGGCGCACGCCATGAGTCCTCAGTTGGGGCAGGGAAGCAATATGGCATTAATGGACGCATGGTATTTGGCAAGTTGCCTGAACGCGACGAGCGATATGAATTCGGCCTTTGCAAGCTATACCGAGCAAAGGCGGCGACATTTAGCGATTTATCAGTTTGTGAGTAAATGGCTAACACCTATGTTTCAGGCGGATGGATGGCTTGCCCCGAGCCTACGCAATCTTACCTTTTGGCCGGGCAGTCGCCTGCCTGGCTCGTCGCGTTTGGCGGCGACGCTCTTAACAGGATATTTGTTTCATCCGAAGGATTAGAGGCTGTTCGCAGAAGAGCCTCGCGAGATTCAATAACGTCTTGAGGACTAGTCCTTTCGGTCTACCGAGCCCTTCCTGGCGAACGAGAGAAGCCTCAAAATCACTTAGTCAGCAACGTACTGGGTTTTGTGATTTTAGATGATACTTCTTCTGATAGACGACAATGAACTGGTCCGTAATTCGCTCGCTGGTTTGCTGGGCGATATGTACCCCAGCCTAGTTATTCTTAGCTTCGATCGCTGCGAGCCAGCACTGTTGCTGCCCTACGGCCATGTTGATTTTGTTCTGCTCGACTTTCATTTGATCGGCACGCCCCCTAGTCCTCGAAAGGAGGCTGTGGCTCGAGCTGTAGAGATCGACGGTTGGACTTGCCTAAAAGCGGTCATCGCCCGCTTTCCAAAAGCAAAGGTGGTGCTGATGAGCGCTAACCGGCGCGAAGACATGGAGGCACAAGCGCAAGTCTTGGGTGCTCACGGCTATGTCGAAAAATCGACTCAAGCCTCTGTTTTATTAGCCGATCTAAGAAGAGCGATCAATGTTTGATATCCTTCAAAGACTCTTCTGGCCGCGCAATTCGCTAGATTCAAACGCCTTGCTCGAGCGGGCCAAGCATTCTCAATGGGATGAGAGCTTCGGTCGCTTTCAATTGCGTGCTCTCGCGCTACAGGCGAAGCGCGTCCTGGTTCCCGTGCTCGGGGTGTCAGCGGTCATCGCATGGTTGTTGCCTCACTCAGACTTTGAGGGCTCCGGCTGGGCGCTCTGGATGCTTGTGGCGATCTTCATGGTGGTGCGCTGGCGATACAGTCAGCGCTATCTGGCGGACTTAGAAGTCAGTCCTCATACCGCGCCCCGTCTCAAGAAAATGTTGTTGGTCAATTTTGCGATAGGCATGTCGACCGGAGCGTTTTGCTGGCTAGGTTTCCCAGGCGCTGGACCGCTGCAACATGCAGCTATCACGACACTCTTGGTGGGGCTTGCGGCAGGTGCGGTGGCGACTTGTGCTTCGAGCCGGTGGTCTTTTGTGGCTTATGCGGTACCGCTCTTCTTGCAACTGACCCTAGCCTGGGTACTCTTTGGACAGGTGCAGCCAGGGATTGCCGAGTACGGTTTAGAGCCTAGTGAACATGCCGGTTTACATCTTGTGTTTGCCACAACGATTGCAGCCTTGTTTTGGGTACTCCTGGTCACCTGCAATGATTCGGAGCGCTGGGTGCGAAATGCATTTGGAGCCAACCGAGTCAATCAAAACCTAGTGACCCAACTCAAAAATATCAACGTCGAGCTTAACCAACAGCGCGAATCGGCCCTGGCTGCCAATCAGGCCAAGACCAGATTTTTGGCAGCGGCCAGTCATGATCTGAGACAGCCTTTGCATGCACTCTCTCTTTACAGCGCCAGTCTCTCCTTGCAATTGCTTGCCCCGCGAGCCAAGCAACTGGCGGACGCCATTCAAGACTGTATCGGTAAATCGCTGGCCCCGTTGTTGGACGCGCTTTTGGACGTATCTAAACTCGATGCGAATTTGATTGTCCCCGAAGTGGACGGCTTCGCGCTGGACCCTGCCCTATGTGTCGTTCGCCAAGAAATTCAGGCGAGGTGCGATTCCAAAGGACTTGTCTTGCATTGGTGCGTTCCACAAAGGTGTGATGTTTTTGCGGACCCTAAACTGGTGGTGCAAATCGTGCGCAACCTGTTGGACAATGCCTTGAAGTACACGGAGTTGGGGTCGGTGAGTTTGCGTGCAGATCATCGTGACGGCCAGGTTTTTCTCGAGGTGGCTGATACGGGAGTGGGCATTGATGCCTTGGATTTGCCCCGAGTGTTTGAGGAGTTCTACCAATGCGGCAATGTTGAGCGTGATCGAACGAAGGGGCTGGGTTTAGGGTTGGCCATCGTCAAGCGACTGTGCGATTTGCTTGGCCTTGGCATGGTCGTCGAATCCCAACTACACCGTGGCACAACATTTAGATTGAGTCTGCCCGTCGCGAGGCAGGCCCCACCCTTCGCTCGAACGCCCCAGCCTCAGAGCTTGATGCCCACTCGACTTGGCATGAAGGTATTGGTGATTGATAATGAAAAAATCGTTCGAGAGAGCACGCGAGACTTGCTTGAGGATTGGGGCTGCGAGGTCAGTGTTGCAAGTGGCGCAAGTGAAGCGCTCAACCTCGCACGCGAGCGCCCGTTTGATGTGTTGCTCTCAGATTATCGGCTCAAGGCCTCTGAAAATGGATTGGATGTTCTGAGCTCTTTGTCAAAAATTCAACCACAGGCCCATTGCTGGCTAATTACCGGTGATACCGGCCCCTTACCTTGGGCCCAACTAGGCGAGCAAAAGATCAAAGTTCTGCACAAACCGCTTGAGCCCCAGCTCTTCTTGCGAGCGCTGATCGCCCTCTAGGAGTCTGGGCGGTGATACCGAAATGGACCGATTTCTCGTCTGTCGCAGCGCACGTCCTTCCGCCGCCCAGACTCCTAGCGCCTAAAGCGGCACAGCCACAGTGTCTTTGATTCTTTCTAGAGCGAAACCTGAGCGTACATCCAGAACGCCGGGGTATTTTAGGAGCTTATCCATCACGAAGCGCGAGAAATGGTTGAGATCCCGCACTTGTACACGCATTAAATAGTCTGCATCTCCGGTCATTGAGAAGCAGGCGACCACCTCGGGCCAGGTTTGCACTGCATCCTTAAAATCGTCAAATGCGAAACGACCGCCGCGTGCGACGGCACGCTTTTCCAATTTGACATTGACGTAGGCCAGAAGACCCACGCCGAGCTTCTCGGCATCCAGGACGGCAGCGTAGCCTTTGATGTAGCCCTCGTCTTCTAAGCGCTTGACGCGACGCAGGCAAGATGAGGGCGAGAGGCTAATGCGATCCGCTAAGTCTTGATTGCTGATGCGACCTTCTTGTTGAAGGGCATTTAGAAGCTTGATGTCGATCTTGTCAATTGTTTGCATGAAAATTGCGTGAATCTATTAGATATTAGAATTATCATCTAAAAGCACGCCCGAATCTGGAAACATTGCAATAAGTCGCCGCCTCAGGCGCTCTACACTAAAGTCTGCCGCCTTGGCATGGACTATTAACAAAGGCAGAGTCATGTTTCAAACTTGGGAAAATCCCATGGGTACCGACGGTTTCGAGTTCATCGAATACACCGCGCCGGACCCGTTTGCACTGCGCAAGCTTTTCGAGCAATTGGGCTTTAAAGCCATTGCCCGGCATCGCCACAAAGATGTTGTGTTGTATCGCCAAGGCGGCATCAATTTTATTGTCAACGCTGAGCCGGACTCGTTTGCTCAGCGTTTCGCTCGTCTCCATGGCCCGTCAATCTGCGCGATCGCTATTCGTGTGAAAGATGCGGCAGCAGCCTATCAACGCGCCATCCAACTGGGTGCTTGGGGCTATGACGCCCGCAGCGGCCCGATGGAGCTGAACATCCCCGCCATTAAAGGCATTGGTGACTCGTTGCTTTACTTGGTTGATCGTTGGCGTGGCAAGGACGATAAGCTGCCGGGCAGTATTGGTGATATTTCCATTTATGACGTGGACTTCGAGCCGATCAATCAGGGGGATTTGGACGCACACTCAAAAGACTATGCCGCCGATATTCAACCGGAAGGCTGCGGTTTGGTCGCTGTTGACCATCTGACTCACAACGTGCATCGCGGGCGGATGTCCGAATGGGCAGATTTCTATGAGCGCTTATTTAACTTTCGGGAAGTTCGCTACTTTGATATTGAGGGCCAAGTGACGGGCGTGAAAAGCAAGGCCATGACCAGCCCTTGCGGAAAAATTCGGATTCCGATTAACGAGGAAGGTACCGAAAAGGCGGGACAGATTCACGAGTATCTCGAGCAATATCATGGCGAAGGCATTCAGCATATCGCCCTGGCTTCCAAGGACATTTACGCCAGCATTGAAGCGCTCAAGCTGCGCGGCGTGGAGTTCTTAGAGACACCCGACACCTATTACCAATTGGTCGACAAGCGTTTGCCGGGCCATGGTGAAGATGTCGGGCGCCTACGCAAAAATGGCATTTTGATTGACGGCGCGCCTACGCCAGATGGCGGGCGCCTCCTACAGATCTTCACTAAGACGGTGATCGGCCCAGTATTTTTCGAGGTGATTCAACGTAAGGGCGATGAAGGCTTCGGTGAGGGTAATTTCAAGGCCCTGTTTGAATCAATTGAGTTGGATCAGATTCAACGGGGAGCGGTGAAGCTTTAGTTAGTCCGCCTTTTTAGTCAGTCCGCCTTAATACCCGCTTGTTTGAATAGGCGAGCATATTTGCCCAACTGATCACGAGTGGCCTGGGCCAGTTCCTGCGGCGAGCTACCTCGTGGGCTTAAGCCGATGCCAATCAGCTTCTCACGCACCTCAGGATCAGCCAGCGCTTTGCGCATTTCTGCGTTGAGCCGATTGATGATCTCATTGGGAGTACCTGCGGGAGCCAGCATGGCAAACCAGGAATTAAACTCAAAGCCAGGCAGGCCAGATTCGCTGACCGTGGGCACGTCAGGAAACTGCGCCAGTCTTTCTTTGGTGGTGACGCCCAGCAATTTCAGTTTGCCGCCACGCACCAAGGTGGCGACGGTGGCCAAACCCTGGAACGCTACGGGCACCTCACCGCCGGCTACGCCCACAGCCGCCTGGGTCGCCCCCTTGTAGGGCACATGGGTCATGCTGAGATGGGCTTGTGAAGCGAAAAGCGCCATGGCGATGTGCTGCGGGCTACCACTGCCACCGGAACCGTAGTTGATTTGGCCTGGTGCCTTACTCGCGGCGGCAATCAAGCCCGCTGCGTTTTTATAGGGTACCTCGTTATTGGCGATCAAGCCCCATTCGACGGTAGCGACTAAGGAGATGGGTGCAAAGTCACGCAAGATATCCCAGGGGAGGTTGGGTTTAATTTGCGGCAGCATGGTCATGATGCTGTCGTTAAAGCCGCCGATGGTATAGCCGTCGGGAGCCGCCTTCGCGACGTTTTCAGCGCCAATTTGTCCTGAGGCGCCGACTTGATTTTCGATGACGATACTCTGCCCCAAGCTTTGCGACATTTTCGCGGCGACGATGCGTGCAGCATTGTCAACCGCACTCCCCGCAGCGAGTGGCACGATCATTTTGATCGGCTTGGAGGGATAGGTCGCTTGCGCCTGCGTTGTGCTCGGGAATGTCGTCGCGACTAA
>JAYVKZ010000065.1:0-7808 GCA_043767985.1 Betaproteobacteria bacterium
TCGCGCGTTATCCTGGCGTGGATCGTTATATGAAAGAAACACGGGTAAAAGCCAAAGAGCAAGGTTATGTGGAAACCGTGTTCGGTCGTAGGCTATGGCTGGCCGAGATTAACAGCCCCAATGGGCCTCGACGGCAGGCAGCCGAGCGTGCGGCGATTAATGCTCCAATGCAAGGCACCGCCGCCGACTTGGTCAAGCTCGCCATGATTCAAGTGCAGGATTGGCTTGAGCAAGAAAAGCTAAAAAGTAAACTCGTACTGCAGGTGCATGATGAATTGGTGCTAGAAGTCCCAGATGAAGAGCTTGAGTTGATTAAGCGCGAAGTGCCGCAACGCATGGGTGCCGTGGCACAGCTAAAGGTGCCGCTCTTAGTCGAAGCTGGCTCTGGTGATAACTGGGAAGAAGCGCATTAATTGGGACGAAGCGTAAAAACCGCAACGTAAGGAGATCAGCCAATGAACATCAGACCGATTCAAATCAAAGATGAAGCCGCTTGGCGTGAGCTTTGGCAGGGCTATTGTCGTTTTTACGAAGTAGCTCTTGATCAAAAGGTGGAGGATTACACCTGGCAGCGCATTATGAATGCTCAGTCGCCAGTCAGCGCCTTCGTCGCTGAGGTGGATGGCCGGGTGGACGGAATATGTAATTACATTTTGCACGAGAACACCTGGGAGCTTACGCCAGTGTGTTACCTCGAAGACTTGTTCGTTCGCCCTGACTCGCGAGCCAAGGGCCTTGGACAGGCGATGATTGATTGGCTCGTCGTGGAGATGAAAAAGCACGGCTGGTCACGCATTTATTGGAATACCAAAGAGAACAACTATCGTGCCCGGGGTCTGTATGACAAATACAATCCTCGTGATCCTTTCGTGCGTTATGTAATCAAAAATCAGAGGTGATATTGCGATGCTAGAGAACTCGATGAAGAGTCTTAATAGTGGACCCATTATTAAGCGTAGGGGTTTTATGCTGGGCACTTTGAGTGCGGGATTTGCCGCATCGGTGGCGCCGACCGGGCCGCTACTGGCGCAGACCATCACGACCGATACAACGGGTTTGAACGCGGGTGAGATAAAAATTAAAACCTCAGACGGCGATATTCCTGGATACTATGCAAAACCGGCAGGAAAATCTAACTGCGCAACGGTTTTGGTTGTCCAAGAAATCTTTGGGGTGCATGAGCATATTCGTGATGTGTGTCGGCGCTTTGCGAAGGCAGGGTTCCTGGCTGTGGCGCCCGAGATGTTCGCACGCCAAGGTGACGTCAGCAAGATGACCAGTGTTGCAGAAATTATCAGTACCGTGGTTGCGAAAGTGCCCGACGATCAAGTGATGAGCGATTTGGATGCAAGCACCCAGTGGGCGCTCGCAAATGGTGGTAGCGCGGACAAACTCGGAATCACTGGGTTCTGTTGGGGCGGTCGCATTACCTGGATGTATGCAGCTCGCAACCCGAAGGTGAAGGCAGGCGTTGCTTGGTATGGTCGACTTACCGGCCCGCAGAACGCCATGAACCCGACCCATCCTCAACTCATCGCGCACAAGCTCAATGGGCCAGTGCTGGGCCTTTACGGGGGCGCGGACTCTGGCATCCCGCTCGATACCGTCGAAGAGATGAAAACACGCCTAGCCCTGGCTGATAAGGCTGGTCAGGCCTCGGAGTTTGTGGTGTACCCCGATACGCCGCATGCCTTCCATGCCGACTACCGTCCAAGTTATAGACAAGGCCCAGCCGAAGATGGTTGGATGAGGTGCCTTGCATGGTTTAAGAAGTACGGATTGGCCTAATTTGATTCTCGTTCATATCGTGGCCGCCGCACTGATCGGCGGCCTTTTTAGTTTGTTGGCTGCTGCCTGGTTATCGATGCATCTCTTATCGAGCATTGTTAACCGCCTAGTCAGTCTTTCGGTAGGGTTGTTATTGGGGACGGCGGTCTTGCACCTCATTCCAGAGGCCATCGAAAGTAAAGCCAATATTCACTCGATGTCCTGGGTATTGCTCGGAGGCATTGTAGGGTTTTTCTTGCTCGAAAAATTCGCAATTCTTCGCCATAACCATCATCATGAGGGAGATGGACATGAGCACCATCATGGGCATGATCATGAAGAGGCAGGCCCAGGTGGCCTACTGATCTTGGTCGGTGATTCGATTCATAACTTCGCCGATGGCGTGTTGATCGCAGCGGCGTTTCTCGCCGATGTTCGTCTGGGCTGGCTGACCACATTCGCCATCGCGGCACATGAAATTCCGCAGGAGATTGGCGACTTCATTATTTTATTAAACGCTGGCTTTACCAAGCGCAAAGCCTTGCTTTTCAACGCCTTGGCCAGTTTGGCTTCAGTCGCGGGTGGCGTCATCGGCTACTTCGCTCTGCAAGCTACGGAGAACTTGCTGCCCTATGTATTGATGTTGGCTGTCGCAAGTTTTGTCTACATTGCTCTGGCTGATCTCGTGCCCGACATGCACAAGCAATCTGCCAAAGGTGGTCATGGTTGGCGGGATGGCAGTACTTTGGAACAGTTGGGGCTGATGGGTTTGGGCGTTCTGATAGTGGCGCTGTTGACAGGGATGATGCATCAGCATTAGGCTGGAAAGTATCTGTTTGGGGTGCCTCTCTATTCCCCCTCCCAAGTTGTCTGACGACATTTTCGCTAAGAAGCTTTCTACATTCGATCCGTTGTCATCGCGTTGAGCTCTCGCGCGTTGAAAGTGATAGGGGGTATCGAACTTAACAGTAGATTGGCTGCACCAAATCTGATCACTGCACCAGGCACGCTTTATGCGAGCCTTTCGTTTGGTCAGTAACTGTGGTTGATTTGCTGCAAGTTAGTAAGTCGACGACCGACTATCGCAGAGTCTATGGCGTTCGTCAGTGAGTGATTCAAGCTCCATCCCTTGACGTGCGAACTTAGAGATGACAGACCGATTTCTGCCTGGCAAATTTTGTTGGAGGATACATCGTGAGTTTATTTGAGTCCTATCGTAAGGCTTATGCCAAGGGGCGAGACGAAGAGCTTTCGCTTCTTGACTATTTGCAACTTAGCAAAAACGAGCCCCTTGCTTATGCCACTGCCGCTGAGCGCATGTTGGCAGCCATCGGAGAGCCGGAAATCGTCGATACACGTACCGACGTACGCTTATCGCGTTTGTTCTCCAACCGTGTAATCAAACGCTATCCCGCCTTCCTTGAGTTTTACGGCATGGAAGAAGCAATATCGCAGATTGTTGCTTATTTTAAGCATGCGGCGCAAGGTCTGGAAGAGCGCAAGCAGGTGCTCTACCTACTGGGGCCCGTGGGCGGCGGCAAGTCCTCAATTGCCGAGCGGCTTAAGTTGCTCATGGAGAACAGCCCCATTTACGCGCTAAAAGGTTCGCCAGTCAACGAATCTCCACTCGGCCTGTTCAACGCTGAGCGCGACGGCGCGACACTCGAAGCTGAATACGGGATTCCGACTCGCTATCTCAATACGATCATGAGTCCCTGGGCCGTCAAGCGGCTGAAAGAATTCGATGGCGACATCACCCAGTTCAAAGTAGTGCGTATTCAGCCCTCTGTACTCAAGCAGGTCGCAATCTCCAAGACCGAGCCTGGCGACGAGAACAATCAGGATATCTCTACCTTGGTGGGCAAGGTCGATATTCGCAAGCTCGAGTCCTTGTCTCAAGACGATCCGGATGCCTATAGCTATTCAGGGGGTCTGTGTCTGTCGAATCAAGGCTTGCTTGAATTTGTGGAGATGTTTAAAGCGCCGATCAAGATGCTGCATCCCTTACTAACTGCCACCCAGGAGGGCAACTTCAAAGGCACCGAGGGGTTCTCGGCCATTCCTTTCCAAGGCATTATCTTGGCGCATTCGAATGAAAGCGAATGGACAACCTTCAGGAACAACCGCAACAACGAGGCCTTCCTTGATCGTGTGTATATCGTTAAAGTGCCTTACTGCCTGCAAGTGTCCGAAGAAGTTCGAATTTATCGCAAGCTTTTAAAACATAGTTCGCTTTCCCTGGCACCCTGCGCGCCGGGAACCTTAGAGATGATGGCGCAATTCGCCGTGTTAACTCGCGTGAAGGATCCAGAAAACTCGAGTATTTTTTCCAAGATGCGGGTCTACGACGGCGAAAACCTGAAAGATGTTGAGCCCAATGCCAAGACTTATCAAGAATATCGCGACTATGCCGGTATCGATGAGGGGATGACAGGCATCTCTACGCGTTTTTCTTACAAGGTCATGTCGTCGGTGTTTAACTACGATCAAACTGAGATCGCCGCAAATCCTGTGCATCTTATGTATGTGCTCGAGCAAAGACTTTTGCGGGAACAATTGCCGGAAGAGACTCAGCGGCGCTATGTTGAATTTATTAAAGGCTATCTCGCTCCTCGCTACGCTGAGTTTATTGGCAAGGAAATTCAGACCGCTTATCTCGAATCCTACTCGGAGTACGGACAGAATATTTTTGATCGGTATGTCACCTATGCTGACTACTGGATCCAAGATGAAGATTATCGCGACCAGGAAACCGGTGAAAGTTTTGATCGCGCTCAGCTTAATGCCGAACTAGAGAAAATTGAAAAGCCTGCGGGTATCGCTAACCCTAAAGACTTTCGTAACGAGATCGTCAATTTTGTATTGCGAGCTCGAGCGAATCACGGCGGCAAAAACCCGGCCTGGACCAGCTACGAGAAGCTTCGCGAAGTGATTGAGAAAAAAATGTTCTCAAACACAGAAGAATTGTTACCGGTCATTTCGTTCAATGCCAAGGCCTCGGTGGAGGATAAGCGAAAGCATGAAAGCTTTGTGGCGAGAATGGTTGAAAAGGGCTACACCGAGAAACAAGTGCGCCTGCTCTGTGAGTGGTATTTAAGAGTTCGTAAGTCGCAGTAAGCGAGTGAGGGGCTATGTCAGTCGTCATTGATCGACGCTTGAATGACCGCAATAAGAGTGCGGTCAATCGCGAACGCTTTCTGCGTCGTTACAAAGCGCACATTCAACGTGCAGTGGGCGATATGGTCGCCGAGCGCTCGATCAAAGAAATGGAGCGCGGCGGTACCGTAAAAATTCCGATCAAAGATATTTCTGAACCAGCCTTTAGACACGGACCGGGCGGTGACCAGGAGACCGTGCATCCCGGAAATCGCAAGTTCCAAAAGGGCGATCAGATTGAACGGCCTCAGTCGGGCCAGGGTAGCGGGGACGGCAGTGGTGAAGGCGATGGCGAGGGCGAGGATGGCTTTAGCTTCGCCTTGTCGCGGGAAGAGTTCATGGCTATTTTCTTTGATGATCTCGCGCTACCCAACATGATTCGCACCAGTGTGGGCGATATTAGAGAGTTTAGGTTGCAGCGTGCGGGTTACACCCAGTCAGGTGCGCCTACGAATATGTCGATACCCCGATCCTTGCGTCAAGCTTTGGGACGACGCATTGCACTCACGGGTAGCCTGAAGCAAAGGCTCTCTGAGCTAGAGCAGGGTGAGCTCGGTGGTTTAAGCGACGAAGAGCAAGACGAGGCTATTGCTCTCGAGGCCGCGACACTGAGGCAGCGTATCAAGCGCGTACCTTTTCTCGATGATATCGATCTACGGTATCGGCACCGTGTCAAGGTCGCGGTACCGCGTAGCCAAGCCGTCATGTTCTGTTTGATGGATGTATCGGGCTCGATGGATGAAAACAAAAAAGACTTGGCCAAGCGATTTTTTACGCTTCTCTATTTATTTCTGACTCGCAAGTATGAGAAGGTAGAAGTGGTTTTTGTGCGTCATACCGACGATGCTGAAGAGGTCGACGAGGAGCGGTTTTTTCATGATCCCAAGACTGGCGGAACCGTGGTGTTGTCGGCGCTGCACCTAATGGGCGAGATTATGACTCAGCGCTTTCCTTCTGATCAGTGGAATATTTATGGTGCGCAGGCCTCTGATGGTGACGCGTTCGGTGCGGACCCCGAGAAGAGTCGAGCGTTCCTTGAAGACGAGCTGATGCCAAAAGTGCGCCACTTTGCCTATGTGGAAATTGATACTCCGAATTCTCGCTTGTCGACCTTGGCGGCTGCCTATCGACGCATCACCAGTAAGCAGTTTGATATGACCGAAGTTCAAGAGCGCACGGATATCTATCCGGTGTTTCGAAAGCTCTTTAGTAAGCAGGCGGCCTAAGCCATGGGATCAATCTCTACACAAGTGTTGTCGCGCGGTAGTGAGTGGACCTTCGACTTAATCCAAGACTATGATCGCGCCATTGGTGAAGTCGCCCGCAATGAGTTCAAGCTCGATTGCTATCCCAACCAGATTGAGGTCATTAGCGCCGAGCAAATGTTGGATGCTTATGCCTCGGTAGGACTACCGATTGGTTACCCGCACTGGAGTTACGGTAAGGAGTTTATTCGTAATGAGCGCGATTACCGAAAAGGTGCACGAGGCCTGGCGTATGAAATTGTCATTAACTCAGACCCCTGTATCTCCTATTTGATGGAAGGCAACTCCATGCCTCTACAGGGCTTGGTGATTGCCCATGCTTGCTATGGGCATAACTCTTTTTTTAAGGGCAATTACCTGTTCCGGCAATGGACTAGTGCCGATGCCATCATCGACTACATGGTGTTTGCCCGCAAATATGTCATGGACTGCGAAAGCCGCTACGGCCATGATGCGGTCGAAGAAATCATTGATGCCTGCCATGCTTTGAGCGATTTTGGGGTCAGTCGCTATCGACATCCAAAACCGCTCTCGGTCGCTGCCGAGGCCGCACGTCAGCGTGATCGTGAGGATTACGCTTTCAAGCAATACGACGAGATCTGGAGCACGTTGCCGCCGAAGAAAAATTCCAAGGAAGCTCTAAATGGTGCACAGTTTCCACCCGACCCTGAGGAAAACCTACTCTATTTCGTTGAAAAGTATTCGCCTAAGCTCGCACCTTGGCAGCGTGAAATCGCTCGGATTGTGCGCAAGATGGCCCAGTACTTTTACCCTCAAGGCCAGACCAAGGTTATGAACGAAGGGTGGGCCACGTTTTGGCATTACACCTTGCTCAACCGGCTGTATGACAAAGGGCAAGTCGACGATGGTTTTATGCTGGAGGTGCTCACCTCGCATACGAACGTCATTACCCAGCGAGGGTTCGACGAGCGTGGTTACGGCGGACTGAATCCCTATGCGCTCGGCTTCATGATGATGACGGATATTCGGCGTATTTGTGAGCACCCCACTGCGGAAGATCGCCAGTGGTTTCCCGACATCGCAGGTGGCGACTGGCTTAAAGTGCTTGACTTTGCCATGCGAAACTATAAAGACGAGTCTTTTATCGGGCAATTTTTGTCGCCTCGGGTCATGCGCGAGTTTCATTTGTTCGCTGTTGCAGACCATAAAGACAATAGCCATCTACACATTGATAGCATTCACAACGACGACGGCTATCGGCGCGTGCGTAAGTTGCTCGCACAGCAATACAACCGCGATAATCAATTGCCTGACATTCAAGTCGTGAACTTTGAACGCGACGGCGACCGAAGCCTGACGCTGCGGCATCAACTTCACCGGGACCGACCGTTAAGCGATCAGAGCCGGTCGGTCCTACAGCACTTGTCTAAACTCTGGGGCTTTAAGGTGCGTCTGGACACGTTCAACGAACAGGGCCTGGTAGAGCATTTTGAAGTCTAATTCACCACGGACATAATGATTGCATCGATCTACAAATTAACTTGCGTAAATAAAAATAACATATCGTAATTTGTAAATGCGTTTTACATATCAAGATATGTTTTTATGTCAAGCTTTACAATACGTACTCCCGATCAAATTTCTAGCGTTCTACAAGCC
>JAYVKZ010000066.1:0-1649 GCA_043767985.1 Betaproteobacteria bacterium
GCCGATTTCGCGCAGCGCGGTATGGATGTAAAGAATATGCCCATTCCTCCAGATGCGTTTAAGGAAAGCGCCGAGAAGCGAGTGCGTTTAGGCCTGTTAGTGTCGGAAATTGTTCAACAGAACAAATTGCAGGCCAAACCTGACCAAATTCGCAAGCAAATTGAAGAGTTTGCTTCGGCCTACGAAAATCCAGCCGAATTGATGCGTTATTACTTCAGCAATAAAGAGCAATTGGCCCAGGTTGAGGCCATTGTTGTGGAGCAAAACGTGGTGGATTGGGTCTACGGTCAGGCGAAAGTGACCGATAAGTCGGTTCCATTTGACGAATTGATGGCTCAGCAGTAGTTTTAAGCTTATTTACTCAAGGATTTGACAATGACACGAAATAGCTTGCTTGAAGACTTGGTCAATGCCCACCTCGCAGGAGGCCATGGTGCTTTGCCAGGATCAGCAATGGCCGGTCAGCCGGAGACTCAAGGCTTAGGCATGGTGCCTATCGTGATCGAATCCAGTGGGCGCGGTGAACGTGCCTATGATATTTACTCGCGTCTGTTGCGTGAGCGAGTGGTCTTCCTGGTCGGTCCGGTGATGGACCAAAGCGCCAATTTGGTCGTTGCTCAGCTGTTGTTTTTAGAATCTGAGAATCCCGATAAAGATATTTCCTTTTACATCAATTCTCCAGGGGGTTCGGTCTCATCAGGTTTGTCGGTGTATGACACCATGCATTTTGTAAAGCCTGAAGTCAGCACCCTGTGCATGGGGCTTGCGGCCAGTATGGGCGCATTTTTGCTCTCGGCCGGTGCGAAAGGTAAGCGTTTCTCTTTACCCAACTCCCGAATCATGATTCATCAGCCCTCGGGTGGCGCGCAAGGTCAGGCCACAGATATTGAGATCCAGGCCAAGGAAATCTTGTATTTACGTGAACGTTTGAACCGAATCATGGCAGACAACACAGGGCAAACGATTGAGAAAATTGCGCTCGATACAGAGCGTGATAATTTCATGTCGGCGGACGATGCGGTGACTTATGGTTTAATTGATAAAGTGATGACCAAACGCTAGACGACATGTTTGGCCAAAAGGTCAAGCCTTTGGGTGTGAACCCGATGGCAAAGAATAGCTTGGCAATCAGTAACTTGGCAATCCACCGAAACCTAGGGCAGTAGCCCTAGTCTAGACCGAAAAACGACGGCAAAAACACTCAATGGCTGACAAAAAAGGCTCAAGCGAAAAGCTTCTCTACTGTTCTTTTTGCGGCAAAAGCCAGCACGAAGTCAGAAAACTCATTGCAGGCCCCTCAGTCTTCATCTGTGATGAATGTATTGAGCTGTGTAACGACATCATTCGGGATGAAACCCAGACGGATTCGCCTGGCCTCGCCGGTTCTACCAAGCCGGGTGGGCTGCCGTCTCCTGCGGAAATTTGCGGTATTCTCGATCAGTATGTCATTGGTCAAGAAGCCGCCAAGCGCTCGCTTGCCGTGGCTGTGTACAACCACTACAAGCGCTTGCGTCATCGTGCGAAAAAGGACGACATCGAGCTGTCGAAGAGCAATATTTTGCTCATTGGTCCAACAGGTTCAGGTAAAACGCTTTTAGCGCAAACCTTGGCCCGTCTACTTGACGTTCCGTTCGTGATTGCGGATGCCA
>JAYVKZ010000067.1:0-15175 GCA_043767985.1 Betaproteobacteria bacterium
GTTCGATTAGAAGTGGAAAGATCGTTGATTCGTAACGACTTTTTCGAGTTGGTAGCCAGTCCGCCCCAGGCCACCATATAAATCAATGAGTTAGGCCAACCTGTGAGGGTTGGCCTTTTATTTTTTGGAAAGAAAGATCCCGAACGAGGCTTGGTTCCCCTCCTTGCTGGGTTCGCTTTCAGCTAAGGGCCTCATCTGAGTAGCCGCTTGATGTCGCCAATAACCGACACCACTGGCCAGCCGCCAATGCTAAGGTTTTCACTCCTCTAGATCAGCGGAGTCGCCATGACCAGCCCCAACACACCCCCTCCTTCGGCCAGCGAGGTGGTTCGTCAAGAAAAACCTCGCCTCGACATGGGAGGCGCCATGAGCTACGGCGACTATCTGCAGCTCGACGCTTTGCTGGACGCGCAACACCCGCGCTCGCCGGATCACAATGAGATGCTGTTCATCATTCAGCATCAAACCAGCGAACTGTGGATGAAGCTCATGTTGCATGAACTGTTGGCCGCCATTCAAAATGTGCGGGACGACGATCTGCCTGGCGCATTCAAAAAGTTGGCCCGGGTCAGCAAGATCATGGAGCAGTTGGTGCACGCCTGGGATGTCTTGGCGACCATGACGCCGCCTGAGTACAGCGGCATTCGCCCCTACCTAGCAAACTCGAGCGGCTTTCAAAGTTTTCAGTATCGCTGTATTGAGTTCGCCCTCGGCAACAAAAACGAAGCGATGTTGAAGCCCCACGCACATCGCCCAGATTTGCTGGAGAAGGTGACTCTAGCGTTCCAGGCACCGTCTCTCTACGACGAAGCGCTCATGTTGTTGGCTCGCAGAGGCTTCGCGCTACCAACGAGCCACACCCTGCGGGATTGGACCCAGGCCTATCCAGCCAGCGAGCAGGTTGAACAAGTCTGGCTACAAATCTACCGCGATCCCAAGCGCCACTGGGATTTGTACCACCTTGGCGAAGAACTCATGGATCTTGAAGACGCCTTCCGGCTGTGGCGCTTCCGTCACGTGACTACCGTGGAACGGGTGATCGGCATGAAGCGCGGCACGGGGGGTACGGGCGGGGTCGGCTATTTGCGCAAGATGCTCGATGTAGTCTTGTTTCCAGAGATTTGGTCTTTAAGAACCGCGCTTTAGTGCTGGGCGCTATGATCTGCACAAGCTTGTTTTGTGAACCTTCCACTAGTAACCCAGGAACCCCGAGATTATGAAAACCAGAATCACCGAAATGTTTGGCATCGAGCATCCGATCATTCAGGGAGGTATGCATTTTGTGGGCTTTGCCGAGCTCGCTGCGGCCGTGTCCAATGCCGGGGGTTTGGGGATCATTACTGGTCTCACTCAAAGAACACCAGACGATCTTGCCAAAGAAATTCGTCGTTGCCGTGACATGACGGACAAGCCTTTTGGTGTCAACCTGACCTTTCTTCCAATCGTCAACACGCCAGACTATCCCGGTTACATTCGCGCCATTATTGAAGGCGGCATCAAAGTCGTTGAGACCGCAGGCAACAACCCACAAAAATGGTTGCCTGGTTTACATGAGGCTGGTGTGAAGGTGATTCACAAATGCACCTCCGTACGCCACTCCTTAAAGGCCGAGGCGATTGGTTGCGATGCTGTCAGTGTGGATGGTTTCGAGTGCGGCGGTCACCCAGGCGAAGACGATATCCCCAACTTTATTCTTCTCCCTCGCGCGGCCGAAGAGCTGAAGATTCCTTTTGTCGCGTCGGGTGGTATGGCCGATGGTCGCTCGCTGGTCGCCGCCTTAGCGTTAGGCGCAGAGGGCATGAATCTGGGCACGCGCTTCATTGCCACCAAAGAAGCACCTGTGCATCAAAATGTCAAAGACGCACTCGTTGCGGCCAGTGAACTCGACACGCGTTTGGTGATGCGGCCCTTGCGCAATACGGAGCGCGTGCTCAACAACGCGGCGGCGCAGCGCCTGCTTCAAAAAGAGAAAGACTTGGGCAGCAATATCAAATTTGAGGACATCATTGAAGAGGTGGCCGGTGTCTATCCAAAGATCATGAAGACCGGTGATATGGAAGCGGGCGTGTGGTCATGCGGTATGGTGGCTGGCCTGATTCATGACATTCCAACGGTCAAAGAATTGGTGGATCGCATTATGAGTGAGGCAGAGAGCATTATTCGCAAACGCTTGCCAGGGTTCGCTGGCTAAGTTTGGGGGCGTAGAACACCTTGGTTCTCCAAGGTTTCAACGTCACTTGAATAAATGCATCCAAGCACGAGACACAGGCAGCTCGGTCTTGCGACCATGTAAACGAACGAGTAGCCGAGCATTCTCATCGCGCGGCGTAGCCGCAACAAAGTTCGTATTCACAATAATCGAGCGATGAATCTGCCAAAACTGCTCAGGGTCGAGTGCGCAAACGATCTCGGTAATCGGCATGCATACCAGGTGCTCGCCATCCGCCGTGTAGATCACCGCGTACTTGTCGTCACTTTGAATGTAGTGCACCTCCTGTACGGGAATGTGTACCGTGGTGTCGCCTCGCATAGATCACCTGGAGCCTTTGCCGCAAATTTTCTAAGCCGATACCTGCATCGTGCCCTGGCTTAAACCCCAGGCCGTTATCCTCGATGGTGACTCGAACACGATCACCGCCACGCCTCGCACTCACTTACACAAAACCGCCTTCGACCTTAGGCTCAAGCCCATGGCGAATCGCGTTCTTGACCACCGGTTGAAGGAGCATCGGTGCCAGTGGCTCACTAAGCAAAGAGGGTTCGATGTCGAAGGAAAACGCAAACCTTTGTCCCATACGAATTTTAAGCAAATCGAGATAATGGCCAAGCAATTGAATCTCTTGTTGGAAGGTTCCTTGGATCGCCCGACTGGTCGCCAAGGATCCCCGCAGGTAGGCAATAAAGCTCTCGAGCATATGTTGAGCTTTGACGGGTGCAGGCTGAATCAGGCTGACCACATTGGCCAGCGTATTAAAGAGAAAGTGCGGCTCAATTTAAGCCTGCAGCAAACGCAGTTGCGCCTCGACGAGTTGTTTTTCGGTGGATAGACTTCGAATTTTCTCGCGCGCCAATAGCGCTTGAATTTTTTTCTCCTTCCATTCTCGGCCTAACCAGAGCTCACCTCCCCATACCGAGGCGCCGTGAATCAGCAACCCCACGCCCCAGCCAAGCGCTGGATAAATGACCCATAGCTTTCGCGAAGGTCTTAGTAAGGCGCGCCTGTACTTTGCGACAAGTTGAAAGTAATTCGACGCCAATCGACCGATTTTCGGCGCGAAGCTCGGGAGCCACTCACGTCGCCCGCTCGCTCGCTCTGATATTCTTAACGTTCACACTCCCTTTGAAAATGAGTTGACCAATGAGCAACAATACCAAAGAAACAGCCTATTTAGCGGGCGGATGCTTCTGGGGCATGCAGGATTTATTGCGCAATATCCCTGGGGTGCTGCACACCGAAGTGGGTTATACCGGCGGTTGGCTAGACAACCCTAAATACGACGATACCCATGATTCCAAATCAGGGCATGCCGAGGCGGTCATGATCGTCTTCGATCCAATGACGATCAGCTTTGACACCTTGCTCGATCAATGGTTCTTCAAGATGCACGATCCAACGACCTTGAACCGTCAAGGAAATGATATGGGCACGCAATATCGCTCCACGATTTTCTATACCGATGAAGCCCAAAAACTCACGGCTGAAACCGTGAAGGAAAGAATCAATGCCTCGGGCAAATGGAAGCGACCGGTTGCGACCACAATTGAACGCTTTGAAAAATGGTGGCTTGGCGAGGGTTATCACCAGGATTATTTGGTGAAAAACCCCGGCGGCTATACCTGCCACTTTATGCGGGACTGAACGCCTCAGCCGACACACCGCACCCCACATGCCGAAACCGCTCAGAGCGTTGCTGCATGCTCTAAGAACCCGCCCTCGTCTGATCGCCTCTATTCTCGCGGGGCTGATCGTCGCCACGTTTTTACCTTTGGAATGGGCCAGGGCGAATGCAACGCGCTTTCTAGTATCTTGGAACGTTGCAGTAGTACTTTATCTTTTTCTGGTCGCAAAAATGGTGGCAGGCTCGACGCCTGTGTCGATGCAGCGTCGCGCCATCACGCAAGCCGAAAGTCAGTTCGTTGAATTGATCTTGGTTTTGCTCGCCACCTTAGCGGCTTTGATCGCCATTTTTGTTCAGTTAACGATTGCGAAAGGTCTGACCGGCGAAGCCAAGATCGCTCAAATCGCGCTTGCAGCACTCACCATACTTTGCGCCTGGGCATTTATCCACACCATGTTCGCGCTGCACTACGCGCATGACTTCTTCGAGACCAAGGCCCGTGGCTTGGCACCGGGCCTTACCTTTCCTGGTACGGAGGATCCGGAGTACGGGGACTTTCTCTATTGCGCCTTCATCATCGGCACGTCGGGTCAGACCGCCGATGTGTCCTTTACGAACAAAAAGCAGCGACGAATCGCTTTGGTACACAGCGTTCTATCGTTCTTGTTCAATACAACAATGCTGGCGATGACGATCAATATCGCTGCTGGATTTTTGTGAGCTTACGACCTAAGATCATGACTACAACGCTTACCTACTTAGCTAAGCTCGAAGGTCGAGAATTTACCTCAACGCTCGAGAGCCTTTAAAGCAAAGCCCACTTTTGGAAAGTGCACATTCACCTTACCTGCAACTGGATCGACGCGAGCGATAGTGAAGTGCGTAGCAAAAGAGCCTAGCAATTCACCTTCACTGACTTCCAAACCAAAACTCTCCGCGCTGATACCGACGCGTTGACCCACAGCAATGCCGTGAGAGTTATCCACCGTCCCACGGTTGAGGAATGCCTGTAAAGACTCTGGTAAAGCTGACTGGGCGCTGCCGCTAGCCTTCGCGCTTGCCGCCAAACTTGCGGCAGCATTACTGTCCAAAATCGTGCCGTGACCCAATGCAGCCAAACGATCCATCCAAGGCAGTATTTCGGGATAAAGCTTCAAGATGCCTGCGACCGAGCTCAGTCGGCGGGTAAACCAAAGCGCGTGGTAACAAGAAAAATCAGCCAAGCTGGGCTGCGCGCCTAAAATAAAGGCCTGTCCCTTTAGCATTTGATCGATGCGCTTCAAGTAAGACTTGTAGTGGCCCTGGGCATCCTCTGGCAACATCCGAGCGGCGCCTCCGCGCATGGCTTTGCGATCAGCAGCAAAGACCGCACCCGTCTCTGGCGATTGACCCGCGAAGAGCTCGGCCGCACCAGCAGGCTGGAAGTTGTAGGCCATGGCGGCCGCAAATACGGTGGCATCGGCCCATTGCGCCACAATTCTCGCGACGCCTTCATTGCCGCTTGCAAATAGACTGGGCGTGGGGAATAGGCACTCCAAAACATCCGCGATCAAGGCGGTATCGCAGATCACCTCATTACCGATCTGTAGTATTGGAATGCGACGATAGCCGCCCGTCAAGGCCTGCAAATCCGGCTTCGGCATAATGGAAGGCTGTAGGACAGAATGCCAGGCCAATCCTTTCAAGCCAAACATCAGACGGATCTTCTCGGCGAAGGGTGACGTCGTATAGTGGTGGAAATAGAGCGCAGTTGTCATTACATCACCTGAAAAAAGCTTAAGTGCACACCATTGGGTGCTCGCATACCGGTTCCTAAGAACTGGTGTTCATTCATCCATGCCCACGCTGCGGCGCCAGTCTCTAACTGAGGCTGGCAACGGAAATAAACGCGGCTGGAATCAACAGGCTGACCAGTTCGTAAACGCATAGAGTCCTCAAGACTGGCCACTCGCAAGGCAGTATTGCTCACAAACACCCTGGCGCCGTCATGCATCTCTAGCACGTAGCGTGCATCAAGGTGGGCTTGGGTGCCATCGGCATGAATCAGTTGAAAATCGGCGCCGCCTGGCACCACGCGTCCGAGGTACTTGGCGATGTCTGCCGTGCTTAAACCCTGACGCGCCATCAAGCCTGCTGAAGGGGTCAAGACGCCGCCGGTAATGGGGATCATGCGTCTCACGCCGCCGGGTGTCTCGCCGACCTCTACAGGCGGCGAAATCGTGACGTCCAAATCAAAGACATGGAAGAGTTCGGGTGCTGGTAATTTCATTTTGATCCTTATGGGCACATTATGCAGGCCAAGGCGACGGAGTCCGCTCCTGATAGACTAGATCTGGAAGCTTGGCACCCCCTATTGAATCTGAGATCTTGGCACAATGAGAAAACTGCTTCGCTTCCTTGGAAGCGCTCTGCTCCTCCCGATTATTTTCTTTGAAGAATGGGGTTGGAAGCCACTGGCCCGCCTGATGGCGACCATCGCACGCTTACCCACCATTCAGCGACTGGAAGTCAAGATCAGTAACACACGACCCGCCTGGGCCTTGGCGCTGTTTCTCATTCCGGCGATCGTGCTCTTACCCTTTAAGTTTGGCGCACTTTGGTTGATTGCTCATGGTCAAAAAGTGATCGGCATTGGCGTGATCCTGCTCGCGAAATTAGTAAGCACCGCCTTGCTGGGCCGACTCTTCCAATTGACAGAGCGCCAGCTAATGACCTTTGCTTGGTTTGCTCGAAGCTATACCTGGTGGCGCACCACGAAGGATCGGGTCATCACACGCTTTAAGGCCAGTGCGGCTTGGCAAACCGCAGCGGAGCTTACCCGTACAGTGAAGGCTTGGCTCAAGAAGGCCTAGCTTGGCGCTATGACAGCATCATGCCGGGCTTCTGAAGATAATCTGTTTGAACTTGCGACACGCCATCCACCAGGGTAGTCACTCGTACTCGTGAGCCATCCTTTTGCTGAGGCAAAGACTACAGATCAATGCTGTGCGGGTGCCGCTCCGTAATGTGCAGCCCCCTAGTAAGGCGAGGTGATATAGCAGGCTTGAGAGTTGACACAAGCCGCCGCCCAACTCTCTTTGCAAGCGGCCTTGAATAATATTGCGGCCTTCGACGAATCCGTTCTCTCGAGTCGCCTGCCCAATACAATGCCAAAAGGAAACGGCTTGTCCAGGCTGAAGGACGATACCGTCGACCAAGCTTGCCCCGCGCTGTAGGTTTTGTAGCTTGTTTTCATGAAGCTGGCCAGGAGCAATTCTTTGCCGAAAATCAATGCGAATCTCCATCCTGGCCGCTTTTGCTGCTGAATCTTCGACCTTTGTTTCGCTCGCAAGCCGCCCCTCCGAGCTTGCCTCCAAGCCCACGAAAACAAGACCTAGTGCTCGATCTCGATGATGGCGCCGACGCTGGGCCACAGCCTGACGCCAGGGTAAGGGCACCCAGGTTCTCAATCCCGTACGCACCCGAGAGCGTATGGTTTCAAAAAGTTTCATGCTGCAATTTTGACATTTCGCGCCGCGAGCTAGGCATTTCATCGCAAGCGAATGGATTGGACGCGACCCTTTCGCCAAGATACGGACATCAACTGGTCCATATCAAACAGTGTTTTAAAGAAGGGGTCTCCAATGCAACTCACGCCGATTATCTCCATACATATGAGTGCAGCCATCATCGCCACCGTCATCGGCCCAATCGCCTTATGGGCTCGCAGGGGCCGTCAGCAACGCCCGAGACTGCACCGAGCCTTTGGCTATGCTTGGGTGACGGTCATGCTGGTTGCAACTTTTTCCGCGATTTTTATCAGAGACTTTCGTCTACCTAACGTTGCTGGATTTACGCCTATCCATCTGCTAATACCAGTCACGCTAGCTACCATCAGCATCTCCATCAAACGACTATTCGAGGGCAACATTCAAGCCCATCGGAAGTACATGCAGGGCACCTATATCGGCTCATGCCTTGTGGCGGGTGGATTCACGCTCGTTCCGGGGCGCTACCTCGGGAACTTATTTTGGTCGCAATGGCTAGGTCTCGTCTAGGTCGGTCTCCTCAAGGTCGGTCTCACCTACGTCGGTCTCATTAGACGAGGCTTCAAACAACCATCCCAACAAGTCACAACTCCAAATGCCCCCTTTAAAGAAGCACTTATGCTCCACCCTTGCAACCCTCTGTCTCGCATTAGGGTCAAGCCTGATGTACGCTCAGCCCAGCCAGGCCCAGGTCGCCATGCGACAAATCAAAGGTCTAGGTTGCGAGATCACATTAATCTACCCGACTGCGCAAGTCGCCACGGTTCAACGTATGGGTTCGGCGCCCGCTCAGAAAAGGAAATGCAAGAACGAATGGCAATCGGCTACCAAGACGCGAGAGTTGTCGCAGCAAGCGCTATGGTTCCGGTCGCCGCGATTTTTGACGCAAATAGCTTAATGCGCATGACCCTACCGGTAGCTATCACCAGTGCGACCGCCGACGAACTCCTCGTCTCACAGTTTCACTCAGACTATATCCTGAAGCACTGCCCGTCATGTACGCCTCTCAACCGCCTCGAAGGTGCGGCTCATTTCGACACTTTGTCACCCTGGCCCGAGAGTATTGCCAAGCCCGTCGCCGAGCAAATGCCCGGTGGTAAGCTGGGAAAAGACTTCGATTCAACACAAAGACAGGTTGCCTTTGACAAGATCGCTCAGTTTTTCGTGCAGAATCTTTTAAAACCCTAATTTTTTGCGTTGACAACATGACCATCTATTGGCGTACCCATGCGATTCGCTTTGGCATCACCTGGTGCTTTTGCGTATTGATCGCACTGGCCCAGTATGTATTTGACCCGTCCCACCGCTTTTGGGTCGGCTTTGTCTATTCGATGCTCATCGGCACTTGCACGGTCGCTCTGGTGGAAATTGGCGGCTATGTTTTGGCCGATCCCGCGAAGCATGACCGATGGCCCACGGGATGGAAGGGCGCAACGCTAGTGGTCGCGCCATTGCTCTTTGGCTTTATCGCGGGCTCGAAACTGGCGGATCTCTATTTCGGCTGGTCGAGTTGGAGTGACGCACGTGTGCTCAAAGCCTCTGCCACGATTTCGCTCATCGCAGGGGTTGCGATCAGTTACTTCTTTCGTACGCGCGGGAAGCAACAAGAATTACAAGCTCAACTCAAGGCGACACAACTTCAAGCGACCGAAGCCAAGCTCAAACTCCTTGAGGCACAACTTGATCCACACTTGCTCTTTAATACGCTCGCAAATTTACGAGTGTTGATTGGCATAGATTCAGCCAGGGCACAAACCATGTTGGATCACATGATTGCCTATTTACGAGCGACGCTTACTGGATCGCGAGCCAGTGAGCATCGCCTTGAGCAAGAGTTCGCGCGGCTTCGTGACTACCTTGAGTTAATGCAGATTCGCATGGGAGCAAGGCTTCGTTTCGAGCTTGAGCTGCCGAGCGCCCTGAAAGATCTCTCGATCCCCTCATTGCTCTTACAGCCTCTCGTTGAAAACGCGATTAAACATGGCCTGGAACCTAGCAAGGAAGGGGGCATCGTCAAGGTCAGTGCGCATCAAGAGTCCGGCAACATCATCATTGACATCACTGACACGGGGTTGGGTGGTCTGCCTGCAGAGTTCGATGGCTCCGCACAAGGCCAAGGTTATGGCCTAGGTCAAGTGCGTGAGAGGCTCATGACCGTATTTGGCACTGCGGCACAAATTAAAATCAATACTTCGCCTGGTAAAGGCACACAGGTGACACTACAATGGCCACAGCAATAATCGCCGAAGACGAACCTCTGCTCGCGGCCGCCTTGCAGGCTGAGCTACGAACCCTTTGGCCAGAACTAAACATCTTGGCGAGCGTCGGTGATGGGCAATCGGCCGTCGAGCAGGCGCTTGCGCTTGAACCACAGGTACTCTTTCTCGATATCAGAATGCCCGTGCAGAGCGGCATCGATGCGGCGCTTGAGTTGATCGACTGCTGGCCGCAAGACTCGCCCTTCCCCGCCATTGTCTTTGTCACCGCGTACGACGAATATGCCCTGCAAGCCTTTGAGGCTCGTGCGATCGATTACCTGGTCAAGCCAGTCCAAAGCCAACGCTTAAGCAAAACCATCGAACGATTGAAAAGCAAGCTTGGCGCCATTGATTTACTTGCTACGGTTCAGCAATTTCAGTCCTTTCTTCAAATACGTTCGCCGGACTCTCGAAAACTCGTAGGCCAGCCGGAGCTGGCCGCTAGCACGAGCCAAGCACGCAGACCCTTACGAGTGATTCAAGCCGGTGTCGGAAACTCGATTCGCATGATCCCGGTAGAAGACGTCATCCTGTTCGAGGCTGCCGACAAGTATGTACGGGTCGTGCTTGCGGAAGGCAAAGACTATCTTATCCGTAAGGCGCTCAAGGAGCTTATCGAGGAGATCGACACCGAGGCCTTCTGGCAGATTCATCGCGGCGCACTGGTGCGCGCCAGTGCGATCGAATCGGTACAACGCGACGAGGCTGGTCGTCAATTGCTTCAGTTGAGAGGGTATGCCTCGCCTCTACCCGTGAGTCGCATGTATTCGCATTTGTTTAAGGCAATGTAGTCGGCAAGGCTCAGGACGGTCACGCAGAATCCGCCGCCCAACGCCTTCCGAATCGGATCGCTGCAGATCTCCCGGGACGCTCTGACCCACGTGAGCAGCTTTCGACCGGATCATCATTCGCAGATAGGCTAAATGATGTTCCAGACAATGATGGCGATGAGCGCCCTGCGGGTCTAGTTATCTTTATTTTTTCAGCTGAAGGCCGCATGCGCCTCGATCACAGGCGAGAAACCCGATTCGCTCGCCGCCGTTTGAATTTGTTGATTGACCGTAGCTGGGCATTTGGCTCGGGTCTAGATGAATACCGAAACGTTAACGCGAAAGCGCGCCGCAAGCTTTGCGGCTACGGATTTGCTAATCGCGCGGGTCCCGCCAAGGTACGCTGAAATGTGAGATTGCGAGGCGCAGTCCGCTAAGTCCGATTGGCTCAAATTGTGCTGCTGCATGAGTAGCCGCAAAACCTCCTTTGGCTCTGCGTCTGGCATCGGGTGCGCAATATCCTCGTAGCGCTTGATTTCATTAGACACAAGGCCCAGAAGGTCGCCAAGAGCGTGCTTTTTTCTCTCCCCAATAATGTCGAGCAGCTGATCAACTAGTGCACTTGCAGCGCGCAATTCAGTATCACTGGTAATCCGTGAAAAACCAGTGACGCCCTTTAGCGAAATCCACGCCGCTACAAGAGCTTCTTCGCGCGAAGAGGCCGCACTTACAGTTGCAAACTTAGGGGGTGTCTTGATGAGAGCTACCAATTGTCGTACTCGCTATGCGTTAGAACTTCTCGGATGTATATACGTTTGGAGATGTAGTTGACGGTGGTAATGACTCGAAAATTGTTGCCGCCAATGTCGAAAACAATATACTTTATTTTGGTCGGCTTGCCATCGCGAACCTCCTTCTTGCTCACGGAGTCTGCCGAACCAAAAACATCACGCAATTCCGCAAACGTTGTGAACTCAGCGTTCTCCGCAACCTTGTACCAAGCCGCCAAGGGAGTTTCTGCGGCGGGGTGCTTCTCCCAGAACATCTTGAGCCGCGCTTTCGAAATTACGTGCATTGATTAAGAATATACCAAAACGGTATGGATAGCAAGCTTTAGCCTTATCCAGCGGCCTATGGGACTGTACAGAAGCTGGTCAATCAGTTGAGCTTTGACCCTCTCCATTGCATGTAAGTTGGCGAAGACCGTCGAGACGTACAAGTGGGCCTGGCCGCGAAACTGCGCACCGTGGCTGCAGCCTAGGGCTACCCGTCACCTGCCTGGCTGGCCAGGTGAGAACGCGGGCTTCCTGCCTTGACGGCACGGCGGCCGAACTTGTCGTCGGATCTCACCGCTGGTCTCAAAATTCAGGGTGTCGGCTTGGAAGTGACCAATGAAGTACCGGTCACAACATCACCTGGTTACCCAGCTCCACCACCCGATTGGCAGGCAAGCGATAATACGCGCCGGCGCCCTCAGCCTGCCGTGTCATCCAGCCAAACAGGGCAGCTCGCCAGGAGGACAATTCCCCCGGCCCATCGACAATCGTGGCGCGCGCGATGATGAAAGTCGTGAGCATTGGCTCAATCTCGGGCAGCTTGTCCGCATGCTCGGCCAGAGCCGCCGGAACATCCGGCTCTTCTCTGAAACCAAAGCGCAAGGACACCAGCGAGAAGCCTTCGGCCGAATAGTCCAGCCGGATCCGCTCGGCCGACGGTACTCGGGGTACTTCTTCGTTGATCACATTGAGGAACATTACCTGCTCATGCATGGACCGAAAATGCTTGAGGGTATGGAACAAGGCACTCGGCACCACGGTCGGGTCGGAGGTGAGGTAGATCGCCAGTCCTTCGACACGGGGGATATCTGCCGGGGGGTGGGCCAGAAAATCCTTCATGGAGATATCCATTTCCTTGCGTTTCTTCGCGACCCTCCTGCTTCCCTCTTTCCAGGTCATGAGAAGCAGAAAGAGCGCTCCGCCGAGCACCAGGGGCAACCATCCTCCGTCGGCGATTTTGGTCAGGTTCGAGGCCAGGAAGAGGGCTTCCAGCAGTATCAGGGCCGACAGACAAATCAGCAGCGCAAATCGTAATCGTCCATTGCCTGAGGCCACTACATAGGCCGTCAAAATGGTAGTGATGATCATTGTTCCTGACACTGCAATGCCATAGGCCGCAGCCAGCGCCGTTGAAGAGCGAAACTCGATTACGAGCCAGATCACCGCGACCAGCATCATCCAGTTGATCGAGGGTACGTAGATTTGCCCGCGCTCGGTCTCCGAGGTATGCAGAATATGAATGCGGGGCAGGTACCCGAGACGGGATGCTTGCAAGGTCATCGAAAAGGCACCGCTGATAGTCGCCTGCGAGGCGATCACCGTGGCCAAGGTGGCAAGAATCACCAATGGCCACAAAAATCCATCTGGCGCCAGGAGATAAAATGGATTGGCCGCCGCTGCAGGTGTGCGAATGACGAGGGCGCCCTGACCAAAGTAATTCAACATCAGTGCCGGACAGGCCAGCCCATACCAGGCGATCCGGATGGGGCGGGCACCGAAGTGGCCCATGTCTGCATAAAGTGCTTCACCACCGGTCAGTGCCAGAAATACAGCCGACAACAGCAAGAATGAAGCACCAGGCTTGTTGGTAGCGAACTCAATCGCGAACATCGGGTTGAGGGCCTGTAGGACCTCCGGTGTTTTGACAATGCTCAGTACGCCCATGGCTCCAAGGGACACGAACCAAAGCACCATGACCGGACCAAACAGTACACCGACGCGCCCGGTGCCGTGACGCTGGATCAGAAACAGCCCGGTGATGATGGCGATCGTGATGGGCACGACGAAATGCTCAAATCGCGGCGTTGCGACCGCGAGGCCTTCGACGGCGGACAGAACCGAAATTGCGGGAGTGATGATGGCATCGCCATAGAAGAGTGCTGCTGCGAAAATGCCCGCCCCGATCAGCCAGGTCGCGCGCTTGCCGTGACCACCGGCGAGCCGGTGCGCCAGGGCGGTGAGGGCCAGTACTCCACCTTCGCCCTCATTGTCATGTCGCAGCACAACGGCGACATATTTGAACGAGACAATCAGCATGACTGCCCAGAAGAACGCCGAAAGACTCGCCATGACATTGGCGGGATTGGCCGCCAGGCCATGGGCTCCAGTAAAGGCTTCCTTGAACGCGTACAGGGGGCTGGTTCCGATATCTCCGTAGACTACCCCAAGGGCAGCGAGAGCAAGCGCCAACGGGCCGGACTTCGGGGAATGTGGTTCACTCATGCGGAATATGCCTAGTGTTCAAGAAAGGATGAGAGGAGTCATTAGGATGAGTCACAATGCTTAAAGTATGAAACGATAGCCCACACCGACCTCGGTGCGGAAGTGTCGTGGCAAGGACGGGTCCTCTTCGAGCTTTTGACGAAGATGACCAACATAGATGCGAAGATAATGCCCGTCCTCGGTATGTCCGGGGCCCCAGACTTCGGCAAGCAGCTTGCGGTGAGTCATGACTTTGCCTGCATTGACAAGCAATAAGGCCAGCAGTCTGAACTCGAGAGCTGTGAGATGAACCGGTGCACCGGAGCGGGACACTGCATGACGGGCGAGGTCGACCTCGACATTGCCAAATTGATAAGTGGATTGTCCGGATGAATCACGCTGGTGTTCAGAGCGCCTCAACAACGCGCGTAGTCTTGCGTGGAGTTCTCCGACAGAAAACGGCTTTTCAATGTAGTCGTCAGCTCCGGCGTCCTATGCCCGGATTTTGTCGGTTTCTGCGCTGCGCGCGGACAATACAAGTATTGGGTTCTCCGACCAAACCCGGAACTCACGGATGAAGCGCACGCCGTCTCCATCAGGCAGTCCAAGATCCAGAATCACGAGGTCAGGCTGAGCTTCGCCAGAGAGTGCCAGCGCTCGCGCGATGCTGTCTGCCTCCCGGACCTTTGCTCCGCAAGAGCGCAGGGAATCGCAAAGTAGCCGACGAATATCGGTTTCGTCCTCAACTACGAGATATTTCAAGGCTTCAGTCATTGCCATCTTCTTCTGTCGGCATGGCCGGACCCTTCTGCAGAGGCAGGAGGATTTCGAAGCGTACCCCTTGCACCAAATTTTCGGCACGAATCCTGCCATCATGGAAGTCGACAATCGCCCGGCAAATGGCCAGTCCCAATCCGACTCCTGGCACGCTTGGCTCCCGGGTACCGCGCTTGAACATGCCGAACACCTCGTCCGCATCGGCAAAGGGCAGGTGAGCTCCGTCGTTCTCGATACGGATGCACAGTTCTTCACCATTCTGGATGGCACTAATGCGGATGGGGCTGTCCGGGGGGGAATACTTGACTGCGTTCTCGATCAAATTACAAAACACCCGTTCCATCAGCATGCCGTCGATATGCATCAAAGGCATGATTGGCATCCAGTCAATCTTCAAACGTCGGGAGTCTATGCCTTCCCCAAGCGAATCGATACAGGCCGCGAAGAGCTCGGGAATCGACTGCCATTCACGATGAAGCACGATGCGACCACTTTGCAATCTGGCCATGTCGAGCAGATTGGCCACCATCCGGTGCATGGCCATTGCGTGGTGACGCAGCGCCAATGATTTTGTCCTGATTTCCCCTGTAGTCCCGGGGATGTTCGCCAGTGCATCGGCCAAGCCGAAAATGACGGTCAGCGGCGTACGTACGTCGTGCGAAATGGCCGAGAGCAGGGAGTTGCGCAAACGTTCCGATTGTATGTCCAGGGCACTTGTATGAGCGACCTCGACAAAGTGAATGCGCT
>JAYVKZ010000068.1:0-12279 GCA_043767985.1 Betaproteobacteria bacterium
GCACTGTGGCCTGCTCCCAGAATCGGCCATCCCAGGGATGGTGAAAGCTCAGCAAGCACGCGACGCGCAGATGGCGGCGGTCCTGGCGCGGGCCAGAGAGATTGAAGGCCGGGGCATGAACGCCCTGGTGATGTTGCTCGCAGGTAATGTCCATATTCGGAAAGATGTCGGTGTGCCTCGTTACCTCAGGGCGATCAACCCACGCGCCGAAATTTTTGCCTGGGGGTTTGTTGAAACGCCTATTGGCGAGGCAAGCTCCGATACCGTCTTTGATGAGTACATCGGTGCGATTCCACAGTCCCGGCCAGACCCTTGTGACGGGCTCAAAGAGCAGTTGCAAAAGAAGCCTAAGTTGCAAGAGCCTAAGCGAAGTGAGTGAGTTAAATGAGCGCGAAACACGAGTGAGAAAAAATGCGTATCCGCGTCCTGTCTGATTTGCATGAGGAATATGCCCCGAGGATTGGCGCTCTGGAGTTTGACGCGCTACCCGTAGACGTCACGATCTTAGCGGGCGACATTGCCAATAGCGTACATGCCATTGACATTGCAGGTCTAGCCGCGTTCGAGAAAACGCAAGTCATTGTGGTGCCGGGTAATCATGAGTATTACGGTGGCCAGATGAATGAGGTGCTGGCTAAAATGCGCATGGCCGCAGCAAAAAAATCAAACATTCATCTACTCGATCAAGACAGCATCACCCTGCACGGCGTGCGCTTTTTGGGGGCGACGCTGTGGACCGACTATGCCCTGCACGGTGAAAACCAAATCGAAGCGGCCATTCAAGCCGCAACGCCCCGCATGGTCGACTACCGCATGATTCGCGCGAACAGCGGTGCGTTTTTCAGTGCGCTTGATTCGATCGCCTTGCATCATCGAGCCCGCCGCTGGCTAGGGACCCAGCTAGGCCAGAGCTCGACCCAAAAAACGGTGGTGATCACGCATCATGCCCCGCACCCCTTAAGCGTGCACATGCGCTTTGCGGGCAATGCCGTCAACCCTGCCTTTGTTTCGGATCTCTCCGAGTTGATGGGCCCAGCGCAGCTTTGGGTGCACGGCCATGCTCACAATAGTTTTGACTACGACGTGGCGGGCACCCGAGTCGTTGCGAATCCAGCGGGTTATCGTAAGCCTCGTGTGTCGGCCGAGCCTGGTCGCTTGCCCAAAAGTGCTCCGGCCACGCATGAATACTGGCAGTTTGAAAATACCGACTTCAATCCGAACTTTGTGTGTGAGGTTTAAGGTTCCTGCGTCACTTATCGGGCCGCGCTGCCTTGCCCATTAAGTAGCCGTCCAATAAATCTACGGCGTACAAAAAATTGATAGGTGACTAAGCAAAACAAGGTGGTCACGGCCATGTTAATTCCCATTTTAGTCAAAGCGCCCAAGGGCAGATTACAAAGCAAAGCACCAAAGCCAATCGTGCCCAACATATGAACCAAATAAGCCCAGTAAGAGCTGTCGGCAAGATATTGCAAGCCTGCGCTAGGTCGCGATCGGTAGCGTACAAATCCACCGATGAGCGCCAAGCTCCATAACCAACTGGTGCAACCATAAGCGAAGGCCATCAGCAGTTGCGGATAGGCCAGGAGTGCAGGATTTGCCAGGTTGGCCTCGTACACTACGATCCATGCAAAAAAGCTTAAAAAACCCGCGCTAGCAAAACGCCAACAGAATTTGCTGAAGTAGTCTAGGCAGGTTTGGCGGCGCTCGTACAGGGCCAGACCTACGATAAAGAATAGGCCGCTGTGTACCCACTCTGCTAAAGGCGGTATAAACAATCCGCTTGCGATCACGAGACCCGCTTTGTAAGACTCACCAGCGAAGGCTAATGGGATGGCCAGCATCAAAAACCCCCACCAGTGAGTGGTGAGGTTCTGCAAGGCTTGCCTTACCAAAGTGATGAGATTAGGGCGCAGAAAGACTTTAGATAGAAACCTTGCGCCCCAAGCGAGCACAGCGGTAAAAACACAGAACCACATCAACAGGTAGATAAACCAGAGATGGATGGTGTTGAATACCGAGCCGTTTGGCGGCTTGGGTAATAAGCTCAAATCTAGTCCGAGGGTGCCACGCACCATTTGGTGAACAAAAACCGTCAACAGCACAACCGTAAGTGGATAAATCACCGGCCAGAAGATCGCAAAGGGCAAGGCGAGCCGCCTGAGCCGATGCTCGAGCATGCCGCCATAACCTCTCTGGCCGATGAGCATCGAAACAAAGAAACCGGCCAGCACAAAAAACACCGGCATGCGAAAGGCATGAATGAAGGCGATCAGAAAATCCGCAATCAAAGTGGTTTTCGGATCTCGCCACGGCGAGGGCGACTCCCCTACGACGTGGTTGAGGGACACGTGCAAGACGATGCCCAGCCACATCATGATGGCGCGGAGATTATCTAGGGCGTGAAGCCTGTTTTCGATAGGCAAGAACTAAACCCAAACCTGCAGCACATAATCAAACGGCGCCTGCCCATTAAATAAATCCACGCGTTGTAGTTTGATCTTGAAACCTTCTTTACTTTTCTCAAGGGTGTGCCGGTAAGTTCCCCCAAAATGCCGAACCGAGTCGCGCCGAAGCTCCATCATATGAAAGCGTGAACGCACCACCACCTCTTTCGAGGTTTCGGATTCAATTTGTACATTACCGATCACATGGTTCGTCGCCCACATCGGTGCTTGCGACCAAGCATTGGGATGCGTTACTCGGCCCATGCGGACCTGCATCAGGAGCTTGTCCTCGGCGAAAATGGAGGGTGAGCCTTCCCATTCGGTTTGATCGGGCTGCACCGGCATCCAATACACTCCGTCATGCGCAAAGAGATCAATGTAACTTTGCCAGTGCTTGCCATCTAGCAACTCGCTTTGGGTGTATAGGAATTGCTCCGCTGCCCGCAAGCTATCCGTGCTTGCCGCTTGCAGCCTAGCCCGCGCTTTCGGCTGGTAGGCTTTCTTGGTCATTAAGAGGGTGGGCGGCGCAATGAGGCTAGCGAGCTTGCCGCGTGGAGAATGGTCCGGCTCAATGGATTGCGCACCGGTACGACCTTTAACCGTGCCCGCATAAATCTCTACCTGCCCCTTCAGCACCTTCGCGACTTTGGTTTTGCTTGCAGGCTTGGCCTTGCCCTTCGACGCTGGCTTGATCTTGGCCGACACTGATTGACTCGTCACCATTACTCAGCCCCTTCCATATACTCTGACCACGCTTTGAATTGACTGCGCATCACCGCTTCTGAGGTTCCCTTGTTGGAGTAAGTCACACCTTGCTCCACCGTGTCGCCACCATAATTACGATGGAAGCTCACCCACTCGCCACCCTTCGACTCTAAGCCCCATTGACCCTTGGCCCAGTTCTCCAAGTCGTCGGCGTTGATCATGGTTGAGGGCGAGTTTACCAAGTTGTAATACCAAAGTGAGCGTCGGTAAATCGCCTCGGGCGCACCCTTGAGGCGAAAGTGCCAGATCTCAGACATCGTCTTGTTAGGTGCCAGGGGGCGAAGTACCCGCAATTGCTGCAAAGGTGATTGCACGGACAAATACGGATACACCAGGACATGATGAATGCTGCGTGATAGGTACTCTTCTGTTTTATCCTTGCCGTAAGCTTTCACCAGTAACTTCTCGTAGGCCAAGGTGTCAGGGTCTTGCGGACGGAGTCCCATATAGGCTTTGAGAATGCCGTGGCCGCGCGGAAAGTTCACTGTTTGCACAGCATCCCACTGCTCGAATGAGGAAGCAAAGGTCGACAGGTAATGGTAGTAGAGCGGGGGCTTGCCACCACTGGCGGCGATCTTCTTCTCCATTTGACTGGCCGACACACCGGTCGACTGATGCGTCACGGACGGGTGAAGAGAGTCGAGCTGGTTCTCCATGAAGAACTTCCAGTTCGAATGCTGCACCACCCGGTGGCAGATCGGCACCGCTTCGACTTCACCCACCGGCGAGCGGTCACACATATCGTCAAAGGCGACCTTGGCCTCGCCCAGAAACTCCAGCAGGCTTGGGCCATCTACCGCCAGACTTGCAAATACAAAACCACGATAGGAATCCACCCGTGCGGCCGCCTTCATGCTGCAATCGGGGTTGTCCTTGGTCATGCGGGTACCATCATAGCCTTGCACGAGCGGGATACTGCGGACCTTGCCATCCAGCTGAAAACTCCATGCGTGATACGAGCACACAAAGGAGCTACCAGTATTGCCATGGGTATTGCCACACAGTTGCACACCACGATGCGGGCAGCGGTTATAAAGTACGTTCACAGCGTTGTCGCGGCCACGGACCATGATCATCGGCTGCTGGCCAATTTGCACCGTGTAGTAGTCGCCAGGTTTTTTGACCTGGGATTCATGGCCGCAATACACCCAAATCTTTTCGAAAATTTCACGAATCTCAGTATCAAAAATGACTTGATCAGTGTATACCGAGCGATGGACTCGGTCGGGTTCAACCAGGTGCTTGAAAGGGTTGCGGTTTTTAGCTAACGCCTTTTTACCCGATGCGGATTTATTGACTGCCTGTGAGCTCACAGCCTTTGCTGCGGTGGCCTTAATATTTGACATGGTAACGTCCAGAATATTTCTGATGATGCGGTGTGTCTATTGCTTCGAAAAGACTCGACCCAATGTAACTAAGGAACCTTAGCGCTTCTTAGCATAAACATCAAATGGGCAATCTCGTTTTCGAAGACTTTGGTCTTCAAGACAAGAGCCTCTGCTTTAATCGTCAAAGGCCGCCTCGTATGCGCGCAGCACTTCTATTGATACAAACTCTAGGGCTTTGGCATGGGTGCTTTCCAAGCGTAGCTTGGGAGCATAACCCGCTTCATGGGCTTCGACCCAGCGGTTTACGCAAACACACCATTGATCACCGGCTTTGAGTCCGGAGAAGTTCCACTGAGGACGCGGTGTGCTCAGATCATTGCCAACCCTTTTACTAAAGGCTAGAAAGGCATCGGTAACGATGGCGCACACCAGATGGCTACCCGTATCCTCTTCATTGGTTTTGCAGCAGCCATCCCGAAAAAACCCGGTCAGTGGATTAAATGAGCAAGCGACTAGGGGCTGGCCGAGTACATTCTTTGCTGGAGCAAGGGGCATGGAAATCTCTTTCGCCGGACGAAGTTGGATAAATTCAATTGTAGTTCGAATATGAAACGGGTTTTTACTTAGCCTAGAAAGCGAACCAGATGATCGCTTTTGTAATGCAGGAAAGATCGCAAAGACTCCGTGTAATCAGTGAGGACTGCGCGATGACACCGCCGCGAATCACCGCGTCGAAGCCGTCGCGCACGATATCCACCTGCCGATCATCAAAGGAAATCTCGACCTTCACCTGAGGGTGGGCCTTGCGAAAGCTCGGGATCAAGGGCATCACATAGCGACGACCATAGCCTACGCTGACCGAGTCTGAGTGAAGCCGAGAGCGCCGCGATACACGCTAAAGTGCTCGGCCGACCTGTTCGCAATCAAGCCACCACGCTTGATGCGACCGTGGCAGGTATGAAGCAGTGGGGCCTGCCTGGAGAAATCATTGAACTGATGAGCTCCCTGCATCAAATTATCGCTGCTGGTTACGCGGCCCGAACGACCGATGACGTTGAGTTACTGCTAGGCCGCAAGCCGATGAGTTTTGAGCAGTTTGCCCGCGACTATGCCAAAACATGGTCTAAGGCAGCGTAGTGTGGCAGGCATCAGGCTTCGGGCGCTAGGCAAGCGACAGTGGGTAGGCAGCACGCCGCAACCGGCCCTCGTCGTGGCGCTCGAGAGGAGGAAGTGATACATTTCCTCCTCTTCACCCCCTCTATAGATCCGCGCCACTGTGTCCAAAATATTCTTCAACGAAGTCGTCACCCGCGATGGCTTTCAAAACGAGCCAATTTTCGTGCCCACCGAGGACAAGATTGCCTTGATCGATGATCTCTCTGAGTGCGGCTACGCCAAGATCGAGGTCACGTCCTTCACCTCACCCAAGGCCATTCCGATGCTGCGCGATGCCGAAGAGGTGATGGGGCGTATTCGTCGGGCTCCTGGGGTTGAATACACCGTCCTGGTGCCGAACCGCCGAGGCGCCGAGCGTGCCATGGAGTCGCGCGCCGATGAAATGAATGTCGTGATGTCGGTGAGCGAGACTCACAACCTGGCGAATCTTCGGATGTCTTGCGGCGCGAGTTTTGCGGCGCTGACTGAAGTGATTCAGATGGCGCAGGGGAACACGCCCGTCAATGTGTCTTTATCATGCAGTTTTGGTTGTCCAATGGAGGGTGAGGTTTCGGAGCAAACTCTGCTGCACTGGGCTCAACGCTTTGCCGATCTCGGCGTTCGAGGGCTAACAATTTGCGACACCACAGGAATGGCCCATCCCGCCCAAGTGGCTCGTATCTCCGAACTGATGCTCTCCAAGTTCCCGAACTTGCAAATGACCATGCATTTTCACAATACCCGTGGCATGGGCCTTGCGAATGTCTTGGCTGCAGTGCAAAGTGGTATTCGTCGCTTTGATGGCTCCTTGGGTGGCTTGGGGGGCTGTCCTTATGCGCCTGGTGCGAGCGGCAATATTTGTAGCGAAGATGCGATCAATATGCTGGAAGTCATGGGCTATGACACCGGAATTCAGGTGCCGCAATTGCTTCAAGCTGCCCGTCGTCTGCCAAGCGTGGTGTGCCGCGAAGTACCGGGACAGCTTGCGAAAGCGGGGCTCATTAGTGATTTGCATCCGGTGCCAGCTGCACAGGGGCAAGGAGTCGTCCAACGGCATGCAAGCTAGCAGGCGGCAACATGATTGACCATCTCGACCACTTGGTATTGACTACCAGCCGTGAATCTGAATGTATCGATTTTTATACCCGCGTGATGGGTATGAAGCTCGAGAGCTTTGTCGGGGGTACGCCGCCGATTGAGCGTCGCGCCTTCAAGTTTGGCAATCAGAAAATCAATCTTCATGTTCAAGGCCGAGAGTTTGAACCTAAGGCTCACCTGCCGGTGCCGGGTGCCTTGGATCTTTGTTTCATCGCTAGCGTAGCGCTCGACCAAGTCATTCAAAAATTACGAGCCGCCAACTGGCCAATACTAGAAGGACCGGTCATGCGCACCGGCGCCACGCAAAAGATTCGGTCCGTGTACGTACGCGACCCAGATCTGAATTTAATCGAGATTTCCGAACTGTCAGTTTGACTAGGTAGGCCGCTTCTGGGCTGCTAATGGATCAGCTAGGTCCGGATCCCTGGCCCGCACTCCAATACCGCCTCAGTTAATAGTGCTTTCCCAGAAACTCAGGTTATAGCGACAATGAGACTTGTCCTGCGGGGTGTTCATCGGCCAGTATTCAAGGCGACGGAAGGCTCCCGTTTCCGCGAGTAAATGCTCCTGCAGCGGGTTGTAGTAGATAAACTTGAACTGACGCGGATTCTTTTTCAAAGAGTCCACGAGGTTTTCAAGCACCAATCGTAAGGTTGTTCGACCGAATGAGTTAAAAAGATACAGGACAGTGACGTCATGATTGATGTATTGCTCGGCACCTGCCCAAACCACCTGTACTCGATCCGGTGAAAATCCTGAGCGCGCAATGTTTAGCCTTGCGACGTCCACCAAACCCTGATCTATCTCAACCCCGATGGCTTGCTTGACGCCCATCCGAGCCGCCACAAACATACTTCTGGCTAAGCCGCATCCTAGGTCTAAGAAGACATCATCCTTGGCAAGACCAATGTGCTCGAACATCAGAAACAGATCGCGATAATGCGCTGCCTCGTAATGACCTTGAAAGTGATCGTCGTTCTCCTTCCCGACGCCATCGCGCCGACCAAAGGTACTGATTCCTAGGCGCCGATCCCAAAGCTCATCTCTCCAAGACCTGATTCTGGCCTTGTAACCTTTGCCCTCAAGCCTTCCAATGGTCAAATCCCTCACCGTGGCCAGCATTTTTCCTCCGCGACTCACAAATTCGTTCTCGACACTTAGCGATGTTTTCTAGTGTCCTTTTTTCTCGAAAAGACGATTAAATCTCTTTTGCGGCAGTTTGACCAGAATAGCCCCGCAATAAATGTGATTTTTTTCACAACTTGCCGTCCGTCATCGCCAGCCCGACCGACCTCCGTGAGAAGAGGCTCAGCAAATTTTCCCGACAAAGGACTTACCCCTGCGCCTCTAAAAGCGATAGAAATTGCTTGGAGTGATCACTCCTGCCAGACGAAAGTCGTGAGCCTCCACCGGAACGGTCGTTACTTGCTGACATGGCCAGGCTACGCCAATTGCGAGGACTGTCGCATTCAGGCGTTCCAATGTTCGATCATAATAGCCGCCGCCTTGGCCCAACCTCTTGCCTTGCTCGTCAAAACCTAGCAGTGGAACTAGGATAACGCCCGGGATGGCTTCTGTAGCTTTAAGGCCGGGCTCCAGTAGACCGTAGGAGCCCCGCACAAAAGCGGGCATGTCGTCGTTAGCAAAAAACCGCAGGTGATCGCCGTCAACACGAGGCCAGACCAAGTGATGGCCAAGCATCATCAGTGCCTCCTCCAGGTACTTCGGGTTGATCTCCGAGTGCTGGGGTTTAAAACTAGCAACGACTATTCTTGAAGCTTGACCGTCCACCTCGCTGTGCGGGAGCGCCTCCTGCATCAGGGCATAAAGACTCGCCAAGGCAGGCGCAAAGTCGGCAAGCCTGGCGTACTCTTCTTCGAGGTGAACCGCATGCTGCGTGACGTAGTCCTTGCGCCGCTGCCTTAAGGCGCTGCGCATCTTGGCTTTATCGTTTGATACGTCCAAGCCTGCCTCGCTCTAGAAATAAAAACCTAAGTTTACAAACTCATTTGCAAAGAAATACGGAAGGTTCTTGGCAGGGCTGGGAACAAGTAAGTACCGCCCCAATACTGAGTTGGCGCATCCTTCCAGTAGCGCCGATCAAAGAGATTATCCACGCCCGCCCGCCAAGTGGCTGGTTTGCCCGCTAATTGTGTCCGGTAAGCCAGCCAACTATCTAGCTGCCAGTAACTGGGTAGCTCCACACTGTTGTCGCGAGTGACTGCTTTGGCGCCAGAATAGTTCGCTCGGTTGGTCCAAGTTAAGCCTGAAACTTGCGGAACTTGCCAAGCCAGTGAGAGCGCTGCCGTCAAAGGCGCCGTGTTTTGAGTGCGTTTGCCGATCATGCTTGCATCGACGGCCTCAATCACCTTGGCATCCAGGAAAGTCGCCTGAGCGCTCACCGTGAGCTGTTTATTCAAGCGTGCTATCCAACTTGCTTCGAGGCCTTGATGAATCGCCCGTCTGGCGCCAGCAACTCGAAGGGTTTCTCCGGCAGGAATGCTCGGATCGTTCACGCTCGTCAAATCGTCATAGTACGGCTTATTGATTCTGAACAGCGTTAGGGCGAGCAAGCCTTCGTCGCTGAGTTGTTGCTTCCATCCCAGCTCTACCTGGTTACTCTTGAAGGCGGGCAAAGCTTGGCCGGCATTGACAAAGAGTGTGGGCCGATTGGGTACGGCATCGGTCTCAATGCCCTGACCCGCAGACACATAAACGAAGCTCCCCGCCCTCGGCTTAAATCCCAGTGCGGCGAACGGCGTTGTGAATGACTGGCTGTAATTGATGGGCCGCGAACCATCCGTGCGCAGGCTCTCGTTGCGTAAAGAAGTATTGCGCAAGCCTAACCACAGCGACCAAGCACCCCAGCTCAGCGCGTCACTGATACTGAACTCGGTTGAGCGTGACGAGCGCTGCGTGTTCAAGTCGCTCGGGGTGGGGTCTGCGGGTAGAGTAAAAGGTGCGTACAGGTTGCCGGTACCGACCCAGTTATAGGCCTGTTTGGCTTCGTACTCTTCACGATAACTTCTTTGCAATAAGCCCACCCGCAATTCGTGCTTGATGCCTCCTGCTTCAAAGTCGCCGCGCAAGTAGAGGTTTCCGGCGGTGGTTTTTCGCAACTCATTTTCGCTGCGAAAATCATAGACGTCAAAGTCGCCATTGGCGCAGTAGCCGGGGTAAGTTGCACCGCAGCCATCCGGGAAGGCAATACGATCATTGGTGCGAATGGTTTGCTGAGAAAGCTTGGCACCCCACAGCCAGTTTCCGCCTAGCCATTTGCTGTCGAGCGCCTGCTTGATACCGATCGAGGCGTTCAAGTTGCGGTTCTCAAACGGCAGGCTCCAGGGCTGGGAGTTCAAATTCAAACGCGGGCTGGACACCGCAGGAATGGTTTGGCCGACACCCGTGTTATTTGTGTCTAGCAAGCTAATGCCGGGCACACTCGGTTGGCTAGTCTTATGATATTCAAACTCCGCTTCGAGCAAAGTATTCTTGCTCATGCGCCAGTCAAAGAAGCCACTCAAGAATTGTCGATTGCCCTTGGCGTTATCCACCATCGGGCGCTTCTCTTCCAAGGCGGCGTTGACTCGGTAGCCAAATTGTTGGCCCTCTCCAAAGCGCCCACCGAAATCACCATGCAGCAAAGTCGTACCACGCTCGGACAAGCCGATAAACACGTCGCTCAGTGGCGTCGCCGTCGGGCGCTTCAACACATAGTTAACGATGCCGCCGGGGGAGGATGCGCCACTCTGCATACCCGACAGGCCTTTCAGAATTTCAATGCGCTCTTTGTTTTCGCGGGCGAAGGGCGTATGGCTCGAGACAGGCATGCCGTCGCGCTTGTAGTTATTCACCTCGTCCAACAAAAAGCCACGAATTTGAAGGCTCTCTGGGTAACCTGTGGTGTTGTAAAAGTCACTGACTGAGGTCTCACCACGAATGGCCCCTGATAAACCGGTAACACCCGCGTCTATCAATGCAGGTGCACGCAGGATGGAGACGCTTTGCGGTGTTTCGCTTAAAGGGCGATCGCTCAGGCCTCCGACCTCGGCGGCTTGTTTTGCCGGTGAGGCCGCTGCCCGTACTTCGACGGTACCTAACTGGGTGGGTGCAACGATGGGTGCCCCGGCGTTTGTTTCAGGCGATGCTGAAGCTTGCGCCCTCGCTTGCCCGGTTTGAAAGCTCAGAGTAAGGACCGCGAGCGTGATGGAAGATAAGGCTAATGAAGATAAAGTCGATGCTTTACGCGGCAAAAGCGTTACTGTGGGCAAAAAATAGAGGAATGAAGGCTTCATGCGCTTCCCTACGTAAGTATTAACTCAGTCAGGTTCCAAGGGTTTTTCTCACCCGTCTACCGATTGAATAAGATCAATCAGCAGAGGCCACTTGCGTGGCTTTTATACGGGACCCCTAGCGTGAGCCGCGATTATAAGCAAGTTTTATAAGTTACAGTTTTGGATCGTTCCGATTTGGAGTTTTTGAGAATGTTTGATCAGAAAATGAACTTGCAGAGTCTTGCGCGAAAAACGTTGATCGGCTTGGCGCTGACTTCGGTGTTCCTATTAAACGCCTGTTCGGACCGAGCGTCCTTTGGTAAGCGGGCAGCATCCGAGGCGGCAAGCCAGGCCGCGGCCGGAGCGCCTAGTCAGGCTGCGGGCGTGGCGATGAGAGGGGTGGCCAGCAAGGCTGATTCGGCATCACTCGCGAAGGCGGCGACGCCTGCCGAGGCGGCCGATGCGGCTGCAGCGGAGCCTACTCGCTACGTTGCCCTACGCCACTCAATCACCCTGGAGACCCCTGTAGAAAAGCTAAAGGCTGTTTTTGAGGGGCTGGTCAAACGCTGTCTTCCGAAGCAGTGTGAACTCTTGGTTGCCAATTACTCGCGTGAAACCGATGGCAACCTGCCTTCGGGAGCGCTTGAAATGCGTATTCAACCTGCGCTGGCCGATGGCTTTATCGCCAGCCTCATTCAAGAGGCCGAAGTGCTCGCCCATCACCGCGGCAGCGAAGACCGCACCGACCAAGTGATTGACGTTGAGGCTCAGATAAAGAACCTTACCCAGTTGCGAGACCAGTTGCGCAGCATGCTGAGCCAGAAGCAAGGCTCGCTGAAAGACACGCTGGACGTGCAACGTGAATTGGCGAATACTCAAGCTCGTTTGGACGCATTGACTGGCACCCGCAAGGCACTGGCCAACGAAACCGAAAAGGTTGCCGTATCGATTGCTTTGCAAGCCAAGCGTGAGTCCTTACCGCGTCAGGTGTGGTCTCCTCTAAAAGATGCTTGGCACGGTATGGGCGAGGTGATGGCCAGCAGCTTGGCCTTTATCATTACCTTTGTGGCGGCCATCCTGCCTTGGCTAGTAATTGGTCTGCCATTACTATGGCTTGGGCGCTACTTTTGGAAACGACGTCGGGCTTAATTGCCACGGCCTCGTACGGGATTTGGTGCTGGTCTAAAAAGCGCTTTAAGTCGTTGTGAAACC
>JAYVKZ010000069.1:0-22677 GCA_043767985.1 Betaproteobacteria bacterium
TCTTTATGTCGGGATCAATGTCCCAAGGAGGAGAACAGGGTCAGCAACTCGGATCCCCTCCAGCGCAACGGGGATAAGCGTAATAGTATTAGGAGGAGGACGAAGGACGGGGGACAGCCGCGGAGCAGAGTGCCGTGGCGGCCGGATCGTACCTCGTCGTCAACGCTACAACCCAGCATCAGCCCGAAGCGCAGCCGCCTTATCAGTACGCTCCCAAGTAAACTCAGGCTCCTCACGACCAAAGTGACCATAAGCCGCAGTCTTTTCATAGATCGGACGCAACAAGTCAAGCATCTGAACGATGCCCTTAGGACGCAGATCAAAGTGCTTTTGCACCAAGGCCGATAACTTCTCGTCGCTGATCTTGCCTGTGCCCTCAGTCGTGATCATCACCGAGGTCGGTTTCGCCACACCAATCGCGTAGGAAATCTGTACCAAACACTTGCTGGCCAAACCTGCAGCCACCACATTCTTCGCCACATAGCGTGCGGCGTAGGCGGCAGAACGATCCACTTTCGACGGATCTTTACCAGAGAACGCACCGCCTCCGTGAGGCGCCGCACCGCCGTAAGTGTCGACAATAATTTTACGACCCGTCAGGCCGCAATCGCCCTGCGGACCACCCACCACGAAGCGACCCGTCGGGTTGACCAAATACTTGATGTCGCCCTTGATCAACTCCTTAGGTAGCACTGGTTTGATGATTTCTTCAATCACCGCTTCCTGGAGTTTCGAGTGTTCGATATCGGGTGAATGCTGGGTCGACAACACCACGGTGTCGATGCAATACGGACGACCGTCTACATACTTAATTGTAATTTGTGATTTGGCATCGGGGCGCAACCAAGGCAGACGGCCATCGCGACGCAACTGCGCTTGACGTTCCACCAAACGATGACTGTAGTGGATGGCGGCAGGCATCAACACCGAAGTTTCATCGCAGGCATAGCCAAACATGAGTCCTTGGTCGCCAGCACCTTGCTCGAGGTTCAAGCCACGGCCTTCGTCCACGCCCTGGGCAATGTCTTGGCTTTGCTTGTCGTAGCAAACCATCACCGCGCAACCTTTGTAGTCGATGCCGTATTCTGTGTTGTCGTAACCAATACGTTTGATCGTGTCGCGTGCGACTTGAATGTAGTCGACGTTGGCACCGGTCGTAATTTCACCGGCCAAAACCACCAGGCCCGTGTTACAAAGCGTCTCAGCGGCCACGCGGGAGTACTTATCCTGTGCGAAAATCGCATCGAGAATGGCGTCGGAGATTTGATCGGAGACTTTGTCGGGGTGCCCCTCAGAGACCGATTCGGAAGTGAAATAAAATTCTTTAGACATCGCTTAATCCTGTAAAAGTTGAGGCGTAGCCCACTCACAAGAAGAGGCGACGCTTTAGCGGAACTTGAAGCTCAGGCCACAACTTGTAGCCCACGCTTTAGGGCCGCTCCGCAAGTTGTCTTAACTCAGCGGCCTTCATGAGATTATACGGGCCTGGGCAAATCCGAACAATTGATCTTAGGGCGAGCCTGCCAACTATTGCTCGAAATGCTACAGAAGCGCTCGCGACTAAGGCCTATCGCTTAGATCAAACCTGCCCTCCAAATTGAACCTTTGCCTGATTTAACCTTAGATGCTCGTTGGCCTTGTCAAACTCTATGCACGCCTCCCGCTCCCCTGGGTGCGCGTGTTCGGGCGCCTTTTGGGTTGGGCGATTTATGGTCTGGACAAGCGCTATCGCAATCGCGTACGCGAAAACCTTGCGGTCGCAGGGCAAACTTCATCGAAGGTACGAAATGCCGCTATCGCGGGTGTCGGTGCAGGTTTGGCCGAGGCCCCTTGGGTGTGGGGCTACTCGCCCGCACAATTGAAGCCGTGGATCGTTTGTGCCCAACTCGAATTATTGGACGCGCTCGCCCAAGGCCCGCGGCCCGTCCTCTTTTTAACGCCCCACCTCGGCTCTTTCGAAATGACGGCGCGATTTTTGGCGGCTTACCTGCCGATCACCGTGCTCTATAAGGAGCCTAGCGCGGTCAATCTAAAAACCTTCATGGCCAAGATTCGCAATGCCCCTAACCTCTCTGCGGTCCCAGCCAATCTGGGTGGCGTGAAAACCATGCTCAAAGCGCTCAAGAATGGACAAGCGGTGGGCATTCTTCCCGACCAGGTTCCAACCGCCGGCGAAGGTGTCTGGACTGCTTTTTTTTCGCAGCCTGCCTATACGATGACCCTACCCCAGAGGCTCGCCCTGACCACCAAAGCGAGAGTGGTGATCGTCATCGGTACGCCTCTCGCACCTCGCTCGGGCGCACAGGCTTATTGGCGCTTCGAGTTAGAAGAAATGCACGAGGCACCTAGCCCTGAGAACATCAACTTGCGATTCGAGAGCATTATCTTGAAGCACCCGCAACTTTACTTGTGGGGCTACAACCGCTACAAGCGTCCTCCGGGCGCTCCGCAAGTGCCCATCCAGTCCCAGCCTGGATCCACAATCAACGAGCCCTCGGATGCTTGAGCTTCTCGTAAAACTAGGCCTGCTGCTTTTTCGCAGCCTGAGCCAATTACCCTACCCTGCTTTGCGCAAGCTTGCCTCGGCTCTCTCATGGGTGTTGTACAGGCTGGCCGCCCCAAGACGCAAGGTGACGCTCACCAACCTCAGGCTATGCTTTCCAGATTGGGATGAACCAACACGAGTACGCCTTGCCAAGGACCACTTTCGCGCCTTCACCCAAACCTTCCTGGATCGATTCATTTTTTGGTTCGCAAGCGAGGCCCGTATACGCAGCCTATGCCGCGTTGAAGGCCTGGAACACTTGCAGGCGGCCCTCGGCAAACCTCTGCTGATTTTTTCTCCACATTTCGTAGGCATGGATGCAGGCGGCCTGAGAGTGCAGCTAGAAACCCAAGTGTTTGGGATGTATGCGCGCCAGCGCAGTGCTGCGCTAACCCAGGCGATGACCGAGGGCAGACAGCGCTTTAATCACACTGAGATGCTGCTGCGCACCGGCGGCATTCGCCCCGCCCTCAAACGCATCAAACAGAACATCCCTTTCTACTTTTGCCCGGATATGGATCTCGGGGCCAAGGATGCCGTTTTCGTCGATTTTTTTGGCGTCCCGGCGGCCACAGTCACCACCATGCATCGCCTAGCCAGCATGACGGGCGCGCAAGTCCTGCCTTGCATCACCACTTTGACGCCGACCGGCTACGTGATGCGATTTGGGCCCGTCTGGACGGATTTCCCAACGACCGATGAGACTGCCGACACCCGCCGAATGAATGCCTATATCGAACAGGCGGTGCTACAGCAGCCCGAGCAATATCTTTGGAGCCATCGTCGCTTCAAAACCCGCCCCCCTGGAGCCCCCTCTGTGTACGCAAATAAGCGATAATTGGGCATGCGTATCAAGTTTACAAAAATGCACGGCGCGGGCAATGATTTCATGGTGCTCGACGGCGTTCGTCAGGCCATTTCACTGAGCACCCGTCAATGGCGCGCCCTGGCCGACCGTCATCTGGGTGTGGGGGCGGACCAAATGCTTTTGGTTGAGCCGCCTTCTAGCCCCGAGGTCGACTTCAACTATCGCATTTTTAATGCGGACGGTGGTGAGGTTGAGCATTGCGGCAATGGCGCCCGCTGCTTTGTCAAGTTTGTGCGTGACCAAGGACTCACCGACAAGTCCACCATTAAAGTTCAAACCGTCAATGGTCGTTTGGAACTCGTGCTCAATGAAGACGGTCGTGTCACGGTCGATATGGGCGAACCCATTTTTGACCTTCCAAAAGTGCCGTTTGATGCCACCGGATTAAAAAGCGTCAGCATTGGCACCGACAACGCGTGGACGCTCTTGGTCAACGGCCATGCCCGCCAACTCTCAGTACTTTCGATGGGTAACCCTCATGCCGTACAAGTGGTTCCCCATATTGAAACAGCACCCGTCTCAATTGAAGGCCCAATGATTGAGTCTGGCCTTAATTTCCCGCGCCGCGTCAATGCGGGCTTCATGGAAGTCAAGAGCCCTCACCACATTGCGCTTCGTGTCTGGGAGCGTGGCTCGGGCGAAACTTTAGCCTGCGGCACGGGTGCCTGTGCGGCCGTCGTGGCGGGCATACAGCGCGGCCTGTTACATTCACCCGTGAATGTGTCAACACGGGGCGGCGAACTCTCCATTGCCTGGGAGGGCGGGCGAGTGTATCTCACGGGCCCGGCGGCCACCGTGTTTGAGGGTGAGATCGAGATTTCGGAATCAAAATGAATCAAGAAGTAAAAGCAATAGAATTGAACGACAACCACGTACTGAGCTACCTCCAGGAGCACCCCGACTTTTTTGAGCGACAGGCCAGCCTGCTCGGTTCAATCCGCATGCAATCCTCACACGGAGGGCGAGCGATCTCGCTGCAAGAGCGGCAAATGGAGGTGATGCGAGAAAAGCACAAGGTGCTGGAAGCAAAACTTGCTGAGCTGATTCATATCGCTCGCGACAACGATGCCATCGTCGACAAGATGCATCACTGGACCCGTGAGTTACTAATTGCGGAAGACTTGAGCAAGCTACCTGAGTTGGTATTGTCCTCGCTGAGCAGCCATTTCAACGTACCGCTCACCGCCTTGCGTCTATGGGGTGTGAAGACTGCGTTTACCTATCTGCCAGTCGCCGCTGCGGTGCCTGTGGAGACCATTACGCTCACCAATAGCATGATGTTGCCCTATTGCGGGATGAACAGTGATTTTCAAGCGGCTACCTGGCTGCCCGACGAGGGTCATCAAGCGCGCTCTTTGGCGCTATTGCCGCTACGGGTGGGTGCCGACCCGAAATCCTTCGGCCTCATCGTTTTAGGTTCGCCCGATCCCGAACGCTTTAAGTCGAGCATGCAAACCGCTTATCTTGCGAGTATCGCGGAAATTGCTAGCGCCGCACTTAGTCGACTCGTGGAGTAAGCAGGATGGGTCACCCGATCCACGCTATCGTGCCCGGCCCAATCACGGCCTATTTGGAGCATCTCAAATCCGAGCGAAGTTACGCGAATCACACACTTAAAGCCTATACTGAAGACTTAGCCGGACTCACCCTCGCGCTTGAGCGTATGAACCTCAAGCCTTCCGAAGTAAAAGAGTCGGATGTGCGCCACCTCGTGGCGGTGACCGCCAAAGCCAAGATTTCCCCAAAGACTCAGGCGCGGCGCCTATCCTGCTGGCGCGGCTATTTTGATTGGCTGGCCCGACTCGGACACATCCAAACCAATCCGGTACGTGCTGTGAAAGCGCCCAGAGCAGCCAAGCGCCTACCCAAGTCCTTGGCCCCGGACCAAGCGATGAGCCTGGCCAATCACGCGCCGCTGGCCGTGTTCGAGGCGATGCGCGACAAGGCGATGATCGAGCTGCTGTACTCGAGCGGCCTGCGAGTCTCGGAGCTACACAGCCTTGACCGTCACTATGCAAGTGAGCCGGCACCTGATAAGTATCAAAGTACCAGTTGGCTCGATCACGGCGAAGCACAAGTCAATGTGCTCGGCAAAGGCAACAAACGACGGACCGTCCCAGTGGGTCGAGCAGCACTCGATGCCATTGCCGCCTGGCTCGAGTTCCGGGATCGCTTGACGAACGACCAAGCTCCAGAAACGATACCCGCGCAAGATCGGTTTGCACTCTTTGCAACTGCACCCGGGCGACGCCTGAGCGTGCGCAGCATCCAGGCCAGGGTAGCCCGCTTGGGCTTGGCCCAAGGCATCAACAGCCGCGTCCATCCTCACGTGTTACGCCACTCCTTTGCCAGCCATGTGTTGCAATCCAGTGGAGACTTACGTGCCGTCCAAGAAATGCTCGGCCATAGCAACATCACCAGCACACAAATTTACACCTCATTGGATTTTCAAAGGCTCGCGGCGGTGTACGATGCCGCCCATCCCCGCGCCAAGAAAACAGAAGGAAGTTAAGTCATCATGCTCGTCGCCCATATTAAAGCTGGAAAAGAGAGGGCCTTCGAGCGTCGACATCCCTGGGTGTATCCCGGAGCCATTGCGAAAGTAAGCGGCTTAGCCGAGCCGCCAACCCCAGGTGAAACCATCCGTATGGTCGATTCCACAGGCGCATTTTTGGCCTGGGGCGCCTTTACCGAGGCCTCTCAGCTACGCATCAGGGTGTGGAGTTTTAAAGAAGAAGAGACAATCGACGCGGCGTTTTTTAAAGCCAAGGTTGCCGCCGCATGTCTGCGTCGTGCCGCCCTCGTCACCAGAACGACGGCGGTCAGACTCATTTTCGGTGAGGCGGATGGCTTGCCCGGCTTGGTGGTCGACCGCTATGGCGATCAGCTGGTGATGCAATGCATGTCGGGTGGCGCGGATTTTTGGCGCGAAGCCATTGCCGATGCTCTGGTTCAAGTGACCGGGTGCGGCAATATTTATGAGCGCTCCGATGCCGCCGCCCGCAAACGCGATGGCCTCGAACCTCGCGAAGGCGTCTTGCGAGGCGTCGAACCCCCACTGAGCGTCGCCGTGATTGAGAACGGGATTCATTACGGAGTCAATGTTCGTGAGGGCCACAAAACAGGATTTTATATTGATCAACGAGACAATCGACACCTGGTCTTCGATCTCGTCAAGGACCTGATCGCGCAGCGGACCGAAATTGAAGGAAGCACTCACACGTCGTCAATCGCAAGTCAATCCATCAATGTTCTGAATTGTTTTTGCTACACCGGCGGCTTTTCGCTCGCCGCCCTCAAAGCGGGGGCCGGTGAAGTGATCTCCGTCGATTCAAGCGGTGAGGCTTTACTTCAGGGCCAAAAGAACTGGGCTTTGAATCTTGCGCCCAGTTCGGAAAACAAAAACGCGTCTGAGACCGCCGCCAAAGCGCCACCGGAACAGGCCCAAGAGTGGCTGGATCAAAACGTCTTTGACTACCTGAAACAGGCCCAGAAAGAACAGCGCCTCTTCGATTTGATCATTCTTGATCCGCCAAAATTTGCCCCGTCGGCGCATCATTTAGACAAAGCCAGCCGTGCCTACAAAGAATTGAATCTGAAGGCCTTGCAGCTTCTTAAGCCAAACGGTTTACTATTGACGTTTTCCTGTTCGGGCGCCGTTTCGGTTGATCTTTTTCAAAAAATCGTCGCTGGAGCGATTTTCGATGCAGGCATTGACGCCCAAATGCTCAAACGGCTTGCTGCGGGCACCGACCACCCCATGTCAATGACTCACCCTGAGGGTGAGTACTTGAAAGGTTTGCTACTACGCCGCATATAGACCGGCTAAGCTGCCGTCGTGACAAGCGGATTGGCCACTACTTTGACTTTGAAACCTTCCTTAGATTTGAATTTGTTGACACCATGAGCGACTCCCACATCCCCGTCACCATCCTGACCGGCTTTCTCGGCAGCGGTAAAACCACACTGTTAAACCGAATTCTCAAAGAAGATCATGGCCTGAAAATCGCCGTCATTGAGAACGAATTTGGGGAAGAAGGCATCGATAACGACCTGCTGACCCAAGACAGCAAAGAGCAAATTGTCGAAATGAACAATGGCTGCATCTGCTGCACCGTGCGCGGGGATTTGATTCGCATCTTGGGTGAGCTGCATGAGCGCCGCAAGAAGGGTGAGATCAAGTTTGACCATGTCGTTATTGAAACAACAGGCATGGCCGACCCTGGCCCGGTGGCCCAAACCTTCTTTGTTGACGACGAAATTGCCGACAACTACCTACTTGACGCCGTCATTACCGTGGTCGATGCGGTGCACGGCCAAAAACAACTCGACGAGCACAAGGAAGCTCAAGAGCAGGTCGGCTTCGCGGACCGCATTCTGATGTCCAAAATTGACATCGCCTCAGAGGCCGATCAGGCCAGCTTAAAAGAGCGCCTCAAGCGCATCAACCCGCGCGCACCGATCCAAGGTGTGAAGTTCGGCGAGGTGCCGATCAAGGAAGTACTCGATATCCGAGGCTTTAACCTCAATGCCATCCTGGAAATCGACCCCACCTTCCTGGAAGACGACAGCCATGAGCATTCCGATGAAATTCAGTCTTTTGTGTTTAAAAACGACAAACCTTTCGACCCGGCCAAGCTCGAAGACTTCCTTTCCGGCATCGTGCAGGTTTACGGACCGGACTTGTTAAGGTATAAAGGCGTGCTTTCCATGAAGGGCTCGGAGCGCCGTACAGTGTTTCAAGGCGTCCACATGATGATGGGCGCAGATTTGGGCAAACGTTGGGAATCTAACGAAAAACGCTCAAGTAAGATGGTTTTTATCGGTCGAAATCTACCGAAAGAGACTTTTATCAAGGGATTACAACAGTGCTTAGCCTAAGCTCTGTCATGCAAACTAGGTTGAACACCATGGCTGTTACGAAAGAACCGAAACTCCTCACCGAGGCTGAAATCATCAAAATGGGTGAGGCTGACTACATGAACGCGGAGCAACTCACGTTCTTTAAGCACCTGCTCCAAAAAATGGAGAAAGATATCCTCTCCAATGCTGGGGAAACCACCGAGCACTTGCGCGAGACTGTTGTCGTTCCCGATCCCGCTGATCGCGCCACGATCGAAGAAGAGCATGCTTTGGAGCTTCGCACCCGCGATCGGGAGCGCAAACTGCTCAAAAAAGTGCAACAGTGCCTGACCCTCATCGACAATAACGATTATGGCTACTGTGAGGAAACCGGCGACCCGATCGGCGTACGTCGTCTCATTGCCCGGCCCACCGCGACCTTGTCGCTAGAAGCCCAGCAGCGCAGAGAACTTCGTCAAAAACTGTACGGAGATTGATCGAAAAACCGCCTATTCAGACGTAAGGTCCGTCAAGACCGATTCGCGGCGGTTTCATGTGTTTTAATTCACGGCCAGAGTTTGTAAACTGTTCTCTTATGACATTACCTCGCACCGCAGGTAACAATAGAGGCAGAAAAGTCCGTGGTTTTCTCAATTTTCTCTAAAAAAACTGAAACGAAAAAGCTTCCTGACCGGGAAGCCGAGAGGCCCGCCTCGTCCCGTTCAGACACGCCCGCCGCACCGCCCGGTAAACCAAGTTCGCGAGGCCCTGACTCCAGAGGTTCGAGCTCCCCGAGCAGTCGGCCCAGCATGGAGGCCATGAAAGAGGCGGCGCGCAAAACCTCTGAAAAAATTGACCGCATTGAATTGGAAATGATCAGCCCGACCTCGCTGACCGCCAATATGCCCAAGCCCCTGCATCCAGCGGCCATTCCAGCGACCAATGCGAAGCCCATCCTCAGCCAGCAACTCGACGCAGGCTCGCCAAGCTCCCAACTGCATGACTCTTTAACCAGGAGTACCTCCATTGTTTTGGGCGACGCTGCCAATGCCAATGCGATTGATGTTGTCGGATCCACCCTGCCAGGTATCTTAGAAGAAGCGGCCATCCTGTTCTCGAATGCCCAATATGAGCCGGCCAAGCTCACCTTAGAAGCGGCGATTCAGGACACATTGCCGACAGGTTATGCCTCGCTCGCTTGGCTCATGTTGTTCGATTTCTTACAGCTTACTCACGATCGACCAGGCTTCGATAGCCTCGCCATGGATTATGCGGCGCGCTTCGAGGCCTCCCCTCCCGCCTGGAAAGACGATATTGTCGATCAACCTACTGCCCAGGCCGCCACCAATACCGCCAATTTCGTCGCTCCAGCTCATCTCGACGACAAGCTCAAGAGTTCACTGCAAACCCTCTTGAAGGCCGCCACCAACAAGCGTGAAGTCAAGATCGACTTCGGTACCGTAAAAGAGCTAGATCACGACGCGGCGCAGCACCTGGTTGCCTTCTTTAAGTTCTTCACCCTGTCCGAGCGTCCCCTAATTGTTCTCCACGCAGAAAAACTCCGCAAAGCAGCCTCCAAATACATTGAAGCAGGCACTCGGGATGAACGCGACAGTATTTGGCAACTTGGCCTCATCACCCTTCGCCTGCTCGGTCAGCATCAGGCGTTTGATGATCTCAGTATCGATTTCTGCGTGACCTACGAAGTCTCGCCGCCATCCTGGGAGCCGATGCCGATCTGGATTCGCGGCGACGCCGAAGACACAACTCTCATCGCAGGCATCGCCGCACAGGATGCTGGCGGTAATTCCTTTGTGATGCGTGGCGAGTTGGTCGGCAACATTACCCAAGAGCGCCAAGGGCTCAAAGAGTTTGTACAAAATCGCCGCGAACTCACGGTCGATTGCCGCAAACTCAAACGCATGGACTTCACCGCGGCAGGCGAACTACTCAACGAAGTCGTCAATATGCGCAATACCAACAAAGGCGTTTTGTTTGTCGAACCTAACTATCTCGTCTACACCCTCATGATGGTCATGGGCTTGCACGAGGTTGCCGAGATTCGCACCCGCAAGAGCTAGGCGAGGCTCCAAACAGCCCGCTTAGGGCTGACCTGCTAGGCTAGTGCCCCCAATCTTGAATAAATGGGGCCCGCCCCAAACTCCTCCCTCATGGAACAATTTCACGGTACGACCATTCTCTCGGTGCGACGTGGCAACAAAGTCGCCCTCGGCGGCGACGGCCAAGTCACACTCGGCAACATCATCATCAAAGCGGGCGCACGCAAGATTCGGCGCTTGCATCAAGACAAGGTACTCGCAGGTTTTGCCGGTGGCACCGCCGATGCCTTTACCTTGTTCGAGCGCTTTGAATCCAAGCTCGACAAGCACTCCGGTCACTTACTCCGGGCTGCTGTTGAGCTGGCCAAGGATTGGCGCTCCGACCGAGCGTTGCGGCGACTGGAGGCCATGCTGGCCGTGGCCGACATCAACCATTCACTCATCATTACCGGCAACGGCGATGTGCTTGAGCCAGAGCATGGCTTGATCGCCATTGGGAGTGGCGGCCCCTATGCCCAATCGGCCGCCAAAGCCTTGCTGGATTGCACCGAGCTTGATCCCAAGGCCATTGTTAGCAAAGCGCTGAGCATCGCTGGCGACATCTGCATTTATACCAACCAACAGCACCTGATTGAGACACTCGAATGAGCAGTATGACCCCCGAGGAAATTGTTTCCGAGCTGGACAAAAACATCGTTGGTCAGCAACGCGCCAAACGGGCCGTTGCCATTGCCTTGCGTAACCGCTGGCGGCGTCAACAGGTCAGCGAACCCTTACGGAGCGAAATCACCCCTAAAAACATCTTGATGATCGGGCCCACCGGCGTCGGGAAAACAGAAATTGCGCGTCGTTTGGCCAAACTCGCCAATGCACCCTTCATTAAGGTCGAGGCCACGAAGTTCACCGAGGTCGGCTATGTCGGGCGCGATGTCGATACGATCATTCGAGATCTTGTCGAGATATCGATCAAACAAACCCGTGAGCAAGAAACCGCCAAGGTGCGTCAACGCGCGATGGATGCCGCAGAAGACCGCGTGCTCGATGTGCTTGTTCCCGCCTCCGAACCCGATTCAGCGACGCGTCAAAAGTTTCGCAAAAAATTGCGCGAAGGCGATCTTGACGACAAAGAGATTGAGATCGATGTCGCCGAAACAGCCAAGCACCTCGAAGTGATGGGGCCCGCCGGGATGGAGGAAATGACTCAGCAATTGCAGTCGCTCTTTTCCAACCTGCCAGGTAAAAAGGCGCAACGGAAAGTAACCATCAAAGAAGCCCTACGCCTGTTAACCGATGAAGAGGCAGGCAAGATCATTAACGAAGATGAAGTCAAAACCAAGGCCGTGCAAAATGCTGAGCAAAACGGTATTGTTTTTTTGGACGAAATTGACAAAATAGCAACGCGCTCCGACATGGGCGGCGCCGATGTTTCAAGGCAAGGTGTACAGCGTGATCTTCTTCCCTTGGTGGAAGGCACCTCGGTCAGTACGCGCTACGGCGTCATCAAAACGGACCATATCCTGTTCATCGCCTCAGGTGCATTTCACTTGAGTAAACCGAGCGATCTCATTCCAGAACTTCAAGGTCGCCTTCCTATCCGAGTGGAATTAGACTCACTTCGCGTGGAAGATTTTGTCCGTATTTTGGGCGATACCGATGCAAGCCTGATTAAGCAGTATCAGGCGCTGATGGCGACCGAAAACGTCACCGTCGCCTTCGAGCCGAAGGGCATTGAGAGACTCGCCGAGATTGCATTTTCTGTGAACGAGCGCACCGAAAATATAGGGGCGCGCCGTCTTCAAACTGTCATGGAAAAGCTCCTTGAAGAGGTGTCCTTCGCAGCGACAAAATACTCAGGTCAAACCGTGCGAGTGACTGAAAGCTTCGTAGACGAGCGGCTTGGAGAAATCGCTCAGCGAGAAGATCTTTCTCGCTACGTGCTCTAATGCGGCGCGGCATTTTTATTAGGTCGAGCTCAATCAAGCAAAGCACTTACTTGACAAAGGCATACGGCCCACCACGCTCCAAGGCGCGTCGATAGGCGGGCCGAGCCTGATAGCGCTTCGCCCAAGCCTCCATATGTGGATACCGCCCAGGCTCTGTACGCGAACTGGCCGCCTCGGCCACAAAGCTCATTTGAATATCAGCTCCCGTCAGCTGACCGCCGACCAGCCACTCCTTCCCCGCCAAGCATTGATTCACATAGCCCAGGTGAGTGGCCAATTCGCTTTCAATGCGAGGAAACAAAGGTGCGCCCGCCTCCCCCAAGCGCGACACATAGAGCTTGAGCAAGAGTGGCAACATGGCCGAGCCTTCCGCGTAATGCAACCACTGCGAATAAACTTCGTAATCATCGGACGAGCGAGCCGGTTGCAAATGCGCGCCATAACGCCGAATTAAATAATCCACGATGGCACCCGACTCAATGATCACTCGTGCCTCATCGGTGATGACGGGCGACTTGCCAAGCGGATGAATTTTTGTGAGTTCGGGAGGCGCCAAACGTGTTTGTGCGTCGCGCTGGTACTTCACAATCTCATACGGTGTTTCAAGCTCTTCAAGAAGCCAAAGAATGCGCTGCGAACGTGAGTCGTTGAGGTGATGAACTGTGATCATGCCGGAAACCTTTTCGTGAGTGATGGAGATCGCAAGGAAGAGTTGGCTACATATTACTCAATAAACACGAGATCATGAGAAGCGATACCTAACATCACTAAGGTGAGTCTCCACACTAGCGTTCCGCCAAATAATGATGCGCATTCACGGCTTCCCCCGGTAACAAATATTGCCGCACCTGATTCTCTAGCTCATGATCGGCCAGGGTTGCGCGCGCACGTTGATGCAAATAGTCCGCCCAGGAAGGTACGAGAAAGCGCTCCACATAACGTGAAGGATCGGACAAGTCTCGGTATACCCGCCAGATCGTCGCACCATCACGCCGCCTGGGCGAGCGTAGTTGCTCAATCGTGTCAAGAAAGGCCTGAGCGTCGTCCGCGCGTATGCGATACGACATTTCAACCGCAACAGGTCCATCATCGGGTGCAGGCTCATGCGCAATAAATAGGTCGTCCCAGGGTGCCGCTTGGGTCACATCCGATCGCTCGCCCATCCGCAAGGGAAATGGTTTCCTTAAAAGGATACCGGACAGCATCAAGGCGCTCGCAACACTCAGGGCGAGTGCTAGCCCACCAAGATCGGACACCGCCCCCCAAATCGCGGAGCCGAGTGCAAACGAACCCAGGGCACTGATCGTATGCATCGCCAAAGCGCGTGCCCGAACCCACGGCGGCACGCTACTTTGAGTGGCCACATTAAAGGTCGACATTACCGCCATCCAAGCGCCACCCGCGAACAGCAAGGCTGCATACACAATCAAGGCCGTTCTGGAAAAAGCCGCAATCAACATCGCCGTCGCAAACACGCCGCAGCCTAGAGACACGAGCATCTCTAATCCAAGTCGACGGCGCAGGCGCTGAATCACCAAGCCAGCCAATACCGCCCCCGTGCCCATACAGCCCATCAGCAAACCGTATCCGGTGGCCCCCAAACCCAAATGGCTTTGCCCCACCACCGGTAATAGAGCCCATAGCGCCGAACCCGCCGCGCTATAGGCCATGGTGCGCACCAATTGCGCCAACACAGGGGCGGAATGACGCGCGAAGCGCAAGGCCGACACCATGCCACCCCAGAGCCGCTCAGCAGGTAAGCGAGTCACAGGATGAGGTGCGGGTGGCCAACGTCTTACTGCATGCAACATGTACAGGGCCGTGACCACCGCCACCACAAAGTTCCAAGCGCCATTCGCATGGGCAAAGACAAACCCGGCCAGCGCTGGCCCCACTGCACGGGCGGCATTGTAGGCAATCGCAATGGTGGTGAGGGCGGGTGTCAGCTCCTCACGGGGGACGGTATCGGTGATCGAGGAGTTCCAAGCCGGTGACAAAAATGCCGTGCAACAACCCGCTACAAACACCAGAAACAAAATACTCACCGGCCCGGCCTTGCCCGCGAACAATAATGCGACCAACAAGCTGCCCCCAACGGCCTGAATGATCAGTGCGCGAGTGATCAAACGCTGTCGATCCGTGATGTCCGCCAACACACCGGCAGGCAGCGAAAACAGGAACATGGGCAAGAACACTGCGGTTTGCACCAGAGCAGACAAGAACGATGAACCGGTGAGCTGAAGCATGGTCCACGCCGCAGCCATGATTTGCATGGCGTTGCCTACGAAATACAAGGCGCCACCGGTGAACAGCCCTCGAAAGGCTGGGACGCGTAAGGTATGCCAGATCGAGCTATTGATCGGCGTAGGTTTGAGGGCTGGTAAGCTCAACGTGAGTGCTCCAATTGGCCGACAAACCGTTTCGCGAAAGTATGCGCATCTCCAGGCAGAGGCATCAACACCTTTTTCATCAACACGACTCCGTTCGACTCAACAAAAGCGCGCCAGGATCAGGCACGATAAGCCATGCTAGCGCCCCGCCGCAGCCTGACCCGCCTTACGCATTTCCACTTCGCCCTGCTTACCACCGCTGCCCGGCACCATCAATTGCTCGCGGTCTGTCAAGGCCTCGAAATTGGCGGCAACCATTTCGGCAGCTTCCGTTCCCGCGCCCACAAAGATACCTTGCGTCAAAGTAATATTGGCAACCTCGAAGCTACCAGCGCCGGCCGCCAAGATACAGCGGGTTGGCGCATCCTCACTCGCCAAGAACAGCACCGCAGGCGATACCGTATGCGGCCCCAACTGCACCAAAACCGCCTCAGGCAACAAGCCCGCCGTCATGCGAGTCGCGGCGGTCGGCGCCAAGCAATTCACACGAATGTTGCGCTTCTCGCCTTCCAGGGACAAAGTCTGCATCAACCCCACCAAGGCCATCTTGGCCGCGCCATAGTTCGCCTGACCAAAATTACCAAACAATCCGCTAGAAGACGTCGTCATAATGATGCGACCATAGCTTTGGTTACGCATAATCTCCCACACCGCCTTCGTGCAATGCACAGCGCCCATGAGATGCACATCCATCACTAGCTTGAAATCGGCAAGTTCCATATTGGCAAAACTCTTATCACGCAAGATGCCTGCGTTATTGACCAAAATATCGATGCGACCCCACTGCTTCATGGTTTGATCGACCATCGCCTGCACGGCAGCAAAATCGGTCACCGAGGCACCATTGGCAATCGCCTCGCCACCGGCCGCAATAATTTCATCCACCACTCGCTGAGCGGCAGGCTTATTGCTCGCATCGTCCGCGACAGATCCATCCACAGCGCCACCCAAATCATTGACCACCACTTTGGCGCCACGCTTGGCGAGCAACAAGGCATGCTCACGACCTAAACCGCCTCCGGCTCCGGTCACAATCGCCACCCGGCCGCTTAAATCAATCGCCTTTAGATCGTTCGACATGCTCATCCCCGCTCATACCTTATAGAATGTAAAACGCTAAGGCTACCATTTCTGTTCTCCACCCCACCTTCGGATCAACATCATGAAGATTCCTTCCAACGCATCGGGCTCTGCCTACTATCTCACCAAGGGAACGCACAATGCCGAGCTCACCGAGGTCGGTCGGGGCACACCCATGGGCGAACTCATGAGACGCTATTGGCATCCCATCGCCGCCGCGACCGATGCCGGCGACTTACCGGTAGCCGTACGAGTCTTGGGCGAAGATTTAGTGTTGTTTCGAGACCAGCAAGGCCGAGTCGGCTTGTTGCATCCAAGATGCGCCCATCGCGGCAGCAACCTCTTGTACGGCCGCATTGACGAAGGCGGCCTGCGCTGCTGTTATCACGGCTGGGCCTTCAGCGTCGAGGGCCATTGCACCGATCAACCTTGCGAGCCACAGAACGGCCTGCTGCGTGACAATGTTCGCCAGCCGTGGTACCCCGTAGAGGAGCGCTACGGTCTCATCTTTGCCTACATGGGCCCACCCGACAAAAAACCCTTGCTGCCGCGCTACGATATTTTTGAAAACCTAGAGGAAGGAGAGCATCTCTTTGTAGACGACCACAATATCGGCAGCGGCCGCTACTTTAAAGGTGACGTCCCCTTTAACTGGCTCCAGCATTTCGAAAATATTCTCGACTATGGTCACTTCATGTGGCTGCACTACTTTCATAGCGGCCCACAATTTGGTTCACGTTACGGCGAACTCGACAAGCTCGACTTTCAGCCTTGGGAGCGCATGGCGGATTCCTCCTTCCGAGTCACTGCTTACGGCGTGGCCACGGATCGCAAACAATTCATTCCCGATGGGCGCTTTTTGCATTCCATCACCGAAACCTTGCTACCCGGTGTGCGTGGCGTTTCGAACCCCTTCGGCGGCGCGGGACGTATCGACAATCTCGGTTTTGTCCTGCCGGTTGATGACACACACTTAAGAATCTTCAATGTACTGCGCGGGCGCGAGGATACGTTTTTCAGTCGCCTGCGTGCCGCCCGTGCCAAGCTGCCTGAACTCATTGCTGCCGACCCGAGCTATCCTCAAAAATTTCCTGGCGACTGGGAAGCTCAAGGTAGTCAAGGTCCGATTACCCTCCACTCCGAAGAGCACTTGCGTACCAGCGACCGCGGCGTGGTCACTTTGCGCCGCCTTTTAAAACAACAAATCGATGCGATTCAGCAGGGTCGAGATCCGATCGGCGTGGCCTTCGAACCAGGCAAGGAAATGGTGGTGATGGAGGCCGGGCAGTTTTTCACAGGTGCCAAAAAAGCCTAAGCAAGCGCCATTAACAAATTGGTGCTAGCGCCAACCCAACCGACGATCCCACCTTGCGCCTTGATCATCGCCAAGGTCGCCGCCTTGAACTCCGGAAAATAACTCTCCGTGCAATCAGCGAGGACCAAGCAATCATAACCTCGATCATTGGCCTCGCGCATCGTACTTTGCACGCAAACCTCCGTCGTCACGCCCATAAACACCAGATGGGTCACGCCACGACTTTGTAGCGCCTCTTGTAACGGCGTTGCATAGAATGCGCCCTTGCCTGGCTTGTCGATCACAATTTCACCAGCAATCGGTGCAAGCTCAGGAATGATTTGACTGCCTGGCTCGCCGCGAATCAAGATCCGTCCCATCGGCCCAGGGTCACCGATCCGCCGACCTGGGTTGCCGCGATTCAACTTCGCAGCGGGGCAATCGCTGAGATCGGGCAGATGCGTTTCACGCGTGTGAACCACCAGGGCACCCACTGCTCGCCAAGCCTTCAGCATCGCCTGACAACTCGGAATGATGGCGGATAGCAAGCTCACATTATTACCAAGCGACTCGCCGAATCCGCCAGGCTCAATAAAGTCGCGTTGCATATCAATCAAGACCAGGGCCGTCGTGGCTGGAGAGAACTCAAACAAAGAAGGCTCGGCAAGTGCCCCTCGCTTTTCGGTATTAGGCATGCGCTGTGGTCTCCGTAGATGCATTGGCAGAAAGCCCATGGCCAGAATGCCCGCCGCCCATATGGGCCCCCAGCACATGCCGGTCGGCAAGACTTGAGGCTGTCTCAAAGACCAGACGCCCTTCACTCATCACCATGATGCGATCTGACAACTCAAGCAGCTCATCAAGATCCTCACTGATCAGTAAGACCCCAGCGCCACTGGCACGCACTTGACGCAGTCGCTCATGAATTTCCTCCACGGCAGCAAAATCCAGACCAAACACCGCATTGGAGGCGATCAACACCTTGATCTCCCCCGCGAGCTCCCGAGCCAAGACCGCGCGCTGAACATTTCCCCCGGACAGGCTTCGAATCGGGGCATTCTCGCCCTGGGTCTTGATGCCGTATTCCGTAATCCATTGTCTAGCCCTTGCCTTCCACGCCGAGGGTTTCAAGAAAGGGCCCGCGCACATCGGAGGCTGATCAAAATCCCTCAGCGTCATGTTTTCTGCCACGCTTAAACTTGCGACACTGGCACTCTTCAACGGTACTTCGCTGAGGCAGCGAACCTGCATCTTGCGATTTTCCTCGCGCGTGGCATGGTAAGGCTTGCCGGCGACCAGCACCTCGCCATGCTGCTTGATCCTTTGCCCAGTGATCGCCTCCACCAGCTCACGTTGCCCGTTTCCAGAGACACCCGCAATCCCCAAAATTTCCCCTTTCTTGAGTCGCAAGCTGAGCTTGTCAACCGCCAGCGCCCCTCGATCCCCCATCGCACTAAGCGCTTTGATTTGCATGGCCCACTCATTTGCTGCGCCGCTCGCTGTAGGTATCAAAGCGGCCTGGCCAGGCGCTACCGACAACACAGCATGATGGCGACGAGCCTCTCCCGGTGTCGAGGCTGGAGCACTGGGGACGGTTTCGTCAACAGCCTTGGCAGTATCGCCAATCATCGCCTGAGCAAGTTGCTCGGTCGTGGTTTCCTTTACCCGCGCTTCATACACACAGCGGCCGCGCCGCAATACACTAACCGAATCTGCGTAGGCCACCACCTCACGAAATTTATGGGTGATAAGCAGCACCGTGCATTCGCCACGATGGGCAATGCTTTGCACATGACCCAAGACTTCGTCGGCCTCTTGAGGGGTGAGCACGGAGGTGGGCTCATCCAGTATCAAAAATCTGGGCTTTAAATAAAGCTGCTTCAGCAACTCAAGCTTTTGCTTTTCGCCAGCCGCGAGATCAGAGGGGTAGGCTTCCAGATCTAATTGAAACGGGGTGCTGGCGAGAAATCGTTTGAGCGCGTCGCGTTGCTCGCGCCAGTGAATAAGATGTGGCATCTGGCCGCCCGCCAAGAGGAGATTCTCCGCCACCGTCATGCCAGGCGCAATCGTGAAGTGCTGATACACCATACCGATGCCCAAGCCACGGGCCACCACTGGATTGGGGATAGCATGCTCTCGCCCATCAATCGACACACTTCCCTCTTCGCCCACCTGCGCCCCGGCAATGCACTTCACCAAAGTGCTCTTTCCCGCCCCGTTCTCTCCAAGCAGAGCATGTACCGTGCCAGGCTCGATGGTGATACTGACCTCATCGAGCGCGGTAAAGGTTCCAAAGCGCTTCGTCAGTCGGTAGGTTTCCAGCTTTAGGGCGTTCATGATCGCGGGCGGGCAGGCGTCAAGTTTGTGAAGCAATTTTATGGAGCAAGGCGCTCGAGGTGCAATGCGCACCAAACACCCCGCCTTGCATCGTGATCATTTTCAATGCGGCCAGGTGATTGCCATAATCGGTCGCACCGGTACAGTCTGAGAGCACCAGGCACTCAAAGCCTCGATCATTGGCCTCACGCATCGTGGTATGCACGCACACATCCGTCGTAATGCCAGTGAGGATCAGATTGACGATACCCCGGGTACGCAGAATCAGCTCCAGGTCGGTCGCGCAAAACGACCCCTTGCCCGGTTTGTCGATAATCACCTCTCCGGGCAAAGGCGCCAGCTCAGGAATAATGTCCCAGCCCTTCTCGCCTCGAATCAAGATGCGGCCACACGGACCCATGTCACCAATGCCAACCCCGTTGTTGCCAATTTGCTGAGAGCGCCAGCGCTTATTGATCGGTAAATCAGACAGGTCCGGGCGATGCCCTTCACGGGTATGAATAATGTGATAACCCAATTGCCGCATCTCGGCCATCACTTGTTTCAGAGGCTCAATCGGCGCACGCGTGAGCGAAATGTCGTAACCCATCTTATCGACATAGCCGCCATAACCGCAAAAATCGGTTTGCATGTCGATCACCATCAGCGCGGTGTTCTCTGGCCTCAGCGAGCCATCGAAAGGCCAGTCGTAGGGGTTAGCGGCGACAAACTGTTTCATGATGCTGTCTTACCTCCAGGTGTCTTGCCTATAGGTGCGTTACCGCCATAACTACGTGTCGGTGGCGAAAATCCACAGGACGTGCCGTCAGTCACAGCAACCGACCAGGGCAATTTGTAACGGCCAGCCGCCATGTCCTGCATATAGGTATAGGGGCAGTCCTGCGCGCCCCCTTTGACGGCCACATAGCCACGGTGATAGAGCTGATAGATATTGTTCTCCACGCCCCAACCACTACGCGCCTCACGAACCAGATCAGGGCGCAGCTCGGCGGTGATGATTTCATCCGCCCGACCGCCGCCCTCAATAAGCACCGTACCATCGAAGTTACAAAACATGCCCTCGCCCATCGAATCGAAGGTACCGTCGCTGCCGCACATACAAACACTGGCTGTGTAGGCTAGATTACAAAACGCATTGGCCTGATTGGTAATTTTCCAGGCATGGCGAATCGGTGCCGTATAGCCTGCAGTGCGCAAAATGATCTCCGCACCCTTATAGGCGGCCTCGCGAGCCATCTCGGGGAACATACCGTCATGGCAAATGATCAACGACAATAGGCTGCCGTTCGGCCCGTCGCACACGGGTACGCCGAAATTACCTGGCTCCCATGGCTCCACCGGCACCCAGGGATGGAGTTTCCGATAGTTCAGGCGAATCTCGCCCTGAGCGTCAATGATCAAGCCCGTGTTGTACGGGTTGCCATAGGGGTTGAACTCCATGATCGAGAAGCAACCCCAGATCTTATTCACCGTGCAAGCCTGTCGGAAAGCGTTCACCTCGGGCCCATCGACCGAACACATGATGGCTGGATTTGTATCCATCGACAGGCCGTGAAGGGAGTACTCGGGAAACACCACCAGATCCATCGTCGACTGGTTGCGCCGCGCCTTGGCCACCATCTCGCAGATGCGCGTGGTCTGGGCCGCCAGTTGCTCCACGGTAGCCACGGTCGGAAGTTGCAACTGCACCAGCCCGACCACGACACCCTGCTTCGATTTGTTAAGACCACCTAGACCACTCATGACCATCTTCCTTTCATTTACTGACTCGTGACACCCAGCTCGCCCGGCGTACCTCGGGCCACATTGCCCGGCTTGCAGGTCAGCACGAGGATAATGAGCGTCAACACATAGGGCACGGTATTAAACAGGTGATAGCCCCATCCAATACCGACAGACTGCAGGGCAGGACCAATCGCACCAGCGCCCCCAAAGAGCAGGGCAGCCGCCACACAGCGCCATGGTCGCCAACGCGCAAAGATCACCAAGGCCACCGCAATCAGACCCTGACCGCTTGAGATGCCCTCGTTCCAACTGCCCGGATAAAACAAGGTCAAGCAGGCCCCACCCAAGCCCGCGATCATGCCTCCCAAGGTGGTGACGATCACCCGCGTGAAGGCGATGGAATAACCCTGTGCCTTGGCCGCGTCGGCAGAGTCGCCCACCAGCCGAAGAATCAAACCCACCCGAGTATTGGAAAAAGTCCAACTCATCATGATGGCGATCAAAAAACCGATCGGCACCAGAGTGTTCACCTGCAAGGCCGCCTGCACAGCGGACGAAGAACTCCATGCGCCTAAATTGATCGAGGGCAATTGCGCGGCTTGAGGCTGAATCAGCGGCTTGCCAAAATAGAAAGCCAGGCCGGTGCCGAGCAGCATCAGTGCAATACCGGTCGCAATATCGTTTACACGAGGCAGATTACATAAGAGGCCATGCAAAGCCGCCAGCGCGCCGCCGGCCAAGGCTGCGCACACAACGCCGTACCAAGTCGAGCCCGTCCAGTAGGAGCCTCCAAAAGCCGCTACCGCAGACAAGACCAACACGCCTTCCAGCCCGAGGTTGATCCTTCCCGCCTTCTCGGTGAGGCACTCACCGAGACTGACGAACAGGAAAGGGGCACCCACTCGAAGTGCGCCACCCACGATCGCGGCAACCAAGGCGATCCATTGATCAGCGCTCATGCGACCGCCTCTCTAGGCAAGGCTTTTTTGCCAACGTTGGACCAGTCACGCCCGCGCCACACTTCACTGGCCAGGATCAGTACAAACGCAATGCCCTGGAGGACCAGTACGGATGCATCTGGCAGCCCCAACCGACGTTGCAACAAACTCCCAGCCGCACCAAAGCCTCCGAAGAGAATCGCCACCGGAATAATGGCCATCGGGTTATGGCGTGCAATGAAGGACACCAAAATACCGGTATAGCCATAGAAAGCAATGAGGGAAGCATTGGCATTGGTATGCACGGCTGCCACTTCAACCGCCCCAGCCACACCGGCACAAGCGCCTCCCAGGGCGCAAGCCATCAAAATTAGTTGCGAGGCAGGCAAGCCCACCAATTGCGCAGCACGGGGATTCCCCCCCACAACACGAATTGAAAAGCCCGAAACCGTCCAACGTAACCAGAGACTAAACACCAAGCAGGCCACCACACCAATCACCAGCCCCCAGTGAATATCCGATCCACCAATGCCACCGATGCGCAAGCCCTCACTCAAGGAATAGGTTGAGGGTTTGTTCAAACTGCTCGGGTCTCGCAGCGGCCCTTCCACCAAATGTTTGAAAATACCGATGGCGACATAACCCAGCAGCAGGC
>JAYVKZ010000070.1:0-16934 GCA_043767985.1 Betaproteobacteria bacterium
GCTTCGGCCAACTGAGTACAGGTTTCGCAGGTCGGCAGGATGCTTTCGAGTACAGCCTTCAGGTGCAACACACGAGAACGAACGGCTTTTCTGCCACCAATCCTAATGCGATTGGCTTTCCTCCATTTGGCACCTATCACCCCGATAAAGACGGCTTTCGCCAGAACTCGCTGAGCCTGAACCTTGGATACCGGTTTAATCGCGATTGGGCACTTCGCTTCTCGGCGATGAACTCTCAAGCACGTACTGAGTTTGATGAAGGTTTTGATCCACTCAACCCAAAACAAAGCGGAGCCACGAAGATTCAAGCGCAAAGCCTGTCCTTGGCTTTGGACGGTCGCCTCAGCCCCAATTGGACCACGAAGCTCAGCGTAGGGCAGAGTAAAGACGTGAGCGACACGGTCGAGGCCTTGAATAGCTTTTTCATCAGTACCTTCACCACCACGCAAACACAAATCGCTTGGGTCAATCGCTTGAGCACGTCGATAGGTACCTGGAGCCTTGGTGTGGAAAACCTTCAGCAAAGCGTCGGCCTCAGCGATTTGTTTGCCACACCCAATTTCACTCCAGACCAGCGCAGTGTACAAAGCGCTTGGCTGGGCTGGAACATGCAACAAGGCGATTGGCAATGGCAAACCAGCGTGCGCCAAGACCGTAACTCACAATATGGCGACAAGACGACGGGCAATCTTGGGCTTGGCTTTCGGGTCAGCCCGTCGTGGCGCATTCAAGGTTCGCTGGCGAGTGGGTTTGCGGCACCGAGCTTTAACAACCTGTACTTCCCCTTCTTTGGCAATCCCTTGCTGAAGCCAGAGAGTTCGGTAAGTCGCGAAATTGGCCTGCGTTACACGGGCAATCTTGGCTGGGGCGGGAGTAGCGGCAGTGACAGTCGCGGCGCAACTAGCTCTTCGAGCAACCCTAGCGAAGTGAAGCTGGTGTACTTTAAGCAATCGATTCGTGACCTTATCGTGGTTGATCCGACCTTGTTCACACCGGTGAATCTCGAAGCGGCACAAATCCAAGGCCTGAGTGCCCAACTACGACACCGAGCAGGCCCTTGGACGCTTAACGCCTCGCTCGACCTGACACAGCCGATCAACGATAGCGGCGGCGCACAACAAGGCAATCTCCTTCCGCGTCGGGCACGCCAGAATTTTAAGGTGTCCAGCGACTATGACTTTGGTGCCTGGCAACTGGGGGGAGGCCTGCGCGTAGCGAGTAAGCGCTATGATGATGCGGCCAATACAACGGTTCTGGGCGGTTACGGTTTGATCGATGTTCGTGCTCGCATGCCGGTGAATCGCGACTGGACTCTGAGCGTGAACATGAACAACCTGAGCAACAAAACTTATGAGACCGCTTATGGTTACAACCAAGCGGGTCGACAAGTGTTCCTGACGCTTCACTATCAGCCCAAACCTTAACCCGCTCAAGCAATATGCGCCTCTTGGCTGCGCTTCTACTTTGCAAGGTTTTGCTTTTCGAAGCCTCACTGGCATCGGGAGCGACGCCTGAGCTGCCTGAAGCCTTGCCTCGCCCGCAGGCCGCGCCCAAGCGCATTATTAGTTTGATGCCAGCGCTCACGGAAACGGTGTGCCTGCTCGGAGGCTGCGCGCACCTGGTGGCGACGGATCGCCATTCCGATTGGCCAGTATCGGTACAAAGCTTGCCAAAGTTAGGCGCGCTGGATGACACCTCGTTAGAAGCGGTGATTCAACTCAACCCCGATCTTGTTCTGGCGCATCCTGGGGGCCGATTGAATGAACGCCTCAAGTCCCTAGGGTATCGCGTACTGGAGTTGCGCAGCGACAACCTGCAAGATCTTCGACATGCCCTCATGGAGGTTGAAGGCCAACTCAAAATAGCTCAGTCACCGCGTGCATTGCGGCTTTGGGAAGAAGCACAACACGCCATTCAGGCTCAAGCCAAGACTCTCAAGCTCGGCACCAAGCCCAAGGTCTATATCGAAGTTGATTCGGCGCTTTACGCGGCGGGTCCAAAATCCTACCTTGGGGAACTGCTCACGGCGCTAGGCGCGCTGAATATTGTGCCGAGCGAATTTGCGGCCTATCCTAAGCTAGCCCCCGAGTTCGTATTGAAGCAGCAGCCTGATGTCATCATGCAAATGCACAGCGGTCCAAGTTTTGCGCAGCGCCCCGGCGGCTCAGCCTTGCACGCCATTCAGAAAAAGCGCCTGTGTCAGTGGAGCGCGGAGAAGTTGAACATCCTGGTTCGACCCGGGCCGAGGGTCGGCGAAGCGAGCGCTCTAATGGCAGCTTGCCTGCGAAAATTTGAACGGGCGAATTGACTATGCGTGCTGGCAGTTTAATGGCGCTCGTGTTGCTCTTGAGCACCGTACTTGCTTTGGTCGGCAGTGCCGACCTACTCTGGGCAATCGCTAGCAAGGGCTCTTCTGAACAATCGAGCGCCTCATTCTTGCTTTTTGAGGTGCGCTTACCGCGAATTGTCGGAGCATGGGCCGCGGGAGCTTGCTTAGGTTTAGGGGGTGCCATCGCCCAAAGCCTATTCCGTAATCCTCTGGCAGACCCTTATCTAGTCGGTAGTGCCTCTGGCGCGGGGCTAGGGGTGACCCTGTCCTTAGTGCTGCTGGGCACGGTCAGGATCGAGTTCGCTTTCGCGGGGGCTCTCATGGCGGTGGCCGTGGCGGTCGTTCTGTCGCAAGGTCGCGATGCCCTGTTACTGGCGGGCTTTGTCATCTCGATCGTACTGAGTGCCGTGGTCGCGCTGTTGCTGGTCAAATACCCAGAGCATTTACGGATCAGCCAATTGTTTATGTTGGGGCAAACCCATTTACTGGATTGGCAAGCCAGTATCAGTATGTTCCCAGCCCTCGTCTTGGGGCTGATCGTTTGTACTCGTTTAGCCAAACCTTTGGAGGCGATGAGCTTGGGCGATGCGACAGCACAAAGCCTAGGCATTCCCGTGGCCATACTCCGCTGGACCTTGATCGCCGTAATTGCACTGCTGAGCGCCGTCAGCGTCACGTATTGCGGCATGCTGGCCTTTGTCGGTCTCGGCGCTGCTCACATGGTGCGAGGACTGTTTCGGCGAACCCTAGAAAACAATCTTAGCCTGCAATTAGTCTTGAGCGCGCTTGCTGGCGGCGTATTGCTTGAGCTCAGCGACCTGATCGCCAGAGTGATGTTTTGGCCGACCGAGATGCCCGTTGGGGTGATCACCGCACTGTTAGGCGGTGGCTATCTGCTCAGCCTACTCGGCTCCGGCCGCCAAGGTGCGCGATGACGCAATCTTCGTCCTTTATATCGGTTCAAGACCTTTGCTGCCATAGCGCGCAGCGCAAGCTACTCGGGCCGATTAACCTCAACATCAAGCCTGGTCTCACGGCTATTCTTGGGCCCAATGGTTCCGGTAAATCGACGCTATTGCAGGCGCTTGCTGGCGTACTGCCCGATGGCCTACGCCGAAGCGGTGAAATACGGATTCAGGAAACGCTTTTGGAAAAGATGTCTCTAGCGCAGCGCGCCAAGACCATCGCTTGGCTGGCGCAAGACACGCAAAACTCACCGGGCGGCGGAAACTTTCAAACCAGCCTGCTGACCGTCCAAGGCTTAATCCAACTCGCAGCCATTGCGAGGTTCGGATGGATCGCGTCAAAACACCAAGATTGCGCAGCGCTGATCGAACGCAATCTGAAAGCGTTTGATCTGCTTGATCTCAGGCATCAGGTCCTACAAAATATTTCCGGCGGCGAGCTACAACGCGCTCAACTCGCCAGAGTCTTCGCCGTTGAAAGCCAGATACTCCTATTAGACGAACCTAGCAATCATTTAGATTTGCAGCATCAACTGCGACTCGAGAAGGCGATGGCTGGGCGTCAAGGCGAGGAGACCAGCGCCTTAGAGGTATGCGCTTTCAGCACCCACGATCTTAACCTTGCTTTGCAAGCGGATGTTTTGGTACTGATGAAGCATGGGAGGATCTGCCAAGAAGTGCATCTCGCGACAGCTCAAGATGACGAAGTCGAGGCTAGTTTGTTAAACTCTTTTGAGACCCCTGTAAAAGTGATTCACTTTCAACAAGGGCGCCGCGCGATCCGTGTTTAGACGCTATTTTTAAATCGTCATCACGGTAATCCCGCGCCCAGCGAACACGGCCCGCATTGCTTTAGCAAACGCGACTGCATCAGGCTGATCCCCATGCAAACAAAGCGTTTGCGCAGAAACTGCCACTTGCTTACCTGCCGTACTCGTCACCGCACCCGCCTCAATAATTTGCAAGGCCTGAGCAACCGATTGCGCCTCATCCACGATCATGCCCTTTGGGTCATCGCGCGATGCCACACGCCCCGCATCGGTATAGCCTCGATCTGCAAAGGCTTCGCCCGCCACCCTTAGCCCCATCTTGCGGGCCGTCTCGAGCATCGGACTATTGGCCAGACCATACATCACCACATCGCCGCCCAAATCCTTGACCGCTTGCGCCATGGCTTGGGAAAGACCCACATCATCGGTCGACATATTGTAGAGCGCACCGTGGCATTTCACATGATGTAGCTTGCCGCCTATCGCTTCGGCGAAAGCCTTCACGGCACCGGCTTGGTACAACACCAAATCGTACATTTCTTGTGGTTTTATTTGCATCACCCGCCGACCAAAGCCCATCAAGTCAGGCAGGCTTGGGTGGGCACCAATCGCGACGCCATGCTCATGGGCAAGCTTTACGGTTTTACGAATCGTGCCCGGATCGCCCGCATGGAAACCGCAAGCAATATTGGCCGAGGTAATGTAGGGCATGATCTGTGCGTCAGCACCCATTTTCCAGGCGCCGTAGCTCTCGCCCATATCGCAGTTGAGATCGATGGTTTTCATGAGGGATCCTTTTTGAGTTTGGAATATTTAGCTTGTATTGCGGTCATCTTGGTCAGTAGATTGGCCTTGGCGTGACGGCGGCGCTGCAGGGCCTCTTCCAAGGTGCAGCGAACAAATCGCAAACTTCCGCCCGGTGCCAGTTGAGCCAGACAAGCGCTGTCGGCGCTGGCCACTTCCAGTATCTTGGCATAGCCGCCGGTGGTTTGATGATCGGCCATCAGCACGATCGGCAAACCCCCTGCGGGCACCTGTACCGTGCCAAGGCAGGTAGGGCCAGAAATAATATCGCCCGCCCGCTCGCGTTTTAACTCTGGCCCGGCCAGGCGAAAACCAATGCGATTGGAGTCCGCCAAGACTTGCCAGGTGGCCTCGAACACATCGTTCTGAGCCTGCTCCGTGAACCAATTGAAATGCATACCAGGCAGTGCATGAACCGTGATGGGTTGACGAGCAGGTAGGGTCATCGTCGGCGCCGACCAGCGTACGCTGCGCTCAAGGCCCCGCACCTCAAGTTGCTCGAAACGCTCGAGCGACAGCTCACTGACCTGCGGATGTAAGTCGAGGCAATCACCTGCACGCAAGGCACGGCCTCGCCAGCCACCAAAGCCAGCAGGCAGGTAGGTACTGCGGCTACCCAGCACCGGCGCAACAGGAAATCCTCCGGCAACAGCAAGGTAGCCGCGCGACCCAACAAGCGCTTGGCGTATTTTTACGCGCCCACCGGCGGGCACCAACACCGGACGATCAAGCGGCAGGGTTTGCCCATCAATCGAGGCGTCGAAACGTGCGCCGCTCAGTGCAATCAAGGCCTCCGCGTGAACAATCAGCTCAGGTCCCAGTAGGGTAATTTCTAGGGTCGCTTCATTCAGATCATTGCCCACCAGCGCATTCGCAAGGCGATGAGCGACCGAATCCATCACACCTCCGGGAACAATCCCTAATTGTTGTTGTCCGAAGCGTCCTAAGTCTTGCAAGGTGCTCAACAAACCGGGACGAACGACCTCTACACCCGTCGGAGTGTCTGTCAAAACACTGGTGAATACCTGGCCACTCATCGCTTGCTCCGTTCAGCCTCAAGGCGGTGAAACTCATCAGCGCTAATTCGAACAAAGCGCACGCGATCACGCGGCGATAACAGACTGGCAGGCGTACGATCCGCGTCGAACAGTAGCGAGGGCGTTCGGCCCACAATGTGCCAACCGCCAGGCGTGGTAAAGGGATAGATGACTACTTGTAAATTCGCAAGCGCGACCGAGCCCTGAATGACCTTGGTGCGTGGCGACGTGCGGCGCGGTAAATTGATCGCCGGATCTAGGCCCCCCATATAGGGCCCGCCGGGTACGAACCCCATCATCAATACAGGGTACTCCACGGCGCCATGGCGTTGAATCACTTCCTCAACCGATAGACCGACTTGGGCAGCGATATCGACCAGATCAAGGCCAAACTCAGCGTCATAACAAATCGGGATGTTGATCCGTCGACCAGGCGCTTGATTCGCATCTTCAGACATGTCGAGGCATGCGCTGACCAGGGCTTGCGTCGCCTCCAAGGGTGAGTCAGGTAAATCACGATGTTCAACATCAAAATGTAAGGCGACTCCGCCGAGTGCGGGGACGATGTCGACAATCCAAGACACCGCTTGGGCTCTTATCTTGGCGGCTAGGGATTGCGCGGCCTCGTTCACTGCAAGATCTAAGACTTCGGAAAACTCAATGAAGACGGCTGTATCGCCGAGCGGCAGAATCGCGTGGGGGGTGTTCGCCAAGGCCATTCAAACGACCCCATGAAGCTTGGGTCTCATGGCGCTTCTACCGAGCTCATCCCACGCATGATCATGCCTGTGCGCCGAGCCAAATAGCGGCTAGTACGATTGACATCGTAAAACCTCGGGCGCGGCAGCATAGCCGCCATGCGTGCCGCTTGCGCGCTGCTAAGTTGTGCCGCAGAGATATTGAAATAATGGCGCGCACCTTCTTCACAACCAAATACACCCACACCCCATTCGGCGACGTTGAGATAAACTTCTAGAATACGCTCCTTGTCCATCACCGCTTCGATCATGTAGGTGATGACCAGCTCCTGGGCCTTGCGAAGGTAGCTGCGCTCGCCCGAAAGAAACAAGTTCTTGGCAAGCTGCATCGTGATGGTCGAGCCACCTCGCATGATTTTGCCTTTCTTGAGGTTTTTTTCGTAGGCAGCCTCAATGGAATCCCAATCCACGCCATCATGCTCGGTAAAGTTTGCGTCCTCTGCGGCCAGGACTGCGTTCTTCAGGTGCCTGGAGATTTTGCCATAAGCAATCCACTGGTGTCGCAAGCGAATGTCGGGCTTCTTGTCTTTCAGCACCTCGTGCTGAGCTCGCATGAAGGAGGTCGACTCGGGGTTATGGTCTTTATACCAAAGCACATGGCCAAAAAACCAGAGTTGCAGAATCAGCAAGGCTGCCAAAGCCAGGCCAAGGGCAATCCCTAGCCACTTCAAAACGAGGCGTAAGGCGTTCATTTCGAACGAATCTCACAGCCGATCGGATTCATGCCGTGTTCATCATCACAATTTAAGACGCCGCCGCTTGGCTGTGCGCGCTTAAAAGCGTTCGAAGCTCGCTATAGACAAGCTGAGTCTCAGGCCTCACCTGGCGCCATAACTTGAATGACTCCGCCGCCTGCTCAACGAGCATGCCCAGGCCATCACTCACTTTAGCGCAACCTTTGTCCTGGGCCCAAAGCATGAACTGCGTCGGCTCAGCACCGTACACCATATCGTAGGTCAATGCTAAGTGCGCCAGTGGTTTGGGAGATTTGCTCATCGAAGACTCAAGATGTTCGCCTAGACCCGCGCCCCCCTGCCCGAACGCTGACGAGGTCGCATTAATCAATACCTGCCCTCCATATCCAAGAGCCTCAGCCAAGGAACACACCGTTACTTTTCCGGCGCTGGCAGGTGAGTGAGTCCGCACCGAGTCAAGCAAGCCTTGTGCCTTATCTACACTTCGATTGGCCGAAACGATGTGGCTTACACCGGCATCAAGCAAAGGTAGGATCACCCCTCTTGAAGCCCCTCCAGCGCCTAGCAACACCACGCGCGCATTTTGAAGTGGCACGGCCTGACGTAGCGAAATATCGTTCACCAACCCCACGCCATCAGTATTGTCGGCCCACACTTTTTCACCCTCAAACTTCAGTGTATTGACGGCGCCTGCTAATAGCGCCCGCGGGCTGATATGAGCCTCATGGACCTCGGCGTAGGCCAGGGCCTCTAACTTAAAGGGCAAGGTGACATTACACCCCCGAAAACTCGGATCTAGGCGAAGTTGGTCGAGCGTCTTGGCAAATTGGGTCAGTTCAACCAGTTGCCGGTCGTACGCCATGTTCTGCCGAGCGTCCTTGGCAAACGCTTCGTGAATATAAGGTGAGCGACTATGGGCGATCGGATTGCCTAGAACCAAGTAACGATCGGACATCACTTTGGTGCCTCAACCTCAAGCTGTCCGTTGGTGAAGGTCCAGGTGCGAACAATCTGCAAGATGTCGCCTTCGCGGATCATTTCAGGCGTGAACTTTTCGTAAGGAGCGCCCGCATAAACGATTTGCTTGACCGCTTTGTTGAGGGCGTCGAAGCGCGACTTCTTGTTCAAAATCACCTCGGCCACATTGCCCTCTTTGTCGATCTCCACAGTAATGATCAGCGAATCGTAAAACTTGCCGCGCGCTTCTTTGGGGTAGCGCTCGGTGCCAATCTCTTCAATCCGATTGGTCCAATCGGAGACGTAGCGTGCATAGCTCACGCCGACCGCGTTCACCCCGTAGGTTAAGCGGCGCGGGCGCTTGTTGTAATCACTAATTTGCTTGTCGATCTGAGCTTGCAGCCTGCGGATCACCTGATCGACGTCGTTTTCATCCTTGCCACTGGTCTCACCGCTGTCGGTCTTTTGATCCGGATCGGTCAACAAGGCTCGCTCTTTCGCCACGGCGATCATTTGCTTTTGTTGATTCTCAAGCTCTTGCATGCGGCGCTTTTGCACGAGCAGCGCGTCGCCATCGGCGCGCACAGTATCGGCTACGAGGGGCGACGTGGCGCGACCTTTGTCCTGGTCGCCACCCGCTTCCATATTGGCCTGAGCCACGGCATCGGGCTTGATCGGCTTGGCATCGGTTTGAGCATTGAGCAGGATGACATCAAGCTTGCTATCCATCGCCCCCATGCGCATCGGCTCCGGTGGGGCGAAACGCATGAACAGCAACATGATATGCAACAGCACCGAGACAATGATGCCGATAGCCAAGGCGCGATCTGCGCTCCAAAGGCGCTTCATCGAATCATTGAGAGGGGCTAGCCGCAGGCTATTCATGGGGCTGCACCGTCCGCCACAGCCGCTGACACTTCTGCCACGTTCTCCTCTGCCTGTTCATCGACAGGCTCGGCGAGCACCTCAGCCGCCGCTTCTTCTTCAGGATCCTCAACCACGGTCTCACCTTGAAGAAGCTTCACGAACCGGCCATGCACGGTCAGCTCGAGCAAATCAGTATCGACAATCTCCACTTCGAAGCGCCGGCCTGGCGCCATCGCGGGCAAACCTGTGATTCGGAAATACAAAGGCGCTTCCGCCAAACGAACGGTTTCCTCGCGCACACAGACGGCTTCAAAATGGCGACGGGAACCCTCCACTTTCGCAGCCTCTTGCTGCAACCAACGCAAGCACCAGTAGCGCTCCATCCGGTCTTGAATATCAGAATAAGCACCGTAGCGGGCATCAAAGCCAGACAGGATCGCAAACAAGGCCGGGTCTCGAGCGCCATAAGGTGCGGGCGCTTCGCGCAGTACCGCGATAAGCTGGCGCTGATTGACAAAGTCCACATAGCGCCGCAGAGGCGAAGTGCTCCACATGTACTGGGCCACGCCGAGCCCCTCGTGAGGAAGAGCATGCGTACTCATGCGCACTCGGCCACCTTGTTGTGAGCGATACAGACCCGAAGTCTTGTGTTCGGCGAGAACCTTACCCCAGCGGCTATTTGCAAGAATCATCAGCTCGGCAACAATGCGATCCAAGGGCGCATCACGACGGCGCTGAATAATGCGCACGGCATCGTTCTCAACATAAAAGCTAAAGTCGGTACGAAAACGCGCTTCAGGCTTGCCGCGCACTTTCTCGCGCTCCAAGCACTGAGCCAGGGTTAGCTTCCACAGCACCCGCAGCGCCGCTGCCTGGGGCAGGCTGTCCATCGCTTGGCCGGCCGTGCTCTCAGGCTGATCCAAAGCCTCCTCATTCACCAGTGCATCGAGCTGGTCGTGCCGCAGATTGGCCCAGACCTTGATCAGTTCAAGCTTAGACTGTGTCGCAACAACACTTTGGCCCGCTTCATCGAGATCAACATAAATGGAAAGCGCTGGCACTTCACGGCCAGCGTCCAAAGAGTAACGAGCCACGACCTCGCCAGGCAACATGGTAATTTTCTCACCCGGCATGTAGACGGTGGACATGCGCTCACGGGCCGCTTTATCCAGCGGACTGTCATGTTCAATCGCATGCGCTGGCGCCGCGATATGAACACCGACTCGAAAGCGACCATCGGGCAAGGTTTGTACGGACAGACAGTCGTCGATTTCGGTGGTCGTCGAATCATCAATCGAGAAGGGTTGTGCTTCAGAAAGTTCCAGCCCTTTATCAGGGCCTTTGACAAGCTGCTTCAATTGCGACAAGCCTGCCAATTGACCCAGACCCGCCAGACCTCCAAGACTACTTAAGCTATTGCCTTTGCCAGACCCGATTTGATCTGCCTTTGCTTTCGCACCCGCAGTAGCGGTCGCGGCGCCTGCCTCAGATTTTGGCGATTTTTCTGCCTCTTTGGAAAGCAAATGCGGCGGGAAGGCAATACCCTTCGGAAACAAATCCTGCTCAAAGCGGGCATGATGAATCGCATGGGCGGAGCTGAAGGCGCCAAGCTTCAGCAACAACTTTTCAGGTGAAGTCTTCAGTTCTTGCAAAGCTTTATCAAAGGCCTTGAACTCAAAGCTCATTTTATCGGGGCGAGTCATCAAGCGAAGTGCCTGCTCCGCAATCGTCTCGGGCAACACCCCGGCGACCATTTGCGCGGCGCATGCATTGATCTGGGCTTCCAGTGCTTTGCGCTTTTCAACGGCCGCCAAAGCAATGTGGATGGTTTCAATCGGTGCCGGTAAAAATTGGCCCTTGCCACGGCGCTGAAAATAAATCGGGGCGGACTGTAGCTTGATCAAAAGCGCTGCACTTTGCACACTCGTGGGCTCGCCACCGAAGTACTCCTGCGCAAACGCGGGGAAGCCAAATTCCTCCTTGGGCGCGCATTCCCACAGGAAGTCGAGCTCCATTGCATCGGCCATCGCTTGCGCCTGCGGCAGGAGCAAGCCTGACTCAGGTTGATTAAAACGGAGGTAGACCTGGTTGACTTTCACTTTCACCCGGCGGCCCGTATCCAGCTCGATTTGATAGGAGCTTTCTGCTTCAGACAGCATCGTGCCGGTTTTCAGTTCCCCGGCTTCTTCTAATAACGCGTATTTCATAGGGGTGAATTATAGGAGGCGCGCGAGAACATCTCAGCCAGCCTTTACAATTCAAAGCGAATTTAAGTCACAGACAGGAGTAAGCAGATGGGCATGGACGTGGTGGACTACAAGATTTATGGCGCCGAAATGCAGTTTGTCGAGGTCGAACTCGACCCCAAAGAGGCCATGGTGGGCGAGGCAGGAAGCCTCATGTTCATGGAAGAAGGAATCGACATGGACACAGTCTTTGGCGACGGCAGCTCAGGCAGCGGCGGGAGCGGCGGCGGCCTATTTGGCAAATTAATGGGTGCAGGTAAGCGCTTAATTACCGGCGAATCCTTATTCACTACCGTCTACACCAACCTCGCTAGCGTCAAACGTAAGGTGGCCTTTGCAGCCCCCTATCCGGGCAAAATCATCCCCGTTGATCTTAAACAGCTTGGTGGGCGATTGATCTGCCAAAAAGACGCGTTCCTGTGTGCCGCTCGCGGCGTACAACTTGGCATCGCTTTTCAGCAGAAACTCAGCGTGGGGTTTTTTGGAGGCGAAGGCTTCATCATGCAAAAGCTAGAAGGCGATGGCCTTGCTTTTGTGCATTCCGGGGGCACCGTCCTCAAGCGTGAACTGGCGGCTGGTGAGACCTTGCGGGTCGACACCGGTTGCTTGGTCGCCATGGCCGGTGATGTTCAGTTTGAAATTCAGTACGTGGGCAAGGTCAAGACCGCTTTGTTTGGCGGCGAAGGCTTGTTCTTTGCCGTACTGCGCGGACCGGGCACGGTGTGGCTACAGTCCCTGCCCTTTTCGCGCTTGGCCTCGCGCATCTTCGCGGCTGCGCCTCAGACCGGTGGCGCAGGCAAGGAACAAAGTGCAGGGGTCTTGGGCGGGCTCGGATTAGGCGGCTTGGGTGGAATTCTTGGCGGGGATGATGACTAGCAACAATGCTCGGTTAGCTTGTCTCCAAGCCCACTAACTTTCCTGATCGGTACTAGATCAGTGCCTCAATCAAGAACGGCCCCTTGCGCCGCATAGCTCCCGCCAATAAATCACTAAACTCAGCACTATCGCGGGTTTGTACGGCCTCAACACCGAGGCCATTGGCCAGCTTGACCCAATTGATGGTTGGGTCATCTAGATCGAGCATTCGCCGGGCATTCACACCGGGCGCTTGTGCACCGACCGCTTTAAGCTCGCCTTGCAAGATGTTGTAGCGCTGATTTGCAAAGATCACCGTCACGATGTCTAGTTTTTCACGAGCATGCGTCCACAAGGCTTGGGCGGTATACATGCCACTACCGTCGGCCTGCATAGCAAGTACTTTGCGATCAGGGCAAGCCAGGGCTGCGCCCGCGGCAAGTGGCAAGCCCAATCCAATCGCGCCACCAGTGATTTGCAAGAAATCATGCTGAGCCGTCCCAAAGCTTGGCGCAAAGAACTCGCGTCCTGAAGTTACGGCCTCATCGCAAATAATCGCTTGATCCGGTAGGTGCAAGGCAATGGCCATGGCGATCGAGTCGGGGGTGAGAACCCCGTCCGGGACTTTGGGGTGCAGGCGCTCATGCAACACCGGTGCTTGTGCAGCAGGCAGCTTGATGTGCTCCGCGAGCAATTGCAAGGCCGCCAAGCTGTCCATACCAGGGGAAGCTAACTCCAGGACCTCGCACTCTGGAGGAAGCATACTGCCAGGCTTACCCGGATAGGCGAAAAAGGCCACGGGAGCTTTGGCGCCGACGAGCACGACCCGAGCCACGCCTGCAAATACTTTCAAGGCGGCGTCCACCGGATAAGGAACGCGCGCAATAGGCACTCGGCCCGCGCCACGCTCCATACGGGCATTGGATTGCTGTGCGAGTAAGCCCGCCTGACAGGCCTGGGCAATACGACTGGCCAAAGACAACGCGGGATCACGAAGGGCTTTGCCCGACAGCACAAAGATCGTTTTACCAGCTTGCTTGAGCGCCTCCGCGACGCGCGCCACGGCTTGAAAGTCCAAAGCGCTGTAGTGCGGTGATTCGGCGATGACGACCGGCGCCTGGGTCTCGTTCCAGGCGGCGTCGGCCGGCAAGATGAGGGTTGCGATTTGCCCTGGGGCAGTACGTGCGACTTTGACAGCTTGTGCTGCCGAGGACGCGACTTGGTCTGCCTCGGGAATACGATGGACCCAATGGGACATGGGCTTCGCTAAGCTCACAATATCGGAGGTGAGCGGCGCATCAAAGGGCAAATGATAGTCAGGATGGTCGCCCACAATATTGATCATCGGCGAGGAGGCGCGTTTGGCGTTATGCATATTGGCCAAGCCATTGGCTAGGCCCGGTCCAAGATGCAGTAGGGTGGCTGCAGGCCGTTCGGCCATGCGCGCATAGCCGTCCGCCGCACCAGTCACAACCCCTTCGAAGAGGCCCAGAACACAACGCATTTGTGGTTTGCGATCCAGGGCAGCCACAAAGTGCATCTCGGAAGTACCCGGGTTAGCGAAGCACATGTCGACATGATTAGCGAGAAGCGTGTCGCAGAGTAGGTCTGCACCGTTGCTTAATTTTTCCATGCGTCGATTCTAAAGGACATCCAAAACTGGACGTTCCAACTACGGCGAAATCGACACTTCGACCCTTGTGGCTTGACGTTCCCCCACGGTCGCGATCGATTCCTGGGCATTTTGTAGCACGATACGGTCCTCTGTGATGCCGGCCGAAATAAGCACACTACGAACCGCCATACTACGCTGGCGCGCCAAGCGAAGCACCGGCTCGGCTTCTGGCGCCGTGTCATGAAATCCGGTAATCGTTAGACGACTGTTGCCATGGTTTTTAGCAAAGGAAAGAATATTTGCAATCTTTTTTGACGTGTCGTCTGGGGATTCATATTTACCCGCATCAAAGTAGATTTTTTCAACCGCTGGCAACACGGTCGAAGTGCTTACGCCCTTACTCGCCCCTGCCGCTTGACTAGCGCCCGGACCGGCTTGCGGTGAGCGCGACGTACTACTGCCCTCTGAATCGCAAGCGTTTAAGACCGCAATCAGGCTCAACAGCAAGGCAACACCAAAAAGCCAGGGGACCCACTTCGAAGGAAGCAGCGGCTTCCTCGTCTTCCGATCGTCTTTAGATTGCGCCGAGGCCAGCGTGGGCTGCGCAGCGTCGAGCGTGTTCAATCCCATCAGCGACGCAGCGTCGGGAGCACCTAGTGCAAGCACGAGGCTAGGATCAATCTTTCCAAGGAAGGTTTGGCCTTGCCCTCTCATAAACTCCATCAAGCCTGCCGCGCCTAGATCATCGTCGGTGACAACCCGCTTGATGAGGCTTAAGGCTAATACCGTTGACACCGCGGCAAGGTCATTTGCCGAGGAAGCTTTGATGTCGGCAACGGAGGCTAAACGATTGACCAGCGCAAGCGCTCTTTCCGAAAACAACTCCAACATCAACTTCGTGCCCATCTGCGAGAAATGAACAAAGTTGATGGCACCGTCACTCATTAGACTCTTGGTTTTTCCTGCCAAGTGGCCATCGATTTGAGGCAGATCAATGATGCCTAGGAGTGCCCCCGCTGCATTGAGGGATTGCGAGCGATGAACTAGGGCGCCCACCACTGCGGGCAACGCAGCATTCAAGGCCAAGGCAATTGGCCCCGGCGATTCACCCAAATGCTGAGCCAGCTCGCCAGGCGCAACCTCACCCATGGCTTGATGCGCCAAGCTCAAGAGGTTTACGGACATGCATTTCCTTTAGCGATGATGGTCAAACTGCTCTGGTAAAAGATCGCGACCAGGAATGAAACGACTATACACCTCAAGTTCGTGCAAAACCGGCAGGAAAGTCACTGAGAAAGCCGCAAGCAAAAATAAAACGGCGAGCCGACCGAAATGAACCCGCCGTGTGGCGGGCTATCCACGCGGCCGCACGTCTGCCAGGCAGAAATCGACCACCTGATCAATATGCGAGACGAAATCTGACAATGCATGATCACTTTGTTCTAAAAGCTTCAAAGTACCCGCAGGGTACTTCGTCAGCATTTCGCGCCAATCCAAAAGTTCATCGCCTTTCGCTGCAATTAAAAAGTAGCGCGACGGCTCGCAGAGACCAGATATTTCTAAAGCACGAAGCTCAGAGAGATATTCCGCCTGAAAAACAAAGGCTTGATCACTGTGAAACATCTTGTGCTCACCCACATACGACGCTAAGTCACGAGCTGGACGCACGGCCGGGTTTAATAAAACGCAACGGCAGCCAAAGGTTTCTGCGAGATAAGCCGCGTAATAGCCCCCTAATGAACTGCCGATCAAGCAATCCTGAGGACCCGGGGCATAGCGCTCAACAACGAAGTCCATCGCATGCTTAGGCGAGGCAGGTAGTTGCGGACAAAAGTACCGGTAAGTCGGCGAGGCTTGTCCGAGGAGCTTGGCAGACAGGGGCCGATTCGCCACAGCTTGCGGCGCGATCAGTGCATTAAATTTTTGCGCCAGCAGCGTCGCTTTTGCAGAAAGCGGTGACGATCGAAAGCCGTGTAGGTAAATAATTTGCTTGCGTGCATTCATCAATCTTGCCCCGCTTTAGGCCACGTCAAGCCGCTACTAGTCACACACTGACTGCACAATTATCCAATGTATTGAATGCCAATGTCTTAGCCGGCTTCAAGCGCTTGGAGTAGCTTCGCGTGAACTGCCCCGAACCCGCCATTACTCATGACTAGCACCCGGTCGCCAGGGCGTGCGGCGCTAGCAATAGAACTCACCAGGGTGCCGATATCCTGATGGACTTCAGCCCGCGCACCCAGAGGCGATAAACACTGCCCAAGATCCCAACCCAGACCACCAGCAAAACCGAACACATGGTCCGCCTGTTCCAAACTATTTGGTAATAGAGCCTTCACCACGCCAAGCTTCATGGTGTTCGAGCGTGGCTCAAGCACCGCCAATATCCGGTGGGGTTCGCCGCTAGCCAGCAATCGTGTCTTGAGACCGGCGATCGTAGTGGCTACGGCGGTTGGATGGTGCGCGAAATCGTCGATCACCTGAACACCGCGAACCGTCCCGCGTAACTCTAGTCGGCGCTTGATGCCTTTGAACTCGGCGACTGCAGCAATACTGACCTCAGGTGAAATACCAACATGACGAGCCGCAGCAATGGCTGCGAGCGCATTGCTGCGATTGTGCTCGCCCGCCAAGCTGAGTTGGCATTGGCCATAGTCTTGCTCACCGAAACGTACTCTAAATTTGCTCGACTCTGCGGTTTCAATCAAATCGCTCAGATGCCAGGCACTGCTTGTATCAAAGCGCTCTAACTCGCTCCAGCAGCCACGCGCCAAGACCCGCTCGAGAGAGGCCTCCTTAGCATTGACTAACAGTCGCCCTTGGCTAGGTACAGTCCTTACCAAGTGATGGAACTGTGTCTCAATCGCCTCAAGATCCTTGAAGATATCGGCATGATCGAACTCTAAATTATTAAGGATCGTAGTGGCCGGACGGTAGTGAACAAACTTCGAACGCTTGTCGAAAAAAGCCGTATCGTATTCATCCGCCTCGATCACAAAAAAGTCCGTGTCGCCGAGTCGAGCCGACGTCTCGAAG
>JAYVKZ010000071.1:0-3066 GCA_043767985.1 Betaproteobacteria bacterium
CAATACCGATGACGGCCACATCACACAAAGAACCCTCTGGCGTCACCGTATCATGAGTCAAGAGCAAGACGCCCCTTTCGTCGATATACAAAACCTCAAGGTCACCTTCACTGGTGGCCGCAAACCTGTGCCCGCTGTGGGGGGCGTCGATCTCCAGGTGCAGCGTGGTGAGGTGGTCGCACTTATTGGCGAGTCCGGCTCGGGAAAGAGTGTGACCCTGCGTTCCTTGCTTCGTTTGCATACACCACGTCGCACGGAGATCAGCGGGCACATCTTGGTGGGCGGGCAAGATGTTTTGGCCCTGTCCCCTTCGGCCTTGGCAGCCTACCGTGGCAAAGTGGCAGCCATGATTTTTCAGGAGCCGCTCCTAGCACTCGATCCAGTCTATACGCTGGGTGCGCAAATTGTTGAAAGCATTCGTCGCCATGAGCCGGTCAGTAAAGACGTGGCTTTCAAGCGAGCGCTACAACTTTTTGAGCGTGTACGTATCCCCAGCCCCGAGCGACGCTTGGCGGCCTATCCCCATGAGATGAGCGGCGGCATGCGCCAGCGCGCCATGATCGCGCTAGCGCTCGCCTGCGAACCACAACTTTTGTTAGCGGATGAGCCCACCACGGCGCTGGATGCCACCGTGCAAATTCAAATTCTGCTCCTGCTTCGTGAACTGCAACGTGAGATGGGGCTGTCGGTCATTTTCGTGACGCATGACATTGGGGCAGCACTCGAGGTCGCGGACCGAATCGCAGTGATGTATGCGGGTCGGATTGTGGAAGTCGGCACCGCGCGTAATTTGATTCGAGCACCTCGCCATCCCTACACCATGGCCCTTCTAAAAAGTCGCGCCCATGGTGCACTGGCGGAAGGCGCTAGACTAGAGACGATTGCAGGCGCCCCGCCCGACCTATCCGCCCTTCCTCTCGGCTGTGCTTTCGCGCAACGTTGCGGCTTCGCTAGCGACGAGTGCAGGCAAAATCGACCAGAGATGACAATGCTTTCACCCAATCACAGTGTGCGTTGCCTACGTACTGACGCTATTCCGACTCTCGATCACGCCTAAGGAAACCCAGCATGCCGCTCGTTCATGACACCGCCCGATCCTTCATGCCCTACCCCGAGGCCCCTGTGCCTGCGGCATCGACTGGACCCTTATCCGGCCTAAGCTTTGGCGTTAAAGATTTATTTGATGTAGCAGGCTACCCAACCAGTGGTGGGCAGCCGTTTGTGCTCGCCATGTCCGGGATCAAAACAACCACCGCCACGACCGTGAACAAGCTACTCAGCTCAGGCGCAAGATTTATCGGGAAGACCATTACCGATGAATTAGCCTTCTCCATGAATGGACAAAACGCCCACTTTGGCTCACCGATCAACGGCAGCGCGCCGGACCGAATTACCGGTGGCTCGTCCTCAGGTTCGGCCGGGGCCGTCTCGAATAGATTGTGCGATTTCGCCCTTGGGACCGATACCGGTGGCAGCGTACGTGCACCTGCCAGCCATTGCGGCTTGGTCGGCATTCGACCGACGCATGGCCGAGTCAGCCTGCATGGCGCGCTTGATTTATCTCCGAGCTTCGATACCTGTGGCTGGTTCACGAGAGATGTCCCCACCTTCGCACGGGTAGCCGATGTGTTGTTGGGCGAAGATACACAGCCCCTACCTGAGCGGGTTCGCCTTTTCTCGCCAACGCAAGTGTGGGGCTTACTAAGCCCCAAGGCGATCAAGGCTTTTGCGCCGCCTCGCGCCAAGATTGAATCAGTGCTGGGTCCCGCGAAACCGACCAAGGTGGTCATGGACAGTTTCGACGCGATGTTCTGGAATTTTCGCTATCTCCAGGGCAAAGAAGCTTGGCAGGTGAATGGGCCGATGATTCAAAAATATCATCCACCTTTGGGTGCGGGCGTGGGGCCGCGCTTTCATTGGGCGAGCACCGTCAGCGACGAACAGGTCGCCACAGCGACCGCTTTTCGATCCAAGTTTAGAGCCATGTTACTGGAACTTTTGGGGGACGACGGCGTACTAGTCATGCCTACCATGCCCGACATTGCGCCGCTCATTGGTGAGGACGAGGCCAATCTGGATAAATACCGCAACCACGCCATTCAAATGCTGTGCATCGCCGGACTCTCCGGTTTCCCGCAATTAAGCCTGCCACTCGCCAGTCGCTTGGGAGCACCTTTGGGAATCAGTCTGCTCGGCCCACCAGGGCGCGATCGTAGTTTGGTGAGCCTTGCCGAGCGTATCTCGGCTCAGTGATTTGCGTTTTCTTAGGCTATCTTAAAAAGCTAGCCTTCCAGACGAAGATAGACCGGTGCGCTCAAAGTCGCAAGTTCGCAGTCCACTTCGTCTGCTACTCGCTCAACAACAATAAAATCTCCTGCTTCCAGAGCCATCAAGCCGTGGTGCCAAGTGTCTGCACGCAGCGTGATGGCCTGATGACCTTCTACTAAAAACGCCGCCAAGCTCGCAGCATCAGGCGCCTCTTCGCCGGTAGCGACCAACATCACATAGCGCACTCCGCCTAAAGGCACAAAGGTCTGAGTGCCCAAACGGTGGCGCTCCAACACAGTGCAAGCTTGAGTCAAGTCCCGTGCCTGAGCTCTAAAAAGAGCTAGGCAAGGCTGCCCACCGTCAGCGCTCAATGAAAGCTCCCCAATGCCGTCCAAGCGCAAACTCGATCCCTCGTTGATGCGACGAGTCTGAGCATGCTCCATGCCTTCCCCACTGGCCAGCCAGCCGAAAGGTGCGAAGTTCGCGACAGTAATTGGATTAACTTTCAAGAGACGCAAGTCCATCCCGCACCTCGGCAAATGTCGCGATGAAGCTACTTGGCTGCAGCCGGAAACGCAGGCAACTTATTGATATCGCGAACGTCATGCTGAATGATCACGGTCGCCTTGAGGTTGGCCGCAGCCTTTTTAAAACGATCCAAGGAGGCTAAGGTGTCTGCGCGATGAAAATTGAACGTCGGCACACCGTTGTTTTCATAGTTTTCGTGGAAGTGGGTAAGATCGCCGGAGATCAGCACGTTTCCCATATCTTTCAGCCGCACGAGCAAGCTGTGATGCC
>JAYVKZ010000072.1:0-8285 GCA_043767985.1 Betaproteobacteria bacterium
TGATAAAGTGTTGCATCAAGCAGCATAGGAGTGAATTGTGCCCGCCAATATTCGAAAACTGATCGTTAGTGTCGAAGAAACTCGCATGGAAATGGGGCAAACACTGACCACTCCGACACGTCGTGCATTGGCTATGGCCGTGATTGCCAACCCCTATGCCGGACACTATTCACAGAATCTGGACGAGCTCATTGCGATAGGTGAGGAGCTGGGTGCCCTGCTTGGCCAGAAATGTGTTGAAGCCCTGGGCATTGCGCCGGGTGCGGCCGAAAGCTACGGCAAGGCGGCCGTGGTCGGTGAAGCGGGCGAGCTTGAGCATGCCGCCGCAATTTTGCATCCTAAGCTGGGCGCACCATTGCGCCTGGCTGTAGAAAAGGGCGCTGCCCTGGTGCCCTCGGCCAAGAAAATGGGCGGTATGGGCACTGCCATTGATGTACCACTCGGCCATAAGGATGCCGCTTTCGTGCGTAGCCATTTCGATGCCATCGAAGCCAGAGTGAGTGATGCGCCTCGCGCCAAAGAAATCGTGGTGGCGGTAGCGGTCACTGCCAGTGGACGTCCCTTGGCACGTATCGGCGGACTTCAGGCGCATGAAATCAAGGGTCAGGACGGCTTGCGATAGGGCTTGAGCGCCAGGCAGTCACTCATCAACACGGGGAAAAATTCATGGCGGGCGTCGTAATTTCAGAAAAGTCTGGCAAAGTAGTGATCAAGAATATCGGGCTGATGTTGTCGGGTGATATTGATGAGCCGATTTTGGAAGCTGACACGATTGTGGTCGTGGATGGCTTGATCACTGCGATAGGCAAACAGGCCGACTGCGACCTGTCTCATGCCCATCAAACCATCGACTGCAAAGGCACCGCAATCGCACCTGGCCTGATCGATTCCCACACCCATCCAGTTTTTGGGGATTGGACACCTCGGCAAAGCCAACTCGGTTGGATCGAGTCTTGCATGCACGGTGGCGTGACCACGATGATCTCGGCCGGCGAGGTTCATTTGCCGGGCCGTGCCAAGGACATCATTGGCGTGAAGGCCTTGGCGATCACGGCACAACGCTCTTTTGAGGGCATGCGGGCCGCCGGGGTCGGCGGTGGTGTGAAGGTCTTGGCGGGCGCGCCCATTATTGAAAAAGGGATGGTAGAGCAAGATTTTGCGGAGATGGCTGCGGCGGGCGTGAAGCTGCTCGGTGAAGTGGGCCTAGGTTCGGTAAAAGCCGGTGACGAGGCCAAGCGGATGGTCTCCTGGGCACGCAAATATGGTATCCAAAGCACCATTCACACGGGTGGACCGTCGATTCCCGGCTCTGGCCTGATTGATGCTGACGTGGTGCTAGAAGCGGACGCCGATGTGATCGGCCATATCAATGGCGGTCATACGTCTTTGCCCTACATGCAAGTGTGCAGGCTTTGCGAGAAGAGCAGCCGAGCGATTGAGATTGTCCATAACGGGAATGAAAAAATTGGCATCCTCACGGCTCGCCATGCGATGGAGTTGAAGTGCCCACATCGTGTGATTCTCGGCACTGATTCTCCCGCAGGCTCAGGTGTACAGCCACTTGGCATGTTGAGAATGGTGGCCCTAATCTCCTCGATGGCGGACATCCCGGCGGAGATTGCCTTTGGATTTGCCACGGGTAATATTTCCAGGATGCGCAAGCTCCCTCAAGGCCTGATCGAGGTCGGTCGCCCTGCGGACTTTGTGTTTATGGATAAAGCACAACATTCGGCCGGGAAGTCACTCTTAGATAGCGTTGAGCTCGGGGACCTTCCTGGTGTTGGCATGGTGATGATTGATGGTCTCATCAAATGTCACCGGAGTCGAAACACCCCTCCCGCCGGTGAGGCTCCGATCGTGGTGTAAGTCCTGTCAAAAATTAAATCGGCTTGAATGATTTATGCTAATAGCTTCGACTTTGCTGCTGCGCCCTCGCACGATAATTAAAAAATGATCATTTCCTCGCTGCTCGATACCGACCTCTATAAGTTCACCATGATGCAGGTTGTTCTGCATCACTTTCCCGGGGCCCAGGTCGAATACCGTTTCAAATGCCGTAATGAGGGCGTCGCCCTCGCCCCCTATGTTGACGAGATCAATGAAGAGCTTGACCACCTCTGTACCTTGCGGTTTCGCGAGCGCGAGCTAGATTATTTGCGCGGTATGCGCTTCATCAAAAGCGACTTCGTCGATTTTCTCGGTCTGTTCCAAATGAATCGCAAGTACATCACGGTGGTGCCCTCGGCAGACAAGCCGGGTGAACTTGAGATCGTGATCAAGGGGCCTTGGCTGCACACGATTCTTTTTGAAATACCGGTGCTCTCCATCGTCAATGAGATCTATTTCCGACGAACCCAACCCTCACCCAACTATGCCGAAGGTCGCAAGCGTTTTCAAACCAAGATCGATCTCGTCAATCATAGCGCGGGCCTTGCTGATTCCAAAGATCAAGAGCTGAGAATTGCCGATTACGGCACTCGCCGCCGCTTCTCCAGGCTATGGCAGGAAGAAATGATTTTAGGCTGTAGAGATCAACTCGGTGCGGTCTTTGCCGGCACTTCGAATGTGCTGCTGGCGATGAAGCACGGTCTCACGCCCTTGGGCACCATGGCTCATGAGTATTTACAAGCCTGTCAAGCGTTGGGGCCTCGCCTGCGCGATTCGCAAACCTTCGCTTTTGAGTCCTGGGCTCGTGAATATCGTGGCGACTTGGGAATAGCACTGTCGGATGTCTTCGGCTTAGAGGCTTTTTTACGCGACTTCGATATGTATTTCTGCAAGCTCTTCGATGGGGCCCGCCATGATTCAGGTGAGCCCTTCGCTTGGGGTGAACGAATGATTCTGCATTACGAGAGTAACCGCGTAGACCCCAAGACCAAGACCTTGATCTTTTCTGATGGGTTGACCTTCCCCGTGGCCATTGAGTTGTATACCCGATTCCATGAACGTTGCCGTCTAGCCTTTGGCATTGGCACCAACCTCACCAACGATCTTGGCTACACCCCTTTGCAGATCGTGATCAAGATGATTCGCTGCAACGGCCAGCCCGTCGCCAAGTTGTCCGACACGCCCTCTAAAAACATGTGTGACGACGAAAACTATTTGCGCTACCTTCGCCAAGTGTTTGAAATTAAGAGCTAAGCCATGTTTTTGGGTATTCCTGTTGAGTTTATTTTGTTTGGTGCAACGCTCTTAGGCGTAGCGCTTTTTCATCATCAAACGCTTTACGTCGCGGTGTGCGGCATGCTCGTCATTACCGTGTACAAACTCGGGTTCGCGGGCTTCAGTGAGGGCGCAGGCTTCACCGGTTTACTGGCCCATTTCGTCCATGAATGGGTGACCTTGGCAAATCTTTTGGGGCTGCTCGTGGGTTTTGCCTTGCTGTCCGACCATTTCGAGAAAAGCCAGGTGCCCGATGTGTTGCCAAAGTTTTTACCGGACGACTGGAAGGGCGGTTTTGTCTTGCTGATCCTAGTGTTTGTGCTGTCTTCATTTCTCGATAATATCGCTGCCGCGATCATCGGAGCCACCATTGCGAAAACTGTATTTCGGCATAAAGTACACATTGGCTATGTCGCAGCGATTGTCGCGGCCTCCAATGCGGGTGGTTCGGGCTCGGTCGTAGGCGACACGACCACCACCATGATGTGGCTCGCGGGCATTAGCCCTCTAGCGGTGTTCCCTGCGTATATCGCCGCCCTGGTTGCACTCATCGTGTGCGGTATTCCTGCAGCCCTGCAGCAACACAAGCACCAGCCCATTCTGAAGCATGAGCGTCGCGGCCACCATGTGGAATGGACTCGCCTTGGGATTGTCGTTCTGATTTTGGTTGCGGCCATTGCTATGAATGTCTACGCCAATCAAAGCATGGGGCCCTTGGCGTCGAAGTTCCCTTGGCTAGGTCTTGCCGTGTGGGTCGCAATCTTGGTGGCTGCGCCCTTGCATGCTCCCAATTGGGCTTTGGTGCCGGGGGCTGCAAAGGGCGCCCTTTTCTTATTGTCTCTGGTATTCGCTGCGAGCATGATGCCGGTCGATCACTTGCCTCCAGCGTCCTGGCAATCTGCGTTCGCCTTGGGGTTTGTCTCAGCGGTCTTTGACAACATTCCGCTGACAGCGTTGGCGATTAACCAAGGGGGCTTCGATTGGGGCATGTTGGCCTACTCCGTCGGTTTTGGCGGATCCATGCTGTGGTTTGGGTCGTCAGCAGGTGTGGCGGTCTCGGGTATGTTTGACGGTGCCAAGTCAGCAGGTGCTTGGTTACGGGGCGGCTGGCATGTGGTGCTGGCTTATGTTGTTGGGTTTTTTGTGATGCTAGCGCTTTGGGGTTGGCATCCTACGCCCAAATCGGCCAGGCCAACAGCAGGTAATACCCCGGTGATGGCTCAATTTGATGGTAAGTATCTAAGCCCCGGATATCAAGTGATCGTCGATCAGTACAATGGCACCACTGGAGAAAAAAATGGCCGATATTTCGCTACAGCGCAAGCATAAATTAGGGCTTAAAAAAGCCAAAGAAGCTGCTCAGAAAGTTGCCGATGAACTGGCTGAGTCGTTTGATATGGAAAGTGAGTGGGCTGGCAATACGCTCAATTTCGAACGCAGTGGGGTTAGCGGCCAATTAGTGGTAACGAAAGATGGCGTCACAGTCGATGCCAAGCTTGGGTTTTTGCTGTCGGCTTTTAAACCTAAGATTGAAGATCAGATTAATAAGAATTTTGATAAGTATTTTGCGTAAGGTTGGTTTGCAGGGCGATTGACCGCGCTAGCCGAGCAGGCCGGGGTAGACGACCACGCGTATGTCCCCCGCTGCGCTTCTTAGGCATTCTCTGACCGCCCTCGCTCTCACTCTTTGAGTGATTCGATGAGCGCGATGTATTGGTTTTTCGCCTCGACTTGGTCGGTGCCTTTCATTTCGTTCCAGGCGTCCCACTTGGCACGGCCGACCATGTCGGTGAAGCCAGGGCGCTTGCCGTCCACGTCGCCGCTACTGCCTTGTTTGAAGAGCGCGTACAGCTTGAGTAGGGTTGCATTGTCGGGGCGCTCGGGGAGATTCTTTGAATCTGCCACGGCTTGTTCAAATTTCGAGCCTAAATCAGCCATTGCCTGCCTCCTTGGTGTGATATCAGCGAGCCGAACAAAGTCCTGCTCAATTATTCCAAGCAACTTACCTGGATTGGTCCGTTTACCCTGGATTCCTCGGTATTATATGGATGAATCGATCTGGTCGTTCTAGAGCCGGATTTTAAGCAGACCGATAAGGTTTGGTCTGTAAAGTAGAGGAGGGCACATGTCTCGCGAAAAAATGTCTAATGTTGACCATGCTTGGTTGCGTATGGACGGTAACAGCAATCTGATGATGATTGTCGGCGTAAATATTTTCGAAAAGAGTATGAGTGTTCTACGTATGCATCAGCTCATTCGTGATCGGCTATTGGTGCATCGTCGCTTCCAGCAAAAAGTGGAGACCGAGGGCAATGGCGCTCAGTGGGTGAGCGACACGGCGTTTGATCTCAACTACCATTGTTTCGAGACGACCTTGCCAGGCGGCAGCAAGGGCCAGGTGGGCGATGCCGAACTGCAGGTTTACGTCGGTGAGTTGGCCATGGAACCCTTAAACAAGAATCACCCGCTATGGCAGATGATTTTGGTGCAAAACTACAAGGGTTCGACAGCACTAATATCGCGGGTTCATCACTGTATTGGGGATGGAATCGCCTTGGTCGCAGTTATGCTCTCGCTGACCGATCAGGCGGATGTTCCGAGTGGGCGGGTCGCCATGAAGGCCACTGGCGCAGGCCTTACGAGTCGTACCCAGTCCGAGGCCTCGGTGGGCGTGGAGTCCAACCCTTGGGCGCCTTACCTTAGCCCGCTTACGAAGGGGGCCGTAAGAGCCATCAAGTTGACTGAACAAGCGGTGTCTCGCTCAATGCTCACGTTCGCCGCGCCCGATATGCTGAAGGAATATGCAGGCGTCGGTTCGCAGGTGATCAAGGATATTGCTGCTCTAGCCATGTTGCCGAACGACTCTCCCACCAGTTTGAAAGGAAAGCCTGGCAACAAGAAGGCGGTCGCTTGGAATGAGCCTCTACCGGTTGAAGAGGTCAAGCTGGTCGGCAAAGTTTTAGACTGCTCAATCAATGACGTGCTGTTGAGTTGTGTTTCAGGAGCCATTCGAAATTACCTGCGTAGCCGAGGTGAAACTGTCGTAGGCGTGGAAATTCGCGCGATGGTACCGGTGAACCTACGGCCTCTGAAAGATGCCTTACAGCTTGGCAATAAATTTGGCCTAGTGCCGCTGACTCTGCCAGTGGGGATTGAAAACCCGCTAGAGCGCTTGCTGGAAGTGAAGCGCCGCATGGGCGAACTTAAAACCGGGTATCAAGCGCTTTTAGCCTTTGCTATTCTTGGGGTGGTGGGCTCCTTACCGAAAATGGTACAAGACCAGGTGCTGGCAATTTTCGGTAATAAGTCTACTGCGGTGATGACCAATGTGCCTGGCCCGTCCGTTCCCATCAAAATGGCGGGTGAGACCCTTTCACGCGTCATGTTCTGGGTGCCACAATCGGGTGATATCGGTATTGGCGTGTCGATTCTCTCCTACGCAGGCGGTGTGCAATTTGGTCTAATTACCGATACGGTTCTGTGCCCCGACCCGCAAAAAATTATTGATGGGTTTGCTCCAGAATTTGAGAAGCTCTTGTTAACCGTGATGATGATGCCCAAAGAGGCCGTCGTTACGGGACAATGGAGCCCAAGAGAAGTCGCCAAGCGCATTTTGCATTTGGCGTAACACTGCCTACATCGATCATCACAGGACCCACAACCTCATGCACAAACTTTGGATATTTTTACACCTGGTCGGCGTCATTGTATGGGTTGGAGGCATGTTCTTTTTGCTCCATTGCCTGCGCCCCTCGCTTGAGGCGATTGATGGTCCGCAACGCCCCAAGCTGATGTTGGCGGTACAGGGCAAATTCTTTAAGATGGTGACGGTCGCACTGGTGCTGATTTGGGGTAGTGGTTTGGCCATGCTCTTCACGGCGATCAGCAATGGCCTCAAGCCGTGGCCAGTGGGCTGGCATGTGATGATCACGCTCGCGCTTGTCATGACCCTGATCTTTTTCTACATCCGCTTTGCCCTGTTCCCCAAAGCCAAGCTCGCTTTTGCGGCAGCAACACCCGGTGAGCTGAGTCCAATTATGGAAAAAATCCGTCAGGCTGTGATGGTGAATATGGTGCTTGGTTTCGTCGTTATTGCTGCGGCTATTTTCGGTCGATAGGGATCTTGGGTCTTCAGGTCTTTCTCTTTTCGCAGCTTGAAGATTGGTTCGATGCCTTTGCGCTAAGAATCGGCTCCCCGCTTCCCTTTGAGCTTTCCCAACGCGATGTGGTTCTTGTTCCCAAGCTGTCCTTTGCGCCAGTCTTGGAGACCTCCTTGGCGCGACGATACGGGGTCACCGCAGGGCTTGAGTTTGATCTTCCGGGGCGATTCCTTTGGGCCTTAACGACGGCAAGTTTCGCGGACGTGCAAGGGCAGGCGCCGTTTCAGGCGGAGCGTTTACGCTGGACTCTATTCCAAATCTTGGAGGATATTGAATCTTTGCCCGAGGGCTTGGCTGAGCGCATCGCTGGGCTTGGCGGTGCAATGCTACCCCGCTTTGAGTTGGCGAGCCGCCTGGCCCAAGCCTTCGAAGGCTATGTGGTGAATCGCCCCGAATGGCTGCAAGCTTGGGAGGCTTCTGATCGAGTGCTTGACCGATCTAGCGACCGGTTTGGTGCTCATTTCACCCCAGGTTTGCTTCAACCAGCGCGATTCGAAGTGTATGAGCCTTGGCAGGCCTGGCTGTGGCGTGAAATTCTTAAGCGGCAAGGGACGCTCGCCCATGAACATCCCTTTGCACGTTTTGAGCGTGAGATTACTTCTGTCGTGCAAACTGCAAGTTCGCTCGGTATTGCCCGCATTACGCTGATGGGTATGCCTGGCTTGACGATGCACCAGATGCGCTTGTTCGCGCGGCTTGGGCAACATCTGGACGTTCGTTGGTTGATGACCAACCCTTGTACAAGCTATTGGGATGACTTGCCCGAGCTGGCACGTCGTGCCCCCGAGGCCTTTTTGCCAGAATCACCCTGGCTCAATGAGCAAGGCCCTGCCTTGTTGGGGCTTTGGGGCAAGGCTCAGCGAGACTATCTCGGCATGCTCCGCGAGCTTGAGACGAGCCCAGATCTCACATTGAACCTGGCTGAGCTTGCGATGCCTGGTCTGGATCGACTGCCCACGGTGT
>JAYVKZ010000073.1:0-2741 GCA_043767985.1 Betaproteobacteria bacterium
ACTCGTCGTTCACCTTGAGTCGAAGACGAGTTTTCATAACCGACTGGGAAGAACTCATGGTGTCAACAATACCATTGCGATGAGGCGTCCAAGCCGCGCGCTTACTACAACTAGCCCAACTTCAAACCACTAGCGGCGAAAGCGGCTCGCGTCTCAGACCGCTCCAGAGCCGTCATTTGCAGCAAGGGGCGGCGCACCGGCCCACCCGCCTGGCCCAGTAACTCCTGCCAAACCTTGCCATGCGCCTGAGGCTTACCAGCGGGTTTCGACGCCTTCATGGCCGCTCGCGCTGGGTTCAAACTATCCCGAACTTTGCGCGCTTCGGCATGTTGACCAGCCAGTGCCAAGCGAGTGTATTCATTCACCCTTTGGTCTACAGCCGTTTGCAACATAAACGGAGGTGTAGAGCAGAGATAGAGGTTCCAACCCAGCTCAATAATGTTATCCAACCACTCTTCTTCTGATGGGTTGCTGACTTGAATTCTATGACCTGCCAGTTCCGTTAAACGAGTGTAAGCGGCACGATCCGTGCTGTACTTAATGGCCACAATATTCGGGAGGTCAGCAATTCTCGCGCACAACTCCGGGCTCATCACATATCCGCAGTCGGGGTGATTCCACATCGCGATGCCAATATCGAGCTGCTCAGTGAGGTAGCGGTAATACTCGAAAATCGTGCCGTCCGTGTCCGCACCAAAATGCAGGACTGGACTATGAATCACCACATAATCCGCGCCGATGTCTTGTGAGTATCGGCCCAGCTCAAGCACCACATCAAGATTGGTATCAGAACACGAGGTGACGATCCCGGCTTGGCCCAGCCCGCCGCGTGACCCCGCATCGAAAGCGACTTCCACCGAGAGCGCCATCAAGCGCTTGCGCTCGGCGATTGACATCGAGAAAAACTCAGCTTGCTTCCCCGCAACAAACAGCCCGCCCAATTTAAGTGTTTCGATCCAATGTTTTAAGTTGCTTCGATACGCCTTTTCGTCCAAACGCAAGGCTTCGTCAAAGGGTGTAAGGTTCGCCGCCCAAACGCCGCGAAAGTGCTGCTTTGCGTAGACCTTGGCATCGGACTTCGTATATTTCACGGCCATGTTTGTCTCAGTATCGGTCTTAAGATTTTTGAAATAAAGTTGAAGCTAGTCGCTTTTTTTGGCCTGTTGAGCTCGCCAAAGCATCTCCGCAGTCAAGGGCAACCCTAATTCTAATTCACCAAACTCCTTGAGCGCGTCGCGCGCCGCGTTCATTAACACGGCAGGCACCCCGATACAGCCCGCTTCACCCACCCCTTTGGCCCCCAAAAGATTGGTCGTTGCAGGATGGCACAAGCTCTCAATCTCCACACTCGGCACGTCGGCCGCCCGAGGTACGGCGTAATCCATTAAGGAGCCGGTCATTAACTGTCCCGTGTCATCGTAAGCCATGCGCTCCATCATGGCCTGTCCGAAACCCTGAGCCAGACCGCCTAGCAATTGCCCTTTGGCGAGTGCAGGATGAATCACCTGCCCGGCGTCATCGACCCACACCGTGCGCTCAATCTTTGGCACACCCGTCTCGCGGTCAATTGACATGCGTGCCATCAAGCAGCCGTAACCCCAAGCTTCCTCAGACACAAAGCGATCCTCTACCGTGATGGGAAGGGTCTCACCGCGATCCCGTCTCGCCAGGGCTTCACGACAGACTTTGACAATGGCGCTGCCACCGATTGCCGTGCTTCGGCTCGCCAAGGTGCCCAGGCCCGGTGGCGCAAGATCTGTATCGCCAAAAACAACCTCAACACTTTCCTCTGAGCATGACAGGGTTTGCGCAGCAATTCGAGCGTAACTCGTGTGATGGCCTTGCCCTTGCGCGGGTGACCCGCTGGCGATAAGGACGCGGCCATCGGACTGTAACGTCACCCGCGCCGACTCCCAACCTTGTCCACAGGGCTCCACATAAATACTGGTGCCAATGCCCACGAGTTCTCCTTGGGCGCGACGGCGCTTTTGCTCTTGGCGCTCTTGCTCATAGCCAAACTTTTCGCAACATCGGCTGAGCGCCTGCAAGTAATCGCCCGAGTCAAAGGTTTCGCCTGTCAAAGTTTGATAGGGCATCGCCTCCACGGGGATCAAATTTCGACGGCGCAACTCAATCGGATCCATCGCCAAGGAACGCGCGGCGACCTCGATCAAGGTTTCCATTAGCAAGGCGGCTTCCGGTCGCCCTGCGCCTCGATATATATTCACTGCAGCAGCGTTAGATAAAGTCGCCCTGCCCTGGATATCAATGCCGTCGATGCGATACGGCCCCGGCAAAATCCTCGCCGCATTGCGTAGCGGCACAACGGCCGAGTAAGGCATCCAAGACCCCAGCGTAAAGTTAAGATCGGCTTTCAGCGCCAACAACTTACCGTCAGCAGCGACTGCAAGCGAGCCTCTCATTTCCGAACCACGACCCTGCATAGCCGAAATAAACTCTTCCGAGCGGCTTGCTAACCAACGCAAATTCGCTTTGAGATAACGAGCGCTCAAGGCTAGCAAAAGGTCCTCTGGGTAGATCGAGGCCTTGGCGCCAAAAGCTCCGCCCACATCCGGTGTCACGACGCGCACCTGTGCCATCTCCAAACCCAGCGTCGTCGCGATATCGGCCTGCGCTCGGGAAGGGGTTTGCGTCCCCAACCATACTGTGATGTGCTGTTCGTCATCATTCCACTGGGCCATGCTGGCACGCGGCTCCATCGCAAAAGCTTGTACTCTTGG
>JAYVKZ010000074.1:0-4989 GCA_043767985.1 Betaproteobacteria bacterium
GATCAAAGAATACATGCCAACCTCCATGGCGGCTCGCAACGATGGAGCAACCGTTAGCTTGCGCTCGGAGTCTTACAGTGAGGATTTTGAAACGGGCAAATTAAGTTTCATAAATGAAGCACGCATGCTGGCTCGCTTTAAGCACGTTGCCCTAATTGAAGTTTTTCGCTTTTGGGAACAGAACAGCACGGCCTATATGGCGACCCCTTTTTACGAGGGCCGCACCCTTAAAGACGACTTACGCGCCCGGCCAGAAGTACCTAGCGAAGCCGTGCTAAAGCAGATGCTGCTCCCCGTGCTGGATGCCCTGGAACACATGCATCGTGAGCAAATTTATCACCGAGATGTGTCGCCTGACAACATCATGATCCTGGATAGCGGCCAGCCAATTTTGCTAGATCTAGGCGCCGCTCGTCGGATGGAAGTCGAAAACGCTCAAGCGCTCACCGTGCTGGTCAAACCTGGCTATGCGCCCATTGAACAATACGCTGGCGATTCAGCGATTCAGCAAGGCCCTTGGACCGATATTTATAGCTGGGCGGCCACCGCCTACTTCGCGCTCACAGGAAAACCGCCGCCCCCCTCGGCGAGCAGAATCATGAGTGACTCCGTCATCAAGCTTGCCAATTTAAAGCCAGCGGGATACTCACCGGCCTTCCTGGCCGCCATCGACACGGCGCTTGCAGTACGTCCAGATGATCGGCCACAAAGTATTGAGAGTTTGAAGCGGCTTTTTACACTCGAAACGCAGTTTGAATTGCCTACGACGGCTTTTGACGTCGTTGATACGGTTCCAACGACACCTGAGCAGCATCACTTAGCACAAAATTCCTACGATGTCGTTCCGGGCGCGTCGATGTCGATGATTGTTCTCGATAAAGTCGACGCGAACGGCTCGCAATACCACAATGGTCCGACAGATTTGGTTCCCGCTGATCTCTCCGCTTTAAATCAGCGAGTACCGGTCAAACTAAGGTCCGCTAAAAAATCCTTACCTGGTGGTCTTGTGGCCTTGGCGCTGGCCTGCCTCGTTGGTTTGACCGTGATGTTCTGGTGGTTCGCCAAGCCAGTGGAAAAGTCTGACTTCTCGAAGGCCGCAAACCCGAGTCTTGAAACGACCAGAGTCGAACTGCCAAAAGTTGAGGCTCCTCAGGGAGCCCTGGGAGGCACTCAGGTAACGCAGGCGACTGTGGATCCTACGCTCGAAAAAGGCTTGCCTACGCCTACCAAAGACCAAGCTGAGCCAGACAAGGACACTGCTCAGTCACCCTTGGACAAGCCAGGCGTGGCTCGGCTAGTCATCAAGCCCTGGGGCGAAGTGTTCGTGAACGATCAGAGCCGTGGGGTCAGTCCTCCGCTCAAAACACTGAGTCTCCCGGCGGGGGACTACAGCATCGAGATTCGCAACGGAGATTACCCTGCGCGCAAGCTCCGCCTCAAGCTTAAGCCAGGCGAAGTATCGAAAATCAATCACACCTTTGTCGACCCCGCGCAGAAGTAACAGGACCAAAATGAAATCCATCTATCGATTAGTTGTAGCAGCCGGTATGGTCCTAGTATTCACGGCCTGCCAAGCGCCAAACCCAGGTCAAACTCAAGATTCCACAGTTGCCAGCGTCGCAAAAAATGGTGCGACCTCGCCAATGTCGCCAGCGGATACTGATTCTGGCAAAAGCTCAAGCGCTAGTTCAAAATCCAATTCGCCTAGTGCCAAATCTGATGATTCTGCGCCAGTCACCGTGGTGAGTCCTAAGTCCAAACCTGAACTGCTTCTCACGGAAGGCACGGAGCTCTACGATAAAGGTGATTACAAAGGCGCGATCCGTAAGTTGCAGTTGGCGAGTGAATCAGCGGACGACACTACATCAACGAAACAAGACAGTCTGAGACTACTTGCGTTTAGCTACTGTGTCACCGGTCAGCGGGCGCTCTGCAAGACTCAATTCTCAAACCTTCTCAAAATCACCCCTGACTTTCAACTGAGCCGAGCGGAAGCGGGCCATCCACTTTGGGGGCCGGTTTTCAAAGAAGCTAAGGTGGCCGCTACGCCACCTTCGGTTGCTGCTGCCAAGCCCGTCAAGAAACCTTAATCTGCACTGCGGTGGTCGTGAGCCATAAGGGGTACGACGAGCTTTCCGGCCGTAGAACTGCTCGGGAACGCCTTTCCGCGCTTTTGCGTAGGTCTTACGCATCCGAGTTGTTAGGCTTACGATCACATGGCAGCCAATTCATTTTCACCTCAGAGCCTCTCACATGAACTGCTTTTCCAACAAGTGGAACAGTGTCGCGGCCATCTCGGGCAGATTGACCAATCCGCCCTGATAAGAATCGTACAGGCGACCTACGAACGGTTCGACACGGCGCAACTCGACGTCTCGCTGGCCTTGAAAACGCAAAACGACCGCTTCGAGGCGGCGATGGATAACTTGAAACTCGGTCTGTACGTCTTTGACGAAAGAGGCCAACTTGCGTTCACGAATCAGCAAGCTCGGCAATTGCTCGTCTTAAAGTCTCATGACACGCTTGAGAACCTCTCCATCAAGGAGTTCGGTGAGGTCATCCTAAAACACATGGGTAGCCTGGCTTCAGGACATGCGCGCATTGAGGCCTATTTTGCACTCACGGAGAGTTCAGAAAAATCCTCACTGAATCTAGTGTTTACCAGCGGCAAAGTGCTTAATGTGTCGCACCGACCTATTCAGAACGGCGGCTTCGTACAAACCCTTGAGGATGTGACTGAACGCCGCAAGGCCGATGCCAAGGCCAACCACCTGGCGTCACATGACGCCCTGACCAATCTGCCAAACCGCCGCCTCATCAAGCAACATATTTACGTGGCTCTCAACGATTCGCAGTCTCACTGTGCAGTGCTATGCGTTGATGTGGATCGCTTCAAGGCGGTGAACGACTCACTTGGGCATGCCGGTGGCGATGCCCTACTCGTCGAGATCACCAAGCGACTAAGACAATGTGTTCGAGCGGGCGATATCATCGGTCGCCTAGGCGGCAACGAGTTCGTGATCTTGATTGCGAATGTCCAAGGAGACAATGACGCTGCAGCCGCTGCGGAACGCGTCATCAGCGAAATCGGGCGACCCTTTGACCTCCTAGGGCAATCCGTCATCGTCGGGGCGAGTGTCGGCATCGCGATGGCGCCGCGCGACGGCGACCATCCAGATCGACTTATTAAAAGTGCCGATATGGCACTTTTTGAGTCTAAACGCGAAGGACGAGGTTGTTTTCGCTTTTTTGATCCACTCCTAGAGGAAAAGGCAAACGAGCGCCGAACCTTAGAGATCGATTTACGACACGCGGTGGCTGAGAAACAGTTCGAGCTTCATTACCAGCCCGTCTTTGCGGCTCGCCAACGAAGACTCATTGGCTTTGAAGCGCTAATTCGCTGGAATCATCCGACACGCGGCCGCGTCTCGCCACTTGACTTTATTACCGTTGCCGAAGAACTCGGTCTCATCACGGAATTGGGCGATTGGATTCTCGACGAAGCATGTCGCACTGCGGCAACCTGGCCAGATGACATTGTGGTGGCAGTCAATGTCTCGGCACGTCAATTTATTAATCATGATTTGTACGCCGTGGTCACAGGCGCGCTGACCCGAAACGGGCTAGACCCCTCGAGACTAGAAATCGAAATTACCGAATCAACGCTGATGGAGAGTAGTGGCGAAATCGCTTCGGTGCTACAACGCCTTCGTCGCCTCGGTGTAGGCCTGGCGATGGACGATTTTGGGACCGGCTATTCCTCGCTCGGCTACCTGCGGCGCTTCCACTTCAGCAAAGTTAAAATTGACCGTTCCTTTGTCAACGGCTTGGCCACCGAAACCCAATCCATCGCGATTGTGCGAGCCATCATCGCCATGTGCAAAAGCCTGAACATCGTGGTGACGGCTGAAGGCGTTGAAACAGAAATCCAGGCTGACATCTTGCGCCTGGAAGATTGCGACTTTTTGCAGGGCTTTCTGCTAGGTAGGCCCACGCCAACACGAGAGCTTCACACCTTCCTATTGCCGCGGGCGCTCACGACTTAAGTATCAATAGTAAAATTGCGGATTCTTCCAAGCATTTTTCTATTCGAGAGTCCGCAAAGACATGAACACGCTCTACCGCAAGGCACTTCCCGGTACCTCCCTAGATTATTTTGACGCCTGCGAGGCCGTGGAGGCCATTCAGCCAGGTGCCTGGGCGGGTTTATCCTATACCGCTCGTGTTCACTCGGAAAACCTTGTGCGACGCTGCGATCCGGCGATCCTCACCGCCTGCCTGACCCAAATTATCGAACGAAAGCGCGACCTCGACTTTCCCTGGTTCCCAGCTCGGGTCGTTTGCCATGACATTTTAGGTCAAACCGCATTGGTTGATTTGGCCGGTTTACGCGACGCCATTTCCGATCAAGGCGGCGACCCGGCTCAGGTCAATCCAGTGGTACCGGTGCAATTGATCGTGGATCATTCGCTGGCGGTCGAGTGCGGTGGTTTCGACCCCCAAGCCTTCGAAAAAAACCGGGCGATTGAAGATCGCCGCAATGAAGATCGTTTTCATTTCATTGATTGGACCAGTCGCGCCTTCAAAAATGTCGATGTCATTCCGGCTGGCAACGGCATCATGCATCAAATTAATTTGGAACGCATGTCCCCGGTCATTCATGCTCTGGACGGCGTTGCCTTTCCTGACACACTAGTGGGAACGGATAGTCATACACCCCACGTCGACGCACTCGGCGTGATCGCCGTGGGCGTGGGTGGGCTCGAAGCGGAGAACGTGATGCTGGGCCGCGCATCCTGGATGCGCCTGCCCGACATTATCGGTGTTGAACTGACTGGCAAATTAAATGAGGGCATCACCGCGACCGACATGGTGCTGGCGCTGACCGAATTCCTTCGCAAATCGAAAGTGGTCGGTGCCTACCTGGAGTTTTACGGCGTGGGTGCTTCAGCACTCACCTTGGGCGACCGCGCCACCATCTCCAACATG
>JAYVKZ010000075.1:0-25380 GCA_043767985.1 Betaproteobacteria bacterium
TGATCAGGCCGCAGCCGCCCTCGGCTCGGCGACGGTAGTAGTCAGCATTCAGCGGGTTAGGTGCGGCGCCTGGGGATTGGCTGCGCGTCATGGGCGCCATGACGATACGGTTGTTGAGGTGGAGTGTCCCGAACTGGACTGCGTCGAAAAGGCCCGCCATGCTGTAAGTTTCCTAGTTGATAATTCGCACGCGAATGACATGTGGGACGGCCTTGATGGCGTCCACCACATCGGTATTCGGTAAGTGCTCGACATCGATGATATTGAAGGCTAGCTCACCACGGCTTTTGTTCAACATATCAATGACATTGACGCTACGCTTGGCCAGCTCTGAGAGTACATTTCCAAGCACACCGGAGACGTTGTCATTCGAGAAAGTGATTCGGGTGGTGCTCGCCGTGCGGGCCATCATCATGGCCGGGAAATTCACTGAATTGACGATGTTGCCGTGCTCAAGGTAATCCATGAGTTGGTTAGCCGCCATCACGGCGCAGTTTTCTTCCGACTCTTCGGTGCTCGCGCCGATATGGGGCATGGCAATCACTTTTGCGTGATTGAGAAGGATAGGTTCTGGAAAGTCACAAACGTAACAAGCCAACTTCTCCTTGTTTAAGCTGTTCAACACGGCTTGCGCATCAACAATACTTTCGCGCGCAAAGTTGAGCAGTACGGCATGAGGTTTTACCAAGGAAAGCGCGTCGGCATTGATGAGATGGCGGGTTGCATCGATCGCCGGTACATGGATGGTAATGTAGTCTGAGCGCGCCAGTAAGGCCTGCAAATTTTCCATACGAGTGACGGCGTTGGAGAGCCGCCACGCCGCATCAATCGATAAGGCCGGATCGAAGCCAACAACATTCATACCCATCGCTAGTGCCACGTCGGCGACCATGGAGCCAATGGCGCCCAAACCAACAATGCCCAGTGTCTTGCCCTTGATTTCGCCACCCGCAAAGCGTGCTTTCTCTTTCTCAAGAAGCGCTGACATTTCAACGGCATCGTGGTGATCGGTCAAGGTGTTGACGTATGCGATGCCAGGCAAAATGCCTCGAGTCGCTAACAGCATGCCCGCTACCACCAACTCTTTAACGGCGTTGGCATTCGCCCCAGGCGTATTGAACACGACAATGCCGAGCTTGCTGTAATCAGCGATTGGCACATTGTTGACACCCGCACCGGCGCGGGCGACGGCCAGCAAGGATTCAGGGATGTCCATGCCATGCAGTTTTTGGCTGCGAATCAGGAAGGCATCGGGATGCCCAATGTCGCTACCCACTTCATAGCGGCCGCGTGGGAAGCGATCCAGGCCCTTGATGCTGATCTGATTGTAGGTGCGAACCTTGTGCATCGTGGTCTCGTCTAGGCGGTTACTTGTTGGTAGGCCCACTTCAGCCAGGGCATGAGCGCTTCCAGATCCGATTTTTCCACAGTAGCGCCACACCAGATTCGTAAACCCGCTGGGGCATCCTTGTAGGCACCGATGTCATAGGCTACGCCTTCAGTCTCCAAAAGTTTGACCATCTTTTTGACCTGCTCTTCCGTGGTCTTGCAGGTCAGGCACACGCTGGTGTTCGAGCGAGTGAGGGGGTCTTGAGCAAGAAAAGAAATCCAATCATTGTCGGCGACGAACTTTTCGAGCACGGCAAGATTAGCTTGGCTGCGCGCCATCGTGCCCGAGACTCCGCCCAGGCTCTCCGCCCACTGCAGTGCGTCCAAATAGTCTGCGACGCACAGCATGGAGGGCGTGTTGATGGTTTCGCCTTTAAACAAGCCTTCGAGCAGCTTGCCGCCTGATTTCATGCGAAATACCTTCGGCATGGGCCAAGACGGGTTGTAGGCTTCAATGCGCTCGACGGCCCTGGGGCTAAGAATGAGCATGCCATGCCCTCCTTCGCCACCCAACACCTTTTGCCAGGAGTAGGTGACGACGTCTAGCTTGTCCCAGGGCATGTCCATGGCGAACACGGCGGAGGTGGCATCGCACAGCGTGAGCCCCGCTCGGTCAGCGGGAATCCAATCCCCATTGGGCACTTTTACACCAGAGGTCGTGCCGTTCCAAACAAAGACAACATCATTGTTGAAGTTGACTTGGGCCATATCGGTGAGTAAGCCGTAGTCGGCTTTAATGACGTTGACCTTGGGCAGCTTGAGTTGCTTGACAATGTCGGTCACCCACCCTGCGCCAAAAGACTCCCACTCCAGGACATCCACGCCTCGCGCACCGAGCATCGACCACATCGCCATTTCAATGGCGCCCGTGTCAGAGCCTGGCACGACGGCCACCCGATAGCCAGCAGGCAACTTAAGCAGCTCTGCGGTCTTGGAGCAAGCCAAGGCCAGAGCAGCCTTGCCTAACGTTGAGCGGTGAGAGCGGCCTAAGGTGTCGAGCTTGAGCGCGTTCACGTCGTAGCCGGGGCGCTTGGCGCAAGGGCCCGACGAAAAATTAGGGGACTTGGGTTTTACTTGAGGTTGCATGGATAGGCCGACATGAATTGACTAGAATTGAGAAAGTATCATGTCGTGCAACTTAAACCATTCTCGCAGCCTAGCTTCACAAGGTCTCAGCGTTCCGCGAAAGCCTTCTCCACGACAAACTGTCCCGGCTCCTCCAACGACCCTTCTTTGAAGTTGCGTTCCTCAAGCATTCTCTTCAAGTCCTTCAGCATGGCCTCGCTACCGCACAGCATAAAACGGTCATTCTCCGGACTCATCGCTGGGAAACCCAGGTCAGAGGATAGTTTTCCGGTCTCAATCAGCGTAGTGATGCGCCCCTGGTTCCTGAATGGCTCTCGGGTGACGGTTGGGTAGTAAAGGAGTTTTTCGCTCGCTAACTCGCCCAAAAACTCATGAGCAGGCAATTCTTTGGTGATAAATTCCTCATACGTAAGCTCCGCAGTTTCACGGCACCCATGCACCAGAATAATGTTGTCGAACTTCTCGTACATCAAAGGGTCTTTGATAATGCTCAAAAACGCGGCTAAACCCGTGCCTGTCGACAATAGCCAAAGGCGCGGGCCGTTCTTTAGAGAATCCAAGACCAGGGTGCCGGTAGGCTTATTGCCCACGACGAGCTCGTCGCCCACTTTGATGTGTTGCAAGCGTGACGTAAGAGGGCCTTCTGGCACCTTAATACTATAGAACTCCAGAAAATCCTCGTGATTGGCGCTCACCATGCTGTAGGCGCGAAGCAAGGGCTTGTTGTTGACCATCAGCCCGATCATGGCGAATTGCCCATTCTCGAAGCGAAAGCTTGGGTCGCGGGTGGTTTTAAAGCTAAACAGGCGGTCCGTGTAATGCTGGACCCAGGTGACTTTTTCGGTGCGAAATTTACTCATAAGCCCTCTATTATCGCAAGAGCCGTGAAAAATTGCCTCAGTCCCCCTTTGACTGAGCAACAAACAAAAGGATCTTAAGGCCAGTGTGACCTAGTTCCGCCTAGGAAAACCCAAGCCCGCGCACACTCTCGAAATGTTAACTCTCTCGATTTCGAGAGGTCGATTTTCTGTGCTTTATTCTTTCAAGGTTAGCGATTTATGAACCTCGGTTCCTCAACCGATCTTGCTCGGGTACGTGATGGCCTGACTTGCCGACAATGGCTAGACAAAATGGCGGGTGGGCCGTTCGAGCGGTTCGAGCGCATGCTGGCGCTCTTCACGCACTTGAGTCGGCAACCCCTTCCGGCTGAGCCGACTTACGAAATTTTGGAGGAAGCCCGCGTGACCTTGCTCAAAGAGGTGGACGAAGCGGTGAAGCCCTTGCAGCAAATGTCTTTGCCGCTCCAGCTGTCTCAGCTGGCGGCCTTGGAGCAAATTCGCAAGTGCATGGACATGCTGCATCAGCTTTACCGCCGCAGCTACACCCGCATGATCGAGGCTGAGGCGATTGATACGCGCTCCATTATTCCTGGCGCCGCCAATGCGATGCGGGTCGTGATGCCTCTGGCGCGCGCCCTGGATACGCAGGCGCGCTTAATCGCACTGCTCCTTAAATTAAGGGTAGAAGTCGAGGCAAGCCATTGGGATTCGCTGTGCTTGCTCGGTCGCTATATGCGCCAGAGTACCTTCCTTGACGAAGTGCTGATCGACCCAATCGCCCTGCTTAAGCCCTGTACCTCGCGCGCAACCTTTGTTTATCCGATCCTGTTGAGGCTTGCGAACTTGCCGGAGCGTAGCAGTAACCAAATTCTATTGATCGACAAGTTGACAATGCGCTGGGCAGCTCGGGTGGGTATCCGTATCGATACCCCTCCGAATCTCGATAACCAAGGCCATGGACCAAGCATGGAATTGTCGCCCGACTATTCAGTGCGCTTGGATACGACCCGTCTCCTGAAGAGCCTGTTCGAGCGTAAGCAAGAATGGCTGGCCGATCCGACGGGCAAGCGGACTGCACCCTTCACCCGCGATGAGCTGGCGAGTCTCATGGAAGATCTCGAGGGTTTATGGAGCGCTCGCTTCAAACATGATTTCGGCACGCCTGCGCCTCAACGTCAAATTCGACTGCGCTTTGGTTTACCGCGAATTTATGGTCAGGAGACCGGCACCGGCGATGTCACTTTGACGCCTGCCCCGGCGGCAACTGTTGGTTACACTTACGGTCGCCTTGAGCAAAACACCATTATGCGAATGACCTTTGGGGCCACCTCGAAGGGACGCTCGAGTGCCGAGCTTTTTATGACTGAGTCCGAATCAGCCCACTGGCTAAGATCGGATGGCAGGCGGATGCTCTTCGAACGCCATGTCGTGACGCCCTCAGCCTTGCAAGGGTCATTGGTCACCATGATGGCTGTGCCAGAAATCCTGAGACGTAAATCGGACGATTTACAAGAGCGCCGCACGGCACCTCCTGTGCCATTAATGCTGGGGCTCGTTGTTGGGGTGGAGCAATTGATGAACCATTCCAAAGGTTTGTCGTTGCACCGAATTGTCGTGAAGAGTTTCGAAGCAAACACCACGCCGGTTGGCGTACGCGAGGACGGCAACATCTTGTTCTACGACGCCTTTCTTTTAGACTGTGTCCCCTTCAGTGAGGTGACCCATAGCATCGTTGCCAGGAGAGGTTTGCTGCGAACGGGCCAGCACGTCACCCTGCGTGATCAAAGCGCCGACCGCCCCGGTGTATTGGGCGATTTGATGGACGAAGGACGCATGTTTGAACGCTTTGCAGTGACTCTCAAGCGATAAGGCTAAACTAGCGCCCATGGCTGGACTAGACGCAAATACCCCAAGGCCCACGCGCATCGTGGTTCACAAAGTTTCCAGACAACTCGAAATGGAGTTCTCTGATGGCAAACTGTTTAAAATCAGTTTCGAGATGCTGCGCGTGTACTCGCCCTCAGCGGAGGTGAGAGGTCATGGGCCAGGCCAGGAAGTGCTGCAGGTCGGTAAGGAAGCGATTGACCTCAGCACGCTCGAGCCTGTTGGCAACTACGCAGTCCAGCCCACCTTTAGCGATGGCCATACCAGCGGCATTTATTCCTGGGACTATTTGCACTGGTTGGGCCTCAATCAAGACGATCTTTGGAAAGACTATCTGAAGCGTTTGCGAGATGCAGGCGCTTCGCGCGAAAGTAGCGCGCTGCCGGGCAAGGCGAACATGGGCGCGCCGGTGGAGTTCAAGGCCGTGTCCCGGCCGAAGTAGGGTTGCTTTGCATGTCGTCTGACCCCCTCAATCCTTCATCGCCTCCTACCCCTTCGGCCAGTACCCACTTCGGGTTCAAGACGGTTGCAGAAGAGGCTAAGGCCAGCTATGTGGCGGGCGTGTTTCATTCGGTCGCTGCCAAATACGACACTATGAACGACCTCATGTCGGTCGGCCTGCACCGTGCCTGGAAGGCCTTTACCGTCAGGCAGGCCGCGGTGCGGCCGGGCATGCGGGTGCTGGATGTGGCCGGCGGCACGGCTGATTTAGCCCGCGCCTTTGCCAAGCGCATGACGGTGGATGGCGAGTTGAAAGGCGAAGTCTGGTTGACCGACATCAATGGCTCCATGCTCGCGGTGGGCCGCGACCGGATGCATGACGACGGTATTTTGCAGCCCACCGTGCAATGTGATGGCGAAAAGCTACCTTTCCCAAGCCGATATTTTGACCTTGTCACGGTGGCTTTCGGCTTGCGCAATATGACCCATAAGGATCAGGCCTTGGCTGAGTTTCGGCGAGTGCTCAAGCCAGGTGGCAAACTCTTGGTGCTGGAGTTCTCCAAGGTTTGGAAGCCCCTCGAAAAGCCCTACGATTTTTATTCTTTCAAGATTCTGCCGCGCTTGGGCGAAAAAGTGGCGGGCGACGCCGCCAGCTATCAATATTTAGCAGAATCGATTCGCATGCATCCCGATCAAGAAACCTTGCTGGAGATGATGAAGCAGGCTGGTTTGGAGCGCTGTCGCTACTTTAATTTAAGTGCGGGTGTCGTGGCTTTACATGAAGGGTTAGCGTTCTAGGCGACCGCTCAGACCGCTCGATTGTGACAGTCTGATGACAATATAACGTTTAAATCGTAAGGGTAGGCTTGATTTTTATAAAATCTGCCTTACATTAGCGTGTATGGAGGCCCACCATGTATTTTGGGCAGTTTAAGAGGAGTAAATTGGTGAAAAAATTATCTTCGTTATTCGCCGTACTGCTAACCGTTGCAGTCGTAGGCTTAAGTGCCGTGTCTGCCGACGCTTTCGCAGCGCGCGCTGGTGGTGGCAAATCGGTGGGCAGACAGTCGGATTCTGTCACTCAGCGTCAAGCTGCCCCTCAGGGCGCTAACGCCCCAAAAGCAGCGCCGCAAGCAGCTCCCGCACCTGCCGCACAACCTGCACGTAATAAGTGGCTAGGCCCTATCGCTGGTTTGGCGGCTGGGCTCGGTTTGGCGGCCTTAGCTAGCCATCTTGGTATGGGTGAGGCCTTTGGTTCCATGATGATGATGGTGCTTTTCGGCATTATCGCGCTGGTGGCCTTCCGCTACTTCATGTCGCGCCGTAAGGCAGCGCAAGGTGGCAATATGCAGCCTGCTTATGCGGGTGCAGGGTATTCGCAAACCCAAATGGGTCCAGAAGCGACTGTTGAGCGTTTCACGCCCTTGCAGTCCAACCCAGCACCTTTGGGCGCCGCTGGCGGCTCGATGATTGGGTCCGGCTTGGCCCCCGTGCAAGCGGAGCCTTTGGTGATCCCAGCGGGTTTCGACACCGAAGGCTTCTTGCGTCATGCCAAAACCAACTTCATCCGCTTACAAGCGTCTTTTGATTCGTCGAACCTTAGCGATCTACGTGAGTTCACGTCTCCGGAGATGTTCGCTGAGTTGCAAATGGAAATCCAGGAGCGCAAGGGTGCTGCAAATGTGACCGAAGTGCTGCATCTCGACGGTGAAATGCTTGGTGTGCATAGCAATAGCATTGAGCACATGGCGAGCGTGCGCTTCCAAGGCACCTTGCGTGAACAAGTCGGTGCAGCGCCTGTGGCCATTGACGAAGTTTGGAATTTGACCAAGCCTCTGAACGGTCAAGGCGGTTGGGTGCTTGCTGGTATTCAACAGCTTAGTTAATCCCTACCTTAGCTTCGTAGGTGAAAGTCGCGATTCATGATCGCTGACAAAATCGGCCAGGGTACCGTCAAGGCGCTTCTGGCCGTTTTTAATCATATTCTCGGCCAACATCAGTGGGCGCGGGACAAGCTCGGCATGCATGTCGGGCGCAGTGTTCTGGTCGGCTTGGATACTGAAAATCTTCCTAAATTGCCTTTTCTTCCGCCTCCGGAAGTGCGTGCGGTGATTAGTGCTGATGGTCTATTGCTAGAAGCATTGAATCCCTCCCGGGACATTACATCGTCGGGTACCACGATCCTTCCTAAACCTTCCGTCGAAATGCTCATCAAGCCTAGTTTTGAGGCGATGTCTACGTTCAGTAAAGAAGGTCCGCAAGGCTTGCTACGCCATATGAAGATCGAAGGGGATGTCTTGCTTGCTGCCGCACTCGGTGAAATTGCCAGCCAGGCCCGTTGGGATTTCGAGGACGACTTAAGTAAAGTGGTGGGTGATATCCCCGCTCGCCGGATTGGCCAACTGGTCGAAGATACAAAATTTGCGGTACAAGACGGCGCGAAGCTGGTCAAAGGGCAAGTCGACAGTGCACGCGATCAGCCTAGCTTCCCTTTGCTGGATCGCTCGACCTTGGATGGCCTAGATCGAAAAATTGAGGATTTGACGCGTCGCTTGAATAGCTTGCAAGCATAAATAGTCAGGTATATACTGGTGTTTTATACAGTATATAGGGGCAATTCATGCAAGCTCATCACACCGCACTTCCTCATGTAAAAGGCCGTGGCGCCGGGCTGAACTTGCAAGGCCGGTTTGAAGCCGAGCAGCGTCTGGGTTTCGATGATGGCTGGGACATCGTTGAAGAGGTCAAGACACCACGCAAAACCGTCATCCGTATTGAACCCGTGAAGTCCACCTTGGTCTTCAATCAATCGCCTGACCTTGGTTTTGATCGCTCGATCAACACTTACCGTGGTTGCGAGCACGGTTGCATCTATTGCTATGCCCGCCCGAATCATAGTTATATTGGCCTGTCGCCAGGCTTGGATTTCGAGACGCAAATTTTCGCCAAACAAGATGCGGCAGCGGTGTTACGAAAAGAGCTGGCGAAGCCTGGGTATGTTTGCGCTCCGGTCAATATTGGTTCGTCGACCGATGCCTATCAACCTGCGGACCGAGAGCTTGCCATTACTCGGCAAGTGCTCGAGGTTTTAGAACAAGTCAATCATCCTCTGACCATTGTCACGAAGTCTTGGTTAGTAGAGCGCGATATTGATATTTTGAGTCGCATGGCTAAGCGAAACCTGGTGGCCATTTATGTCTCTGTCACTACCTTGGACCCTGAGCTGTCCCGCAAAATGGAGCCGCGGGCCGCTGCGCCATGGCGACGTTTAGAAACAATTCGCCGATTAAGCCAGGCAGGCATTCCTGTCAGTGTCTCATTGGCGCCGGTGATCCCTTTCATCAATGAGCCGGAGATTGAGAAAATTCTCCAGGCCTGTAAAGACGCGGGTGCTATCGGTGCGCACTATGTGGTCGTGCGACTTCCCTGGGAGGTGACAACCTTGTTTCGTGATTGGCTGCAAGAACACTTTCCAGATCGCGCTGCGCGTGTCATGCATCGTATTCAAGATATGCGGGGCGGAAAAGACAACGACTCAAACTTCGGGAGTCGCATGAAAGGTGAGGGCATCTGGGCCGATCTCATCCGCATGCGTTTTCAAAGCACCGCAAAACACCTTGGAATGTGGCGACAACGCATCGCCCTAGATACTCACCAGTTTAATGCTCAAGCGCTTCGCGCCCAATTTGACCTTGCCAAGAAGCGCGAGGCCAATCATGGGCAGACGGAGCTCTTTTAGTTCATCGAACGACAATATTGATCGTATGGGACAAGCTTTCGCCATAGGACACGTGAGCGCCGTTCGCAAATTGCAAAGTCAAGCGATAGCGCCCCGGGGGTAGCTTCAACTCTGCCTCGGTTTGGCCCTTACCAAAATGAATGTGTTGATCGGTGAAAGGTACCGCCTCGCCTGCCTTGATCGGGGCTTGGTTCACAAGTACATGATGGTGGCCCGCCCGATTGTTTTCGATTTCCTCGCCTGCTGGCTTGACGTCCATGCCCTTCACGCCAAACTTCACCATCACCGGGCCGCTAATCGTGTCGCCATCTCTTGGCGATAAAAATTCAACCGCTCCTGGGCCTCGCACCACATTAGTCATACTCTGTTTCACTGAGGCGCACCCTGAAAGTGCGGCTAGTGCAAACAATGCGATGAGCGCTTTGCTCGCGAATGCTTGAATTCCATGGTGTTTTAAAGTTAGCTTCATAGCTGTCTCCGTAGAAGTTTTGATTGAATAGATCGTATGCTGACTTTTCGATCGCATGCGGTTCGAGTGCTAGTTTAGTCCAGTCTCGAGAGACCTCATTTTTTGATTTAAGTAGCTTCGAAACCTTCGCTGCTAGGCGTCGAAAAGCAAGGGTTTAAGTCTCAAAACTACGGGCAGGCGACGTGCTATTTGGATCAACCCCATGCTCTCTCAAATGATGGGAAAGCGCTTTCTCCAGAAGCAATTCGCTCGCCAAGGTGGCGGCGCCATCGGCGCTTTGAATGCCGTATCCGCCCTGGCCTGCGAGCCAGAAAAAATGCGTTTGCGCGGGGTCGGGCCCGATCACAAGCTCATCGTCTGGCGCAAAACAGCGTAACCCTGCCCACACCCGTTTCGGGCGCCGGATGCGAAGTGATGTGTGCGCTTCAATCTCGGCAATGGCCATGGCGATATCAATTTCTTCCGCTTGTACATCATGGGCGGATACCGGGTCCGCGTTGGCGGGTGAACCGAGCAGTAAACCGGCGTCCGGTTTAACGTACCAATCTACCTGGATCCCCGAAAAAGTGGGCCAGTGGGCGGTCTCTTGTGCGCTCAAAGTCTTGCCCGACACGTCAATCGCGTCGAAAATAAAAGCGCTGCGGCGCTTGGGCTGAATGCCTAGGGTTGCGACGCCGCAACGCTGTGCGCATTCGTCGGCCCAGGCGCCGCTGGCGTTGACTAGACTGCGGGCTTGATGTTGAGAGCCATCCTTGGTAGTGATTTGCCAATAGCCTAGTGGTTGGTGAAAGGCGGCCAAAATGAGCTCGGCGCTAAATAGGATCTTGCCGCCCATCGCCTTGGCACCTCGTAAATACGCTTGATGCAAGGCGTCCACATCGATGTCCATCGCATCGGGCTCAAGAATGGCGCCGATCATGCCTTCGTGCTTAAGTACCGATACGCTTTGTAGGACTTCCTCCGGGCTAAGCATGAAGACTGGGTGGCCGGGCGAGCTGGCCATTTGCAACATCTCGAACTGATCTTTGAGGAGCTTCTCTTGTCCCTCCCAGGCCACGTAAAGCGCCCCGCGTGGCGAGAGAATGCGGGTCTCACTGAAGCCGCGCGGCGGATTCTCGTAAAAATTGCGGCTCGCCCGGGTTAAGGCCCGCGCTTGCACCGAGCCATAGGTCTCCATGAACATTGCGGCGCTACGTCCTGTGCTGTGGACGCCAGGATGGGCTTCGCGCTCAAGCAAAACAACTGAGGCGCCTTGTGACGCCAGCTTATAGGCCAACGACGCGCCTGCAATTCCCGCGCCGACAATGGAAAAATCATAGGTATTCATCTAGAAACTTGCTTTTTGAAACCTGGCCTGTGAACTTAGTGAATTTGCCGTCACGACATTGTTTGCAATAGAAGACGGACAAGAACCAGAGAGAGTATGATTTTGAACCGTAATCTGACCCTACACGCATCATTGCTGGCACTAACGCAGTAGGATAAACGCGTTGTAAAAGACAAGACCCCACCCCATCGAGGAAATCAGGAATGGCAAAACTTAATATTAATGGAAAAAACGTAGACCTTCAGGTCGATCCCGCCACTCCCTTGCTGTGGGCGATTCGAGAGCAGGGCGGCTTGACCGGCACCAAGTTTGGCTGCGGCGTCGCACAATGTGGCGCATGCTCCATTCATTTGAACGGTGAAGTCACTCGCGCCTGTGTCGTGCCAGTGTCGGCGATTAAGCCCACCGACAAAGTCGTGACCATCGAGGGCTTGTCGGCCAACGGGACTCACCCGGTCCAAAAAGCCTGGCTAGAGCTTGAAGTCGCTCAGTGCGGCTACTGTCAAACCGGTCAAATCATGGCCGCCTCTGCATTATTGGCCAAGAACAAAAAGCCCACCGATAAAGACATCGACGAAGCGATGACCAATATCTGCCGCTGTGGCACCTATAACCGTATTCGTGCTGGCATCAAACGTGCCGCTGAATTGTCCTGATCGCTGGAGAGACACAATATGTTCAACATTCTTTCTACAGTCAAACCTTCTCGTCGACGTTTTGTCAAAGGCGCCGCGGCAAGTCCATTCGTCATCCAAGCCTTGGCCGGTGGCGTCCTCGCCCTAGGCTTTGGTGCGGCTAGTCAAGACGCTGCGGCCCAAGGCCAAGCACAGGCGGTCGGCGGTAGCGATCTTGCTGCCTGGGTCTACATCAAACCGAACGAAGAAATCGTGGTGCGTATTGCTCGCTCCGAGATGGGGCAGGGCACCCTCACTGGCCTAGCGCAGCTCGTGGCTGAAGAGCTCGATTGCGATTGGAGCAAGGTCCGTTGGGAATACCCAACTCCTGGTGCCAATCTTGCCCGGAAGCGTGTCTGGGGCGATATGTCCACAGGCGGAAGTCGTGGCATTCGCGGCTCGCACGACTATGTTCGCCAGGGCGGTGCTGCCGCTCGCCTGATGTTAATTCAAGCCGCCGCCAATCAGTGGAATGTGCCGGCCAGCGAATGCACCACCGAAGCCTGCCAAGTGATGCACAAGGCCAGTAATCGCAGCACCACTTACGGCAAACTCGCCGAAGCAGCAGCCAAGTTGCCGGTGCCCGACTTCAAGTCCATCAAGCTCAAAGACTCCAAAGACTGGAAAATTGCGGGCAAGCCCCTAAAGCGCCTCGATACAGTCGACAAGCTGACCGGCAAACAAATCTACGGTATCGATCTGACCCTGCCTGGCATGCTCAACGCCTCGATCAAGGACACACCGGTGCATGGTGGCAAGCTCAAGTCATTCGATGCGAGCAAGGCCAAGTCGATGCCTGGGGTTCGTCACGTTCTGCAGGTCGGCGCGGGCGCGGTCGCCGTGGTGGCCGATACCTGGTGGCAGGCGAACAGCGCACTGCAAGCTGTCACTATGGTGTACGAAGATGACAATAACGCCAAGGTGGACTCGGCCTCGATTCGCGCCGTGATCAATAAAGCGCTGGATGCGCCCGAGGAGCAGTATGTCGGCAACCAAACCGGCGACGCCAAAGCGGCGATGGCCAAGGCCAGCAAAAAAGTCTCTGCCGTGTATCACACCCAGTACATTCATCACACCACCATGGAGCCGATGAACTGCACGGCCAAGTGGACACCCGATAAATGCGAAGTGTGGGTGCCTACCCAAAACGGTGATGCTTCCCTGGCGACCTGCGCGCAAGCCGCTGGTTTACCGATTGAAAAGTGCGACGTCTACAAAGTGCATTTGGGTGGCGGTTTTGGTCGCCGTGGCAAGCAAGACTATGTCGAGAAGGCTGTGCTGCTCGCCAAGCAGCTTCCCGGTGTTCCCATCAAGATGATCTGGAATCGTGAGGAGGATCAGCGTCAGGGCTGGTTCCGTCCGATTAGTTCGGCCAAGATGGAAGCGGGCTTGGACGACAAGGGCAACCTTCAGTCGCTCACGGTTCGTATCGCAGGTCCATCGATCCTTAATACAGTGGTACCGCAGCGTATGGAAAACGGCAATGACTGGATCGCGTTCCAAGGCCTATGGCCTAGCAAAGGGCCACGTGGCCCCGAAGGCGGTTTCGGCTACACCGTGCCCAACATGACGCTCGAATTTGCGATGCGTAATTTCCACGTTCGCCCAGGTTTCTGGCGTGGTGTGAATAACAATCAAAATTGCTTGTATATCGAGTGCTTCCTGGATGAAGTCGCCAAGGCCGCAGGCAAAGATCCGCTTGAGTTTCGGCGCGCCATGATGCAAGAGCATCCCAAGCATTTGGCGGTACTCAATGCCGTGGCCAGCAAGATCAGCGATGCGGGTCCAGCCGCGCCTGGCCGCTTCCGTGGCTATGCTCAGCAAATGGGCTTTGGTAGCTACGTAGGTGCCGCCGCCGAGGTCTCCGTCAATGCCAAAAACGAAGTGACTGTGCACCGTTTGGTGGTGGGTACTGATTCTGGATATGTGGTCAACCCAGATCAAGTCGATGCTCAAATCGTTGGCTCTGTCGCCTACGGATTATCAGGCAACTTCATGGAGAACATCACCATCAAAAACGGTGCGGTTCAAGAGGAGAACCTGAACAGCTACGACATCATGCGCTTGGCGGATTTCCCAAAACGCATCGAAACAGTCTTGGTGCCTAGTGGTGGTTTCTGGGGCGGCGTTGGTGAGCCGACGATTATGGTGGCAGCACCTGCCGTGCTGAATGCGGTGTTTGCTGCGACCGGTAAGATGACTCGCGAGTTTCCTGCAACTGGACTGAAATTGAAATCATAAGTGCCAATACCCCTCGGGTGTCCTACTAGCGTGGCGCAAAGCCGTCTTAGTAGTATCGAGCGCCATTTCGGAGTTCGAGCGTCAAGTTTTGGGATTATCCCGAGGAGGCATCATGGCTAAGTTTATGTTCGTATTTCGTGGCGGGGCATTTGTTGAGAAAGGCCTGTCAGCTAGCGCTTTGCAGGATCATCTGAAGCTTTGGGGGGTCTGGGTCGGTGAAATGGCCAAGCAAGGCCATCAACCGGCAGGCGATCCGGTTCAAGCGGGCGGCAAAACCATTCGCGGTAAGAGCAAATTAGTGACGGACGGACCCTATGCAGAATCCAAGGACCTGGTGACGGGCAACCTAGTTGTCGAAACCGCGACCTTGGAGGCTGCAACAGAATTGGCCAAAGGCTGTCCGATATTCTTGTTTGACGGTTCGGTCGAAATCCGGCCGGTTGCGTCGATGTAAATGTCGACATCAAGCATTTCTGCTGAAACGGACACGCTGCTGACTAGTCTGTTTCGGCATGAGTCGGGGCGACTAGTTGCCTCTCTGACCAGAGTCTTCGGACCACATAACCTGCAATTGGCTGAGGATGTGGTTCAAGAAGCCCTGGAGACCGCATTGCAGGCCTGGAAGTTTCAGGTGCCGGAAAACCCGCGGGCTTGGCTGAGCAAAGTCGCCCGCAATCGCGCCTTGGATGTGATCCGTCACCGCACGGTGGAGCTGCGCTTTGCCGAGGATTATCACGCTCAGCTAAGCACGGAATGGAGTCTCTCGCAGACCGTTGAAGAGTCACTGGCGGAATCCAACGCTTGCGAAAGCCAACTTCGGATGATGTTTACGCTCTGTCAGCCCAAGTTGTCGCAGGCAACCCAGATCTCCCTCATGTTGAAGTTTCTTTGTGGCTTTTCGACGAGCGAAATTGCCGCAGCGTTTCTGTGCCCTGAAGAGACCATTGACAAACGCTTGCAACGGGGTCGCGCTGCTTTAAAGCGACTGGGCGCCTTGTCACCTGCGACCTTGATCGGCCCTGATGACCCGCGCCTTGCCGCCGTGTTGAATGCCTTGTACTTACTGTTTAACGAGGGCTATCACGGCAGCCACCCATCGATGCCGATGCGGATCGTGCTTTGCGAGGAAGCTTTGCGGCTTTGCGCCTTGATGAATGAGCAATCTGAAAACGCTTACCCTCAGGGCCATGCCTTAATGGCGCTGATGTGCTTTAACTTGGCCAGGGCTCCTGGGCGGCTCGATGAGACGGGCGTGTTCCTTACCCTGGCTGAGCAAGATCGTTCGAAATGGGACCGAACACTCATCGAGCGAGGTCTTTTTCACCTTGGCCATTCCGCCCAAGGGCAGCAACTCAGTACCGTGCATTTAGAGGCAGGTATTGCCTGTCAGCATTGCCTGGCCAAAAGCATCGCGCAAACCGATTGGAAGGCCATCTTGGCGTTGTATGAACTTTTGTACACTTTGAATAGCAGTCCGGTGATTGCCCTTAATCGTGCTTTGGCGCTCTCCTACACAGGTAATTCAGTGGCTGCGCTAGAGGCGGTTGAGACATTGGAAGGCCTGCCAACTATGGCAACCTACCCATTTTATTGGGCGGGCCGGGCCGAAATTCATTCCAGAGCAAAACATGGCGCACAGGCTAGGCGTTATTTTGAGAAGGCAGCCTCGCTGGCCAGAAGCCCCGCCGAGACAAAAGCCTTTATGCGAAACGCTCAGGCGCAGTCCATTTAAGCCACTCGGAATTCCATCTTTTTGCAAAAGTGCCTAACCCCCTCTACACTACTGTCGTAGACTGCTACAAGACATTGCTTTGTGCCTAAAAACAGCCTGCTTGAGCGGGCCAAGGGTTACCTATCGCGGAGACACAGTTCCTGACCGACCGGTTTTGAATTTCCTTGACTCCCTAGGAAGTAATGAAAGAGGAGGGTTTGTTTGAACGCGACTGATATCACTGCACCGGCTTATTTCCATAAAGTCGTTGATTGCCAATGGGCCTGCCCGGCCCATACCCCTGTCCCTGAATATATTCGTATGATTGCCGGTGGGCGTTATGCGGACGCTTACATGGTGAACTGGAAGTCCAATGTATTTCCGGGCATCTTGGGCCGTACCTGCGACCGCCCTTGCGAGCCCGCCTGCCGTCGCGAGCGAGTAGAACAAAACAATATTGGCATTCAGGTGGATTCTCATCCCGAGCCAGTCGCCATTTGCCGCTTGAAGCGGGTGACCGCTGATCTCAAGGGGTCGGTCGATCACTTAATGCCCAAGCCTTCTGACAAAAAGAACGGCAAGCGTATTGCTTGTATTGGTGCAGGGCCTGCTTCCTTAACCGTGGCCCGTGATTTAGCACCGCTTGGCTACGACGTAGTGATCTACGATGGCGAGAAAAAAGCCGGTGGCTTTATCCGCTCCCAAATTCCACGTTTTCGCCTGCCAGAATCTGTGATCGATGAAGAGGTCGGCTATGCGCTCGATCTCGGCGCAGAGTTTCGCTCCGGCCAAAGAATTGAATCGCTAAAGTCCGTCATTGATGAAGGTTACGACGCGGTCTTCGTAGGTTGCGGTGCGCCGCGCGGTCGTGATCTAGAAATCCCGGGTCGTCGCGAAGCGGCTGCGAATATTCATATTGGTATCGATTGGTTGTCGTCGGTGTCCTTCGGCCATATCGAGAAAATCGGCGCCAAGGTGATTGTCCTGGGTGGTGGCAACACTGCGATGGATTGCTGCCGTTCTTCCAAGCGTCTCGGTGGCGACGAAGTCAAAGTGATCGTTCGCTCAGGCTTTGATGAAATGAAAGCCTCGCCTTGGGAAAAAGAAGACGCCCAGCATGAAGGCATCCCCATCATGAACTACATGGTGCCAAGAACTTTCGAGCATGAAAGCGGCAAATTGGTGGGCATGACCTTCGATAAGGTCAAACCCGAGATCGATGCCAAGGGCAAGCGCAAGATGGTGCCGACTGGCGAGCCACCACAGTATGTGGAGTGCACCGATGTCCTCCTCGCCATTGGTCAAGAAAACTCTTTCCCATGGATCGAGCGCGACATTGGTTTGGATTTCGACGAGTGGGGCATGCCGGTCGTGGATGCAGTTACTTTGCGCAGCACGCACCCCAAAGTATTCTTTGGCGGTGATGCAGCCTTCGGACCCAAGAACATTATCTGGGCCGTGGCTCATGGTCATGAAGCCGCCGTCTCGATTGACCGCCAGTTAAGCGGTGAAGATATCAAGCTGCGCCCCGACCCTGGCGTCACCACCTTGTCCCAAAAAATGGGTATTCACGAGTGGAGCTACGACAACGATATCTCTAATGATTTGCGCAACATCGTGCCCTGGGAAAAAGCCGAGATTGCCTTGAAGTCGATCAAGATCGAGGTGGAGCTAGGCTTTAGTGCCGCCCAAGCCTTCAAGGAAGCGCAACGTTGCCTGAATTGCGATGTGCAAACCGTGTTCTCGAAAGATGCCTGTATCGAGTGCGATGCCTGCATGGATATTTGTCCCACCGATTGCATCACCTTTACTACCAATGGTGAAGAAGAGGAGCTACGAGGTCGCCTAAAAGCGCCCGCGCTGAATCTCGCGCAAAGCCTGTATGTCTCAGAGAATCTCAAGACCGGTCGGGTTTTGGTGAAAGACGAAGACGTTTGCCTGCACTGTGGCTTGTGCGCTGAGCGCTGCCCCACCGGTGCCTGGGATATGCAAAAGATGTTAATTGAAATGAGCCATGCTGGCCCGCGCACTCGCGACAACGGTGCAGGCTATGCACGCCCCAATGCGCTGGCCGCAGCAAGTGCCGCCCATAAAGCAGGAAATGATGCAAGGAAGGCCGCTTAATGAATGCTCCTCATAACCCGGTGGCTGCACCCAAAGCAGTATTTCGCCCCGGCAATGTGCCGGCACTGGCAGCGACCAACGACTTTGTGATCAAGTTTGCTAATGTCAACGGTTCGGGTTCGGCCTCGGCCAATGAATTATTCGCGCGGGCTATTTTGCGCATGGGTGTGCCTGTCAGCCCACGCAATATTTTCCCATCCAATATCCAGGGCCTACCTACGTGGTATGAGGTACGGGTGAGCGAGGCCGGTCATCTCGGTCGTCGTGGTGGCATCGACATGATGGTCGCCATGAACCCGCAAACTTGGGTCGCCGATGTGCGCGAGCTCGAGTCGGGTGGGTACTTGCTGTATGACAGCAGTAAGCCCATGCCGGATTCGGCCTTCAGGGACGACATCACCGTCATCGGTGTGCCGCTGACTGAAATTTGCAATGTCACCTATGCTGACCCTCGCCAGCGTCAATTGTTCAAAAACATTTTGTACTTGGGCGCCCTGTCATGGTTGCTCAGTATGGACGTGCCTTCGATTGAAAAACTTTTCGCCGAGCAGTACAAAGGAAAAGAGCGCTTGATCGACTCCAATCTTAAGGCCCTGCATCTTGGCCGTGATTTCGCAATGGGTAACTACCAGCCGATTGGCCTGCAGTTAAAGTCAGCTAATGCGGTGGGCGCCAAGATCTTCATGGAAGGCAATAACGCGGCCGCCTTAGGCGCCGTGTATGGCGGTGCTACCGTGTGCGCGTGGTACCCCATCACACCCTCCTCATCGGTCGCCGAAGCCTTCATGAGCCACTGTGCGAAGTATCGTGTGGATGCAGCCACGGGCGAGCATAAGTACGCGATTGTTCAGGCCGAAGACGAGTTGGCTTCCATTGGTATGGTGGTAGGCGCAGGCTGGAATGGCGCGCGGGCCTTTACCTCCACCTCTGGCCCAGGCATTTCTTTGATGACCGAGTTTATTGGTCTGGCCTACTTTGCCGAAATACCCGTCACCATTATCAATGTGCAACGCGGCGGGCCATCCACCGGTATGCCGACCCGCACCCAGCAAGCCGACGTGATTGCCTGTGCCTATGCCAGCCACGGCGACACCAAGCATGTGCTGCTTTTCCCGGAAGACCCGAAAGAGTGCTTCGAGCATTCCGCCCAAGCGCTCGACATCGCTGACCGCTTGCAAACTCCCGTGTTTGTGATGACCGATCTCGATATTGGGATGAACCAACGCCTGTGTGAACCCCTAGCCTGGGACGATCAGGTGCGTTATGACCGTGGCAAGGTGATGACCGCAGCCATGCTGGATGAGGGCCGTGATTTTGGGCGCTATAAGGATGTGGACGGCGATGGTATTCCCTATCGTACCTATCCTGGTACGCATCCTGAAAAGGGTAGCTACTTCACTCGCGGCACCACACGCAATGCCTATGCTCAGTATTCGGAAGCTGGGCCGGACTATCTCTATAACGTGCATCGCCTTCTGCAAAAGTTTGAGTCCGCCAAGCAGATTGTGCCTGCGCCAAAACGGGTGCAAGCGAGTGCTAATGGCGCGCCGACCAAGTTTGGTGTGATCTATTACGGCTCGACCTCTCCCGCCATGAATGAGGCTTTTGATGCTCTCAAGGCGCAGGGCCATGCCATTGATGGCATGCGCATTTGCGCTTTCCCCTTTAATGCTGATGTTGAGCGTTTCATTGCTGAACATGATGCGGTGTTTGTTGTCGAACAAAACCGTGATGCGCAACTGAGGACCTTACTGGTCAATGAGCTTGAAATTGACCCGGCTCGTTTGCCGAAGATCTTGCATTACGACGGCACACCGATTACCGCTCGTTTCATCACCGGCGCCATCGTCAAAGCGATTGAGCAAAGAGTGAATTCCTCGACATCTAAACAAGCCAACCAGGCTGCCAAGGCCGGGAGCGCCGCATGACCTACATCGCCAAACCCAAGCTACATCACCCGAGCCTTACCGAGAACAAGGTTGGCTACACCCGCCGTGATTACGAAGGTAAAGTCTCCACGCTGTGCGCGGGTTGCGGACATGACTCGATCTCGGCCGCCATCATTCAGGCCTGTTGGGAAATGGATATCGAGCCGCATCGTGTGGCCAAGCTCTCTGGCATTGGTTGTAGCTCCAAGACTCCCGACTATTTTCTTGGTCCTTCGCACGGATTCAACACGGTGCATGGCCGGATGCCTTCGGTGCTGACCGGTGCCAACCTCGCCAATCGTGACCTGCTCTATCTCGGTGTCTCGGGTGATGGCGACTCCGCATCGATTGGCCTGGGCCAGTTCGCCCACGTGATGCGCCGGGGTGTCAACATGGTCTATATTCTTGAGAACAATGGGGTCTACGGTTTAACCAAGGGCCAGTTCTCCGCTACGGCAGATCAAGGCTCCAAGTCCAAGAAAGGGGTCGTGAATTCTGACGCGCCGATTGACACGGTAGGTTTGGCACTCCAGATGGGCGCAACTTTTGTGGCCCGTGGTTTCTCCGGTGACAAAGAGCAATTGGTGCCCCTAATCAAAGGCGCCATCGCTCATCGTGGTGCGGCCTTCATTGATATCGTCAGCCCCTGCGTGGCCTTCAATAATCATTCGGGCTCCACCAAGAGCTATGACTATGTGCGCGAGCACAACGAGGCTGTTAGTCGTCTCGATTTCATCCCGAAGCGCAGTACGATCCTGGCCAAACAGGAAGAGGGCGAGATGGTGGACGTTCCCATGCATGATGGCTCGGTCATGCGCTTTCGCCGCCTGGCTGCTGATTACGAGCCGACGGATCGCATTGGCGCCATGAACTTTTTGCAACATCGTCAAGCTTTGGGCGAGGTGGTCACCGGTCTTCTTTATGTTGATCCAGATGCCAGTGATTTGCATCAGGCACTCAACACCAGTATGATTCCTTTGAATCAGATGGGTGAAGCCGCGCTCTGCCCTGGGCAATCTGCTTTGGAGCGATTGAACGCCAGTTTGCGCTAATGGGCTAGGCTAAATCCCACCCGCCGCGGCAATCAAGGCTGCAACTTCGTTTTGCCCTTTCTGACGTGCATGGGTGAGCGGGCTGAGCCCTTGTGCGTCGGGTTTGTTCGGGTTGGCCTGATGTGCCAGCAATAGGCGAACAATCTCCACGTAAGCGAGTCCGCCATCCCCAAGAATGACCGCTTCTAGCAAGGCAGTCCATCCGAGTCGGTTCGCATGATTCACGTCGATCTTGCTGGCCTGAAGTAAAAGCCGCACGGTATCCACATGCCCGTAATGGCAGGCCGGAATCAGCGCCGTGCCCCCGTATCGGTTGAGCAGCATATAGTCCGGGCGTGTGGCATGGCCTGAAGGGGGAAGAAGCATCTGCATCAGCATCGCTGTGCGCCCTCGGGCGCCCGCAAGCAAGAAGGGGCTATCCTGGGTGTCGTCTTGGGCATTGATGTCGGCACCGAACTGAATGAGAGCTTGCGCAATAGCCTCGTCATTGCCTTGCACGGCCACTAGCAAGGCCGTACGCCGACGCAAATCAAGTGTGTTGATCGGCGCGCCTTCATCCAATGCGCGAACCAGGCCCGAAAAGTCTTTGCGTTCTGCGGCGGCAATGAGCGGTGGTTCCGCCTCGCCTCCAGACCACACCAATCGCGCGACACCTGCGCGCATCGCTGCGCGCTCACATTGAGCACAGGCACGTGAGCTGCCCACAAGCACAGAGCCGATGAGATCATCTCGGCCCAGCGCCCGTTGCGCTGCATTCAGGGCTTGTCGCTCAGCATGGGCATCGGCGTCGTTCAAAGAGACCACGCGGCTTGGCGCTTCAGCGATGATGCGACCGTTGGCGTCAACCACGCAAGCGCCGTAAGCCTGATCGCCATTGCGTAAAGCCAAGTCGCGCATCATTTGCGCTCGCGCCAACGCCGCCCGCCAGCGTTCTGAAGCGGCTGTGGGGTAAGAGGCGTACGGTAGCAAAGCTAGACCGATCACACATTGCCGACGTTTCATGGCTGTAATGGTAGCCTAAGCCGTGCGGTCGAAGCGATCAATAGAGTGAGTACTGGTTTCGCAGGCTGAGGGCCAGGCGGCAGCCGGACGGAAAGGGTTAGAAGTCCAATTAGCTTTTAAATTCGCCTCGGGCTCGGTCGCCATAACGGTGCATAATCCCTGATTCGCTTCGTTCCCAATGCTCAGTAGAGCTTCAAGGAATCACATGAGACGACTATGGATCCTTCTTGCATTGTAAACCCGCCAAAAGCGACAGTATTCAAATGGGAACGACCGGTGTGGATGGTGATCCCACGAAGGCCACTCCCGAGATGGGAAAATTGTTCCTCGAATTCAAAATAGATGTCGCGGTTGGGCAAATCAAGGAGATACGAATTGCAAAGTGACAATGTCCGAATTCGTGTAGCGGCTCTCCTGCTATTCGCAGCGGTGCTGGTCTATCCAGTGCCGGCCGTCGCCCAGCTCCGGGTGATCATCTCGGGCGGATTTTCCGCGGCCTACCAAGAACTGATCCCGGAGTTCGAGCGCAGGTTTGGCCTATCGGTCGTCAGCGCGAGTGGCTCTTCGCAGGGCGACGGCCCGACGACCATTGGCGCACAACTGCGAAGTGGCGCGCTATTCGCTGTCGTCATTCTGAACTCGACAGGACTCGCTGACCTTATGGCGCAGGGGCGCATCGTCAAGGGCTCTGAGCTCAGGCTCGCCCAGGTGCTGACAGGCATCGGCGTGCGCGTGGGCAGCGCAGCGACTGACGTCGGCACCGATGACGCTCTCCGACAGACGCTGCGCCGGGCCAAAATCATTGCGACATCCGCGAGCAGTGCGAAGGGCGTTGCAGCGTTGCTAACTCGACTCGGCATTGGCGACGAAGTGACGGTCAAAGTCGGCGCTCGCTATTCGGACGCTAACTCGATGGTTGAACACGGCTCGGCGGCACTTTCCGTTCAACCCGTGAGCGAGATTCTGAACATGCCTGGCGTACAGTTGGGTGGCACCATCCCGGCCACCGTGAGGCCAGCCGGCCTCTTCGTTGGTGCTATCTTTGTTGGCTCCACGCGCCTCGCGGAGGCGGGTCAGTTAGTCGCGTTTTTGGCCTCCGACGCCGCCAGGGGCGCGATCGAAAGGGCCGGGATGGAACAACCCAGGTAGTCCTCTGGACAGCAACTGCTTCGCTCCCTCGTGAAGGAGATCATTGCCGATGTTGATCAAACGGCACGGATGCGGTCCAACACGGCGTCGTTGACGAGATGGGCGGGGATGGTCTCTGGGCCCGAAAACATGCCGAATATGATTGGGAAGATACTTTTGTCCATGGTCGCCATGGCCTGGGCGAAGTGCTTTCGGCGTGCGCTGCGCTGGCTGCCTGCTTCGACTGTGGCCGCTGCAATCAGGTCGCCGATCAAGCGCAATCGTCGAAGGCGCTCGAGACGTTCCACGCCGTAGGGCGCAAAGTCTTGCGCGCTGCGGGCACCGGCGAGCACCAGGTCGCGCACCATGCGCGCGTCACGCATAGCGATTGACAGGCCGCAGCCAACGCTCGGGCTGTTGTGTCCAGCCGCGTCGCCGATAAGTACAATACCCTCGGCGTAGGGCCGGTCTGTCCAGGTGTCCGTGCCGGGAACCGCGCCGCAGGGGCCGATGGGCTGGGCGTTGGCGCCCACCACGAGCGATTGCGCTACAGTCTTTACGATACCCGCTAGCTCAAAGCGCACCGTGGGATTCACGCCAGGAACGACCGAAACGTTGCGCACGCCACGGATCACAGTGGCTCCTGCGGCGGCCGCGGCGTCCAACAGCGCCTGGCAGGCAATTGGATGATGCAAGTTAAGCGACCCATCCACGCCTGGGATGAATCGGCCCACAGGAAGGTCGGCCAGCTACCCACGCGACCGATGGTGGAGCTGGTGTTTATGTACCACTCGTTTTGCTGTGGGCTCGCTGCCAACGAGCTCAGCACCCAAGCGCACCCGGTAGGCGCCAACTTCTGGAAAGTCGCCAAGAGCGTCGATTTCGAGGCGCTGTGGGAAAGTGCACTTGCTGCGTTGGTGCGAGGCTTGAGTATTGCGCCCGAATCGCGATCATGAGTTCGGCTGGTCTGACATTCGGAGGCTATTTTTCCATTCAAGATGACGCGTCCTTCAGGCGATTCCAGTAGGCTACTTGCCCAAGGGCATTCGTCTTTAAGGAGTTCACTTTGAGTCTTCCCTCCCAAGCCCGAGTAAGGCTCATGGGGTAAACCTAGTATTTACTGGGTGATCTCATGATGAGCGTCTAACATCAATCATCTTGGCCTGGAAGCCCGGGCACCGCCTCGCGCGCCTGCCCGTGGGCAGATGACACTGTAAGTCTTCTGACCCAAAAATCATACCCGATCGCCTAGAATAAAGTGACTAGCCAGCCAGGGTCGGGCAGGCGGTTGCGTCCGAATCTGATTGCGACCGATAAACCACACCTGAGTGCGTCCGGACGACCTCGAATTCAGTGACTTGTGGCTAAGAAGAGAGGTTTAACCAACAGGGCAGGCTTTCAAGGATCGCAATTTGATGAATCAGACCCTGTCTACTCAGGCGATCAGGTGAAAGAAAGCTGTTTAAAAACCCTTTGCCCCATCAGCCTTTCCCTCTAAAAGACAACTGAAAGCTTGCTTTTACGCCGTTTTTACAGAGGCAAGTTCACAATACCGGTATGAAACAAGCGCCAGTCACCGGCATCAACAAAATGCCAGCCTTTTCCAGTCGCCCTCTCTCCAGCCAAGGCGCGCTATGGCACTACGCCGTCGCTCTTGCACTCGTTGGCGTCACGGTAATGACGGCAACACCCTTGCTAGGACGGATCGATCTGGCCAATATTGTGTTGCTGTTTCTGCTGCCGGTACTGGCGACCGCCGCCCTCTGGGGCCGGGGACCTGCAGTTTTTGGCTCGGTGATGGGAGTTGCCGCGTTTGATTTCTTTTTCGTGCCGCCGCGGTTTTCGTTCTCGGTGGATCAGGCCCAATACCTCATTACTTTCGGGGCGATGCTCCTGGTCTCACTGGTCGTGACTCACCTCACAACTGCCTACCGCGAAAAGGCCGAAGAGTCCGAGCGGCGCGCGTTGGAGGCGGGACTTCTACATGAGGTCGCGGGAAAGCTGAGTGGCACCCTATCGATTGAGGATGTCACAAACTGCATCCACCAAGTCGTGGACAACAAATTCGGCGCTCGCTGTCGGATTTTTCTGGCTTCGAACGATCCGGCCGTCGCTCTCAGAGCGAGCGACGCAAGGCCGGTGGAGTTGCCTGAAATGATCGCCGCCAAGTCTGTGTTCGAACACGGACGTGTCATTCAGGCAGCCTCATACCTGAACGGAGAATCAAAAACTGATCTATGGCCACTCGACGGCATCAGCTGTCGTCGCGGCGTGCTTGCGGTCGAATTTGATCCACAGCACTATCGTCCTGCCGAAGGCTTTCTGCAAGCCATTGCAGCCCTGGTA
>JAYVKZ010000076.1:0-2866 GCA_043767985.1 Betaproteobacteria bacterium
GCAACAAGATCGGCGTCACTCAAATATTGAGTGCTTCGAAACACCACGTCCGCCATCGGACCAATCACCGAGGCTTGTTGATTGCGTCCATGCTTCAAAAGCACGGTGGCTTCGTCGACCGACATGCTTTGGAGCCCTGCTTCGCTAGCACTCCTCAGCGAAGAGGCGTACCAGTTTTGCACTGGCATGACGCCTCCAGCGAGGCTCTGCGGATGCGCAGGCGCAGACTGAACCCCGCCGAGCAAGGAGCGCGGTGAATGACAGGCACCGCAATGTCCTAAGCCTTGCACAAGATAAGCGCCGCGATTCCAATCTATAGATTTTTCGGGACGAGATTGGAACATCGTCGGCCGAAAGTAGAAGGCCCGCCAAATGGCTAATGCGACCTCGGAGTTGAACGGAAAGCGAAGTTCGTGAGGCCGATTCACCTTCGGTGACGTTGGATTAGAGCGCAAGAATGCAAACAAAGCATCGCTATCTTCACGACTTACCAAGGTGAAGCTTGAGTACGGAAACACGGGATTGAGCAGGCGCCCATCCCTAGAGCGACCTTGATGCAAGGCTCGCCAAAAATCATCCGCAGTCCAAGTTCCCAAACCCGTCTTGTCATCCGCCGTGATGTTGCCGGCGTAGGCCACCCCAAACGGAGTCTCCAAGCCTCGGCCACCCGCATACTCCACTTGACCCGATACGCTATGGCAGCCAGAACAATTGCCGACTTTCGCGAGATAAGCCCCCCGAGCGATCAACTTTGGGTCTGCTAAATTTAAGCGTAAAGCGACGCCATTTCTAGTGTTCGCAGGCGTTTGAGAGTCGCTTAGCTGATTAGCCCAATAAACCCAGCCGCTGAACACTGCAATGACTAAACCGCAACACCCCAGAACTCTGCTTGCAATCCGTTTCAACGATTTGCTCCCTTCCGAAGGCGACCCATGCAGCGTCATTTGAACCCGCTCCCGCAAGCAAGCGCGAGTGTCAAAAGCTGAGTCGAGTCAAGCGCCTGAGCCGGTTTTGTATTGCCAGGCAAGTTCTGCGAAGACAACCATGTCGTCAATGCGCCCACATCGGTAGGACTTAAGCGATTCGCGATGGTCGCCATGCAATCGGGTAGGCCCGCGTGGCGCTGACCTGTTTGCCAGCTCCCTAATTGAGCGATCAGGTAATCCTTTGATAAGCCAAGCAATCCTGGTACGGCGGGTAAAATGCCGGTCAACTTGTCGCCATGACACTGGACACAAGCTGGAATCTTCTTGGTGGCATCGCCCGATCGAATCAAGGTCTCGCCGCGTTCAAGCTCGTCGCGCGCTGCGCTACGGGTTTGAGCCGATGGGTAGGGCAAGTCTAGGGCAGCGAAGTATTCGGCGATGTCGCGTAGATAAGCGTCTGAAAGGTTTTCGATCAAACTGCTCATCGCTGGGTTGTAGCGGCGCTTGTCTCGAAAGTTCAAGAGCTGGTTATAAAGGTAGCCTGCTGGCTTGCCTGCGATGCGCGGAAAGTAGCCCGCATTGGTGGCTCGCCCCTCTTTGCCGTGGCAGCCGGTGCAAGCCAAAACCCTTTGGGCCATCGTGTTGGGTACCTGGAGCGGTCTCGCTTCAGACTTGATGGGTGAGCTCGAGGACGGTGAGCTTGATTGTTGAGTCGCATCTGCAGCGAGCGCTAGGCCTGGTAGCCCGAAAATCATAAACCCGATCAGGCTGATCAAAATGAACTTCCCTGCACCTTTGCGATAAATCCAAAAATCGTCCAAATTCAAACCCTAAAAAATGCTTCTCTCCAGAATGGACGGATAATACCGATTATGAAATCACTCCAAGACATCAAACTCTCCATGCTCGATTTAGTGGCCGTTCGCGAAGGTGGCACGGTCGCCGATGCGCTAGCCATTGCCCTACGTACAGCCCAACATGCTGAGACGCTTGGCTTCGCCCGATACTGGTTGGCTGAGCATCACAATATGCCCGGCATCGCATGCTCGTCAACTGCGGTATTAGTGGGGCACGTTGCAGGAGGCACCAAAACAATTCGTGTGGGCTCCGGTGGCATCATGCTCCCCAACCATGCGCCCTTGGTGGTGGCGGAAGCGTTTGGCACCTTGGCCGAGCTCTATCCAGGGCGGATTGATCTCGGCTTGGGCCGAGCGCCTGGCACGGATCAAGCGACGATGCGCGCCTTACGCCGTGATCGTACCGAGAGCGAAGAGGATTTTCCGAATGATGTGGCGGAGTTGCAGTTCCTACTAGGCCCCTTACAGTCCGGGCAAAGAATTATGGCCATGCCGGGTGTCGGCACCAATGTTCCCATTTGGCTACTGGGCTCGAGTTTATTTTCAGCCCAACTCGCCGCGAGAAGAGGCCTACCTTTTGCCTTTGCCTCGCATTTTGCGCCAAGGCTCTTGCTACAGGCCATCAATATTTATCGGAATAGCTTTCAGCCTTCCGAAACATTGCAAAAGCCCTATGTGGTGATCGGCGTCCCCTTAATCGGCGCAGATAGCGACGAGGAAGCTGAATTTTTGGCGAGCAGCACCTATCAACGTATTTTAGGGATCTTGACGGGTAATCGTCGCAAACTTCAGCCGCCAGTGGCAGACTTCATGGCACATCGCCACCCTCAAGAGCGCGATGCTATCGCAGACTTCCTTGCCGCAGCCGTCATTGGTGGACCAGAGACGGTCCGACAGGGACTGCTGCAACTTGCCGACGCAACCAGCGCGGACGAGTTTATGATCGTCTCGGACGTCTTTGATCCGGCGCTGCGATTGAGATCAATGGATGTTGCCGCAGCAGCGATGAAAGCAGGGACCGAGGTAACGGCCTGACCATCCCGTTCAGTCAATGAGCTGGGCACCACCTGGCGGCAAACTAAA
>JAYVKZ010000077.1:0-18431 GCA_043767985.1 Betaproteobacteria bacterium
CGCTACTCCAAGCGATTTATCACTCGCACAGATCACACAAGGAACCCAGAACTCCTTCCTGCCTAGCCTTCTGTCTAATATAAAGGCCATTGGCCATCGCCGAATTTAACCTCGCGATGGCCTTTTTTCTTAGTCCTTCGATCCACTTAGGTCAAAGGACTTGCTGAGAAACTAGCGGCGGCGGTGAATAAAAAGACCTAGAGCACCTAGTCCCAATAGCGCCAAAGTACCTGGGGTGGGCACGTCCACAATACGCTGCGCCTGGAGACCGGGGAGGTCAGCGTCGGTGAAACTCATGACGTAAAAATTATTGGGGCCCGCCACTCCTGGCACAAAATCATTATCGTTAGCCATCCATAGTGTGTGTCTCAGTTGTCCGTTAACGACGACATCATTGCCAAAGGCTAGTCCTTCAAGCTTGGCTGGAATTGCAGTGTCAGCAATCCCCAAAGAATTCAAGAGCACTTTTAGATCCAAGAATAAAGAAGGCGTCAGGGCCAAGGGCGCAAGGGAGGCCTCACCACTTACATTGCTCACATCTTGGCCGGTACTAATGTCAACCAGCCTTAGCTGCTTGATCACCGCCGGGGACCCATCACCCAAGCCCTTACCGTCCCGCTCCAAAACCAGAAACTGCTTGTCATTGATCGCAAGAATCTCACTACTATTGTATGTTTTGGAGCCGATTTTGTTGTCGTAGGCCACCTGCTTGGTAGCACCTGTCGCGATATCAATCGTAATGATCCGGTTATACCGTGCACCATCACCCCCGTCTTGCGCGAGAGGGCTTTGCATAAACCCAATCAAGGTCTTTCCGTCCGGCGTAATAGCGAGACCTTCCATGCCCTTGTTGGTCACTCGTCCCACGCTATTGCCGCTTATTTCAGTGGCGCCCACAGCATTTGCAACAGGTGCAGAAAAACTCGCAGGCAAGGCGAAGGTTTTAATAAGGAGGCCGGTTGTACGATCAAACTGGCGAACATAGGGGCCATACTCATCGGAGATGAACACACTTTTTCCGTCATTCGACACCCGCACACCTTCAGGATCGAAGCGCGCATTCAGAGGGTTATTCGTAGCACCGGGTGCAAAGTTATCCGATCGCCCCGTAAAGTAAAACTGATTGGCGGTATTCAAAGCGGGAGCGCCATTGCCCAAACCTGCCGTGTTCCCGTAATTAAGTGCGGACGAACTCGAGAGCAAAGTCGTACCGACTAAGGTCGGCGTCAGAGTAAAAGGCAAGGCTGAACCCGCCGCATTTGGCGTCAGGCTCATGGTGATCGTCTGAAAGCGCGCAATGTAGGAGCTCGTATTGTCTACCGCAGTGCCACCTGCATAGGCCGTGGCGTTTGGGCCTCGATCGGGCAAAGCAAGAAAGGTGTTACCACCCGCCCAGGCCAACCCCGAACCGATACCTCCCAGAGAATTTCCAGCCACGCCATTTTCAAGCGGAGCCTTCAACCCAGAAAGATCAATACCGGCGCCGGCAGTGCTTCCCGTCAAGCTCCCAATCGCAAGCATTTCAACGGCCGCATAGGCTTCAGAGCCTACCAACCCGGTCAAGATCGATAAACACAGGACGGACTTCCGAAACGCAAAAGATGTATTGCAAAGAGTATTAGACACTAGGGATTCTCACTAATTTGAAGAGGGGCGGATTTAGGTCTGAGCATCAGGCCACTTCCAACAATAACCACCCCATATTTCAGAACGATGACAATACGCGCGAGCGACATCGCAACCTCAATCCAGGAACTCATCCAAGATAGACTGCCGCGCGAGGTTCGGAAGCGAGTGCAGACTCCAGCGCATCGTAAACAGAAATTCTGGCGCGCTTTCAGACTGAGTCAATAAACTGTTTGCTAACGCTAAGGGCAAGGCCGTATAAATAATCGGATCGGCGTGGCTAGGTATCGACGATCTTAGCCAGAGTAAGCGTGCCCCACAATGCTCAAGCATCAGCGAGCTTAAGAGCTGAGCCAAATCCGCATGCTCCATTGCAGCATAGTCGCTGAACAGAGGCTCCCAAAGCTTAAACCGGGACATCGAGCGATAGTCGCCGATTTGACGAACTTTGATTTCAATCAATTCCATGAAAGATTGAAACTCAAACAAATCGATTTCAGCAATAATCGGTCGTTGAAGCGCTTGCAGAATATGCATGCTGGGCCGCACGGTTAAGCTAGGTCGAAATAAGTCGAGGTTTCGAGCAGGGGCAGCATGCCCATTACGTGGTTGGTTGATTGCAATTGCTGTCGTCATGAAATATCTCCGCTTGATTCAAGCTCAGATTATTGAACAAGAAAGTGAAGGTATCGTGACATGTTCGGTCGCCAAACATTCATCAACCCTGCGCCCTCCCTGCCAGCGCGCAGCTGTCATCGAACCGTCAACAGGCTGTCATTTTGTGTTGCTAGCATGGACTGACCAACCAATCATCCGAGGGGAACCCATGAAACGTATGCTGCAACGGTCTTTGACTATTCTCGCTGTAGGAGCGTCTACATTCATCGTCGCTTGTAGTAGCGGTTCGAGCAACGACCCAACGGCCAATCTGCTCAACCGCTTTACAGATGCGGCTACCCTATTGACTAGCGCCACCGGTTTGAAGGATGTAAAGATTCCCTCTCTATTCGACGATACCTATAAAGATGCTGGCTACACGAAAGCTAACCTAGCGGCAGATTTGCAGGCTGAATCCGCCGCACTCACAAGCGCCACGGATGCATCACTCTTCCCGATCGCTTCGCTCAAAGATGTGACCGTTACAGGATGCGACACCAGCTCAGTATGCACCCTGACTGGCAAGCTGGTGAATAGCGACGTTGACACGACTGAAGTCGTCGTGACCACCAAGGTCAAGCAAGTGAACGGGGAATATTATTTCCTCGGTGATCAGCAAGCCTCTTAAAAACCCTCGTCACTCATTAGAACACTCTAGGAATGCCAGCTATGACCTCTCGCTTTAAACTGAATGAAACCGCTCTCGCCGTCTTGGTCGTGATCGCCGCCTCTGCGTCCACAAGCTCGGACATCGTCAGTGCCGCTCCGAAGGCCAAAACCAAGGCCGCCGGCACCTATGTGACCGGCGATTTCCACAATCACACGACCTGCTCGGACGGTACGCTCTCCATCAAAAAACTGGTCGATAAATCTGCAAAAACCTATAATCTCGATTGGTTTGTTCAAGCTGACCACGGAGGCAGTTCCTATCGCAATTGCACCCTCTCTGAGGACCCTTTTGAGCCTGTCCCGTCTGCAACCGGCCTGACTGCAAACAGCACCGGCCCCTGGCCACCCGCAACGTATCCGAGCGGTGGCCAACCACTGTCCGCAGGCAAAGGTCCTAACCAAGCATGGGAGGCAACGCTGCCCGGTGGACGTGCCGCCATCAAAGGCGATTTGTCAGAAACTACCGTGGGTGCCACCAAATACAAAAACATGTATCGTTGGCAAGAAATTAAAGAGTATCAGTACCCGGCGCTTGAGGCAGAAAGTCGTGCACGTAGTAAGCCAATTTGGATTGGTCTAGAGCAAAACGCCCCAGGCCATGAGCACATTTCCACTACTATTCTTGCCGGACAAAAGCCCTGGCCAGCCACGACGGCAGGCAATGCAAACCTACTTGCTCAATACGAATACTGTTTTGATCGCAACGATGCAGACACCAGCAGAGGCGCTGAGAACCAATGGGACTGCTCAGTCACTGGAAGCGCGGCCGGCAATGCACTCATCGACGCCACTGCCAAAAAAATCAAGGGCAGCAACTCGGCCACCACTGCAGGCTTAGGACACACCAAGATCCTCGAAGGCATCAAGTGGATGAAGGAGTTCGCAGCCGACACTAGCTACTTCGTACCCGCCCACTTAGAGCGTCCCGGCATCTACAGCGCCACCGCCAATGCCGGTTACAACATTGAGCATCTTAGAAACTTCAACAACACTGCACCCAACATTGCCTTCGGTTTCGAATCCATGCCCGGCCATCAAGCCGAGGTCAATCGCGGCAGCTACAGCACTAGCGCAGCCGGCGGCGGCACCTTTGGAGGGGTTGGCATTTACGCTGCTGCGCTCGGTGGGATGTGGGATACCTTGCTCGGTGAAGGCCGAAACTGGTGGTTCTTTGCAAGCTCAGACTATCACAATCGCGGCTCTTTCGGCCCCGATCAAAAAGAGAGTACAGCCGACTTTTATCCTGGCGAATACACCCGTGATTTCGTGATGGTGAGAAAAGGTGCAAACAGCCTTAGCGCAGAGGCCATTATCGAGGGCTTGCGCTCAGGAAATAGCTTTGTAGCCAACGGCAACCTCATCGACAAAATGTCCTTTGTCGTGTGTGCCTACAACTCGGTCGTACCGAGAGTCGCTTTTAAGAACCTGATCGAGACAGCCTCGACAAACGCTGCCGCCAAGAACGGCGAAGTGCGTATTGATGGTTGCGCAACGATGGGTGAAAAGCTAAAAGTTCGCTCGGGCGCCTCTTTGCAAGTAACAGTGACGGTAAACAACCCACGTAGCAATTATTCACCTTATAGTTTTCCCAACCCTTCCTTGAAGCAGGTCGGCATCACCCAAGCACTGAATGCACCGGTGCTGGATCACGTCGATTTGATTGGCGGCAATGTGACTGGCTTTGTCGCACCTGATTCGGCAAATTACGCCGGTGCACTCGGCACGCCCGCCGCCACCAATGCCTCGGCCAAAATACTGAAGGTCTTCAACAGCACCAATTGGACGCCGTCTGCGGACGGTAAGACACTCACCATGTCTTATCGCATTCCCGCGGTTGCAGCATCTCAGTACGTGCGCCTACGCGGAACCAACCTGCCTGTTTCGACACCAGGTGAGACTGACGCAAACGGCAACCCACTGCTCGACTTTCTAGCAAACCCAGCGGATCAAACCCTACCCGGCTTGATTCCTTGTACAGATGCGGCTTGTCCAGCGCATTTGCGTACCGTGGGTGGGGTAAAGTACTCAAGCATGGATGTCGCCGCATGGTCCGATTTGTGGTTCTACAGCAATCCAGTCTATATCGAAGTGATCGGCTCCACCGTGGTTGCCGGACTGAAATAATTTCATTCCAATAGCCTCGGAAGTTTTGCCCCGGGCCGCTGGTCCGGGGCTTTTTGTAATTCTGCCTCAGCATTTTTGGGTTTGTCATTTTGCCTTCTCTTTTACTGCCCCTCATCACGCTATCGGGTATGGCGGCCTTGGGCTGGCAGTTCGTTTGGACTTATCAGTTTGGACTTCTGCTCGGCGCTGAAATGGTCGCCGTCCTGGCTGTCATGGCAGCCTTCCTAGGCGGGCTCAGTTTAGGTTCCTTCGCATTTCAAAGCATCCTAAGCCGCAGTGCCAGACCCACCCACTGGTTCATCGTTAGTGAATGCACGATCGCCGTATGGGGGCTGCTCGTCGTGTACAGCCTACCCCATATCGGGCCCGGCATTAGCACCCTTATTTCCACCGAGCCATCGACCGCTTGGCATTGGACGGTAGCCTTTGTTGTGCCTTTCTTTTTCCTTTTACCCGCGAGTGTTGCCATGGGACTCACCATCCCTGCGATGGAATTGCGTCATAGAGAGTTTCTCAAAAAACTCTATTCATTCAATACTTTTGGTGCCGTGCTCGGCGTCTTGCTCATTGTTTTTTTTCTAGTACCCCAATTCGGGATGGAAGCTAGCGCCTGGGGCTGCGCACTGGCGAATTTATCGAGCGCCCTTTTCGCTTCATTCCTTGCGAGTCAGGAGCACGACAAGACAAAAAGGCCTAGCCTGGTGTTCACTATGCCCCGAACGGGTCCTACGCCTAGCCCACACGGGCCACGCCTGGCGGCTCTACTCCTGCTCACAGGGTTTTTCGGCGTAGGCTACGAAGTATTAGTCGTGCGGGTGCTCAGTCAGGTAAATGAGAACACTGTGTTTAGCTATGCCTTGGTCTTAGTGGTCTACTTGCTGGGGACGGCAGCCGGTAGTTACGGTTCAATGACAAATAAAAATCATCATGCAAGCCCCGCCAGGTCCTTGCAGAGCGGGTTGGCGATACTCATTCTAGTCATGACGCTTTCCGCAATCGGCCTGTGGTGGGCCGATGTTTTGGTCGAGCATTCAACCAGCCTCTTTGCCGATTTTTCAGGCAAACGCATGCAAACCCTAGCGCCCGTATTTGGGGAGTTCTTTGTTGCTTTTGTCACTCTTTTTCTGCCCAGCGCCTGCATGGCGAGAGTATTTACCCACCTGTGCGTTCTCTCGAAAAATCAAGCTGAACTTTCAGTAGGACGAGCCTTTGCATTCAACACCCTTGGCGCAGCACTTGCCCCCCTGGTCTTTGCTGTGGTTCTGTATCCGCACCTGGGAGCAGGATATTGCTTAGCGGCTGTGATTGGTGGCTATATCGCCCTGACCTTGCTTGCGCCGGCTACGTTGTCTAACTCGGCCTTGTCTCAGTCGAGAAAGGCCAACACAGGTCTGAATGGATTGTCCTCACTCCTTCGCCCGCGCCTCGCATTCACAGTCCTCACCAGTTTAAGCCTGGTCGCATTGCTGAGCCTGGCGACTCAACGCCCCTTGAGATTCGTCACGATTCCAGAGGGCGGACGTCTGGTCATGCATAAAGAAGGTGTGATCGCCTCTGTGAGCGTCGTCCGCGATCAGCTTGGGGTGGATCGCCTGCATATCAACAATCGCGAGCAGGAAGGCAGCAGCGCACAAAGCGCCATCGAAACCAAGCTTGGGCTGATCCCGATCCTGCTTCATCCAGCCCCTGGGCGTGCCCTGTTTCTGGGCTATGGCACTGGCTTCACCGCCTCAACCGCAGCAAGGGATGCTTCATTGAAAGTCAGTGCAGTCGAGCTCATCCCTGAAGTGATTGAAGCCTCGAAGTATTTTCAAAATAATTCGCCCCAGTCTGCCATGAAAAACCTCAAATTAATCAATGCCGATGGCAGGCGTTTTATTCAATCGGGCCAAGAGCAATACGACGTGATCGTTGCTGATCTTTTTCATCCCGCGCGCAACGGAGCAGGCGCTCTCTATACCCTCGAGCATTTTGAACACATTAAGAAGCGGCTCGCGCCCGAAGGTATCTTTTGCCAGTGGCTCGCCCTCCATCAAATGGAGTTGAGCACCCTCAAGAGCATCGTCGCATCCTACCTCAAGGTATTTCCTAATTCGGTGGCCGTTTTAGCAAGCAACAGCCTCGACACACCCGTGCTAGGTTTGGTATCCAAAGTAAACGCCAAGCCGGGCGAAGCTTTGTTCGATCTTGAACGCATTGAAGAAAGGCTTCGCAAATTTTCCGCCCCCCAACTTCTGAAACAAGCCAAACTAGAAAGCGGAGTAGCACTCATAGGCACCCTCGTTGCGGACAGCACCTCGCTCGCGGCATGGGCTAATGAACAAGCTCCGAATACGGATGATCATCCCATCGTCATTCATGAAGCTCCTTGGGCGACTTACCACCCAACCAGCACACCAAGAGCTCGACTGCTTGCCTTTTTAGAACGCACCAAGCCACCCTCTGACACCATTTTCATAGGAAACGGCGGCGCAGAATTTCAAGGATTGATGGCTTACTGGCAAGCTCGGGAAAAACATCTTCGCCTGGGCACTAAGGTTCGCGCAGAACTAGATCCAGAAAAGATGCTCAATCAAATTCAGGTGCCCCTTCTGGAAATTTTAAGTAGCAGCCCGAACTTTCAGCCTGCCTTTGACCCACTTCTTGCCCTTGCATCGGCCCTCGTTCCGAGCAATCGTCCTAGAGCCAACGAAGTGTTTCAGGCACTAAAAGCGATTCGTCCCGATGATGTACAGCTCGCACAGGCTATTGCCGAACTGACCCAAGTCGCCAAATTGGACCATTAAAAACCTCTCAACCCGTAAAGTGCTATGACCACCCCAACCCTAGAAACAGCTGCCGCTCGGCCCTCTTCCTACGTTGCTCGATTGCTTAGAGAACCCTTGCTTCATTTCGTCTTGATTGCAGGCGTACTATTTGTTGCGGACCATATTTGGAACCAGCAGAAGGACGATCGAAAGACCATCACGATCTCTGCGCTCACTCAAAAAGATGCGCGCGCAACCTTCAAAGGCAGTATGCAGCGCGAGCCGAGCGAGGCGGACATGAAGATACTGGTGAACCGCTGGCTCGATAACGAAATTTTGTACCGCGAGGGAATCGCTCTTGGTTTGGACCGAGGAGACCCGTCCATTCGCGAACGAGTGATCTTCAAAGCCTTAAGCGTTGTTCAAGCGGGTTTGACTTTACCCCCACTCAAGGATGATGATCTCAAGAAATGGTTTGAAGAGAACCGTGCACGCTATGACACGCCCGTGCGCTTCGACTTTCTAGAGGCTGTGCCCGCTGGCGAAGATCAAGGCACCGACTTGCAGATACTCGTCGACTCGCTAAACGGGCAAAGCAAAACAAACCCAGACAAGAAAACAGTTGCGGAGGGCAAAGCAAACCCCGACAGCAGCCTCAGAGTCTTCAAGCAAAGGCCGCGTTCCAACTTAGTCACGAGTTATGGTGAGAGCTTTACCAAGGCACTCGAATCGGCGCCCAAGGGAACATGGTTGGTGGTCAGTAGTCAGGTAGGTAAACACGCCATTCAGCTCGAAGCCATTCAGCCCGGCGAACCCGCCGACTTTAGCAGGATCAAAGTTGCGGTACTGAAAGATTGGCGCGAGCAGACCTTATCCAAAATGACCACCGACACAGTCCGCAATCTCGGCAAAAAGTTTGTGATTCAGCAAGAGGCGGAGCAATGAGATCGCGAACACTGTTGCCTTGGCTTCGCGCATGTTTAACTCTTTGTCTGAGCCTTATTCTAAGCTTAGTTTTTGGCCTCATGGCGCCTGCAAGCCACGCCCATGAAATGACGCTCTCCGAACTCACCCTCAAAGAATATGCGCCCAATGAGTTTATTTGGGCCTGGGGCGCACCGGGCAAGAATCGACCCATCGCCGAAGATCTGAGCGTGAAGTTTCCCGCGCATTGTATTGTTGATCCACGCATTCTGCGCTGTCCTGGCAAGGGCCTGACCGGCGAAATTTCCATCAAGGGTTTAGGTGAAAACTACTCAGCAACCCTGCTGCGGATCGGTTTTCTTAACGCAGAGCCAAGAGTGTTCACGCTCACCTCGGTGCAACCCCAAGCGCTTCTCACCTCGTCCGGTAAAGATGAGCGAGGTGCCGCCGAAATCGCGTCCACCTATACCGTGCTCGGCATTCAACACATCTTAAGCGGTATTGACCACTTACTATTTGTCATCACGCTTTTGTTCTTGGTGGGATTCAATAAGCGACTCTTTTGGACCGTCACCGCCTTCACAGTGGCTCATAGCATAACCCTTGCCCTAAGCGCATTAGGCTGGCTGGCGCTTCGGCCCGCACCAGTCGAGGCATGTATTGCCTTGTCCATCGTTCTCGTTGCAGCCGAGGCGCTCAGCAAGCGCCAAACATGGACCAAGCAACTCCCCGCACTAGTTGCCCTGTTATTTGGCTTGGTCCACGGTCTGGGCTTTGCTGGCGCGCTTAAAGAAATTGGTCTGCCGGAGAATCATTTCGCCTTGTCTTTGTTCGGATTTAATCTAGGTGTGGAAATCGGACAACTTGCCGTGCTTGCCTTGGCTTGGGTGGTCTATCGTTTCTCTAGAAACCTCCAAATAGTCGCTACACTGAGACGCAGTGCCCTGTACCTGATTGGATCGCTCGCGACCTTTTGGACACTCACCCGTATCGTTCAAATCTTTTCTTGACAATCAGTCCGTCAATAAAAAGGCCAAGCATGGACGAGATTTTCGAGCTATTCCCCACACCGGTGATGAGATCTCCAAAACTCATCCCGCTGGAGCTTCTCAACGAGCTTCGAGCCGAGCTCGCGGAGTCGGCGAAGCTGCAAAACTCCGGATCGGAAGAGCTTTTCCATAGCAAGATGATGAACTCAAAGGATAGTGTTGCAGTGAGCGAGCTAATCCAACAAATCTTGCCAAAGATTGTTGAGTTAGGCGTGCATCTCCTGGGTGAAAAGCTCACCTGGCGTGTGAAAGATCTTTGGATGAACCAGATGCTAGGCGGGGGACGTCAGGCGATTCACAACCATGCCAATTCGTTTATCTCGGGCATCGTCTATCTGAGCGATAGCCACCCTTCGGCAAGCACCGTGTTTACACGCGCCTTGGGTGGCCCACCCTTTGTATTTAGCAATCGTCACGCAAGCTCAGTCGTCGGCCCCTTTAATGCCGATCAATGGATCAGCCCGGCGCCACAGGCGGGGGATGTACTGCTGTTTCCAAGCGGCCTACTTCACGAAGTGCCAATCAACAAAGGCGCCACCAGGGCCACCCTCGCCCTCAACGCCATTCCGGAGCGAATTCGCGCTTGGGACTATTCGCTCGAACTGGAGTAAAGCAATGTTGCAACGATTTATCCGAACATTTTCGATCATGCTGATCATGTGCTTAGCAAGCTTCGCACAGGCCCATGAATATTACGCTGGAAACTTCAAACTTATCCATCCCTGGTCACAAGCCAGCGAAGCCGGAGACACCGAAGCGTCCGTCTATTTTGCGGTGGAGGATATCGCTCGAGGCGATGTATTGCTTAGGGTCGATAGTTCGCTAGGCGAGAGCGTCGAATTTCGAAGCGGCCAAGGCGCGCAGGCAAAAGTGCTGGAAAGCATTAATATCAATGCGGGATCTCGCCAAGAGTTTCTACCCGGCGAGACCTACGTGGTCATTAAAGGACTCAAGGCTCCCCTACAATGGGCACGGAGCTACGCCATGACCTTCGTGTTCAAGCATGCCGGTCCAGTCAATGTGATGGTCTCGGTGGGGTCTCATTGACTCGAACGATAGCGCGCACCTGGCGAATATTAGGCCTTACTTTCGCGACAAGCTATTTGCCCCAGCCCCACGCTCATGAAGCGGGCGGTCCAATGCTTGACGAGGTCGTCGTCTCTAGCTCGCGAGACACGCTTCAAGGTCAAGCCAGCAGCGCAAGCGAGGGCATCCTCACTGGAGCTCAAATTCGTAGCCGTCCTTTGTCAAGAGTGGGCGATCTCTTAGAGGCCGTGCCCGGCCTATCTGCCGCACAGCATTCTGGCGACGGCAAGGCCAATCAGCTCTTCCTGCGCGGCTTCAATCTCGACCATGGCACAGACTTTGCCACCTATGTCGACGGGGTTCGCATTAACTTCGCAACCCATGCCCATGGTCAAGGCTACACCGACGCGTACTTTCTAATTCCAGAACTGATGCAGACCCTACGTTTTCGCAAAGGCCCCTATGACGCCGAAGATGGCGATTTCTCAGCCGTTGGCAGTATCCGCTTCTCGACTGCAAATCGAGTCGCACAACCGCTTGCTGTGCTGGAAGGCGGAAGCTTCGGATATCGCCGGGTGCTGGCCTTGGGCTCAACCAAGCTCGGCTCACTCGCTTGGCTTTTCGCTGCGGAACTAGTGCGTGACGATGGACCCTGGGTGGTACGCCAAAATTTGGATAAACTCAACCTGTTTACCAAGCTCAGCTCTGGCCAGTCCGACCATGGCTGGTCGCTTAGTTACAGCCACTATCGCGCTTCCTGGACTGCAACCAACCAAGTCCCTCAACGTGCTCTTGATCGCGGCTTGATCGAGCGTTTTGGAACCTTAGACCCGAGCAGCGGAGGCATCACCAGCCGCGATGCCCTCACCGGCAACTGGGCAGAACGGAATAACGGCCAACGTCGAAATGCCACCGCCTACCTTATTTCGTATGGCTTTGATCTGTTTTCAGATTTCACATACTTCACTCGGGGTTGCGAATCGGCCCCCTTGCCCAGCGCCTGCCAGGGCGGCCGCGCTCTCGATCAGTTTCAACAACGTGACCGGCGCACAGTGTTTGGGATAAACATCTCTCAACAATCCGCCATGAAGTGGTGGAGATATGACGCGGTACGCTCGGTCGGCGCAGATTGGCGACATGACAACATCACTTCGCTAGGTTTGTACGACACTAGCCAGCGCATCGTCGACAAAGCCACAAGAGACGACCAAGCCAAGCTCGACAGCCTCGCCCTCTGGCTCAAAACCGAAACCATACTCAGCGACAAGCTTCGCCTGCATTTAGGAGCGCGCTGGGATTATCAAAATGCCCAAGTGATGAGCAATTTGTCGGCGAACAGCGGGCAACGTAGCGATTCCATTTTAAGCCCGAAATTTTCTCTCAGTTACAGTCCAAGCAAAGCGCTTGATCTCTACTTCAACTACGGCCAAGGCTTTCACAGCAACGATGCACGTGGTTCCCTCATCAAGCTCGATCCGCGCGACCCTAGCCAAGCCGCCGCCGCTGGCACGCGCTTGGTCAGGGTCACCGAGTATGAGATAGGCTTACGCCACCAGATCAGTAAAAACCTCAGCAGTACTGCGGCACTTTGGAAGATGACACTGGGTTCCGAACTACTTTTTGCGGGCGACGCCGGCGCCACCGAAGCCTCCCGACCCAGCACACGGCACGGCATCGAATGGGCGTTGAATTGGCAAGCCAGCAAGTCATTAAAATTCGACGCCGATATCAACCTCACCCAGTCCTCTTACTCAGACCTCGCCCCCACAGGAAATTACATTCCGGGCGCTGTCCCCAAGATGTTCTCAGTTGGCGCCACCTTCAATAGCGGGCACTGGTTGATCGGTGCGCGAATTCGACATCTCGGCGCACGCCCCTTAACGGAGGACAACGCCATTCAAAGCCGACCCAGTAGCCTCGCCAGTGTCAAGGCCAGCTACCGAGCCACCCAACACCTGGAACTCAGCGTCGAAATTTTTAATCTCTTTAATGCCCGCGTTGACGATGCCGCTTACGCGTACGCCTCTCGCTTGCCGGGTGAGACCGCATTTACCTCGGCAACACCGGCAAGCCTTCAAGTACACCCAGGAACGCCAAGAACTTTGAGGCTGGGCCTTAAAGCTAGCTTTTAAAAGGAATTAGACCGTCATCGACCGGTCATTTTTAAAGCGCATGATTGCCGCAAGGACCCGCAAACAAGGAGCATGACATGCCGACCCCATCCGTAGTCATCAATTCGGGACCCAAAGAAAAATCCGGACGCCATCTTCAAAAGCCGCGTCAAATTCCCGTCATTGCTGAAGTAAATTTATTCAACATCGCCAACGCGATGCGTGAGATTGAAGCCATCATTCAAAGTGAAGAGCCAGACCGAGTCATGTCACGCTATCAGCTCTGATCGCCCTTGTTCAATCGAGATGCCGCCTCCGAAAGTTTGGCTCGATATGAGCGGCTAGTGAATCTGATGCTTGCAACTTCAGAACATATCAACTGGCAATCGACGCCAGAAAACCTCCCAGCCAATCCAATCATTTTTACCGCGCTGCCGGTGTCACTAACCACAAGCCTGATGGCGAAATTGGAACGGCAGCCTTCTTTTCTAAATTGTACCCAGTGGTCACTTCACCAATTGCCGGTGCTGGCGCGAGCATCAATACTCGATAGCTTTACTAGCAATTAGTCTGCGTCAACCTAAGATCATCATTGGCGCCCTTACCTTGAAGTGCGGGCGTTGCCGTACTCGTTTGCAGGCCTAGTAGATCTTCGGGATCACGATTTCCTGCGCTACTGCATGTCGTTCGTAGTTTTCGTTACGCTGGCGCGGGGGCAAAGCGATGACCGGGTGTTCCACCTCGACGTAGGGCATCTGATGAACCAGGTGGTGGAGGCAATTCAATCGTGCCTTTTTCTTATCGTCGGCCGGTACCACCCACCACGGTGCCTCCGGAATATGAGTGCGATCGAGCATGACCTCCTTGGCCTGCGTGTACTCCTCCCAGCGTCGCCTTGACTCGAGATCCATCGGGCTAAGTTTCCACTGCTTCAATGGGTCGTGAATGCGCCCAAGAAAGCGGGTACGTTGCTCCTCGTCCGAGATCGAGAACCAGTACTTGATCAGTTGAATGCCGCTACGTACCAGCATGCGTTCGAACTCGGGCACAGAGCGAAAAAACTCCTCATACTGATCATCGTCGCAAAAACCCATGACCCGTTCTACGCCAGCGCGGTTGTACCAGCTACGATCAAACAGCACGATCTCGCCAGCCGCAGGAAGGTGGCTGACGTAGCGTTGGAAATACCATTGGGTACGCTCACGGTCATTGGGGGCGGGTAGTGCTGCCACCCGGCAAACGCGTGGGTTGAGTCTTTGGGTAATGCGCTTGATCATGCCGCCCTTGCCCGCCGCGTCACGGCCTTCGAAAACAATCACCACCTTGTGTTTAGTGGCCACCACCCAATCCTGGAGTTTGACCAGTTCCGACTGCAGGCGGAACAGATTGCGAAAGTAGGATTGACGCTCGCGCTTGTCTTCCTCTATTTGATCGGCACCTTGCGCGCCATTGATTGAGTCAAGAGTGAGCTCGTCCAGCTCCAATTCCAGCTCCTCATCAAAATCGTCATGCAGATCTAGATAGATGCGACGAACCAATTCTTCTTCATTCGAACTCAAGATGACCTCGCGATGATTGATCATTCAAAAAAAAGCCATCATCGTGAATGGCGTTCAAAGCAGCAGTACCGTACGAGTTCGATCCAGAAAGTAGTCCAAGCTAGCCGTTCTCTTTTGAGGCACCTTGGATTGATCGTCATAGCGACGCAAACGTATCGCCTCAAGTGCAAAGTCTCGACGTAGAAAAGTTCTCGCCTCAGCCTCAGAATACGGCCCACCCTGCAAGGCAAGACTCTCCTTCGATGCAGGTGAAAGCTTTTCCCAATAGCCTACCTCGATTCCACAAAGAAATCGCTTGGCGTCGACATGCATTCGTATCGGGGCCAATACAGATTCTGGAAACACCCCTTTGAGGAAGGGCAGAGCGACATATTGATGCAGGTCGTCACGGTCATCATGATCGCTCAGATCACTTTTATACTCGCCCGCAATCAGATGCCCAATATCATGCAAAAGGGCAGCGACCACCGTAGAAGTTGATTCATTCGCCTCTTCAGCAAAACTCGCACATTGCAGCGCATGTTCAAGTTGACTCACGGCTTCTCGACCGTACTCCCGATGCCCGCTCACTGTCAGTAAGTGTCGAATATCATTCATGCTCAAACTCACGGTAGTTTCCTTAAATGAGGGCTTTGCGAACTTTTGAAGAGATCAGGTCGATCGCGGTGACTGAGACGATGATAATGATCATCACGGCACAGGTTTCTGCGTATTGGAAGCCTCGAATAATTTCCCAGAGCACTACGCCGATACCACCTGCACCCACCATTCCCACCACTGACGCAGAGCGCACATTGGATTCCAGGCGATACAGCGCGAACGAGATCCACAGCGGCATGACCTGCGGAAGAACCCCATAGATAATCTCGTGCATGGCACTCGCGCCGGTGGATCGAATGCCCTCTAAAGGCTGCGGATCAATGGATTCAACGGTTTCCGAAAATAACTTGGCAAGCACTCCCGTGGTATGAATCCAAAGCGCTAACACGCCTGCAAATGGACCTAGTCCGACGGCAACCACAAAAAGCATGGCAAACACCATTTCGTTGATGGCGCGGCACCCATCCATGAAGCGGCGCATTGGCTGGTGAATCCACCAAGGCGCGATGTTAGAGGAGGCGAGAAGACCAAGGGGAATCGCGCTCACTACCGCAAGCGCGGTGCCCCATAGAGCAATCTGCAAGGTGACGATCATCTCTGCGAGATAGACTCGCCACTGCGCAAAATTAGGCGGGAAAAAATCGGCGGCATAAGTCGCCATATTTTCAGAGTCGCGCCATAGATCCAATGGACGCATATCTGCGCCCTTCCAGGATGCCGCCAGCAAGATCAGAACCAGGCCCCACGAAAAATAGGACAGGAGACTGCGCTTGGGTGTCAACGAGCCCACAAGATTGATGGGAAGAGAACTGGTAGTAGTTTGCATTGGTTAAGGCCAAAAGGGCACTAGAGTCCGCACATTATTTAGTTGAGCGAGGCCAGCTTCTTATCGATCTCGGCCATTCGAGTTTTCTTATCGGTCTCACTCATGACGGCATCGCCTTCCAACTTGTTACGCTGGCTAAAAAGATCTAACTGACGAATCGGCAGAAGTTGCCGATTACTGGATTCCTTAAAACCGGACAGCTTCGATATCTTCATGAGGATGTCTTTTTCCTGCGGACTCGACTTGCCGTAGTTTAAAAAGAACGCCTTGATTTTCGCCTTGGTGGCTTCTGGCAAGTCTTTACGAATCACTAAAGGGTCCAAAGGAATTAAGGGCGACGTCCAGACGATCTTGATGTCTTTGAACTTGTCAGGAAAGCGCTGTTGAATCTTCTCAAGATTCTCACTATTGTTGGTGGCGATGTCGACTTGCTTATTGGCCACCGCTAGCGCATTGGTCTCATGATTAGCACTTCGCACGACCTTAAAGTGAGTTTTAGGATCGATCTTGTTTTGCGCAAATACATAAAAACTCGGCACCAAAAAGCCAGAGGTTGAATTTGGATCGCCATTGCCAAAGCTAAAACTTTTGCCGTTTTTTAACACATCGTCCAAAGTATTGATTGGGCTGTCGCGGTGCACGATCAAATGAGAGGTATAGCCTTGGGATCCGTCTGCATTGACCATTTGCGCAAAGATCTCTCCATTCGCCCGGTCAACGGCCTCCATCGCTGACTTATTGCCAAACCAACCGAGCTGCACCTTGTTGAAACGCATGCCTTCAATAATGCCGGCATAGTCCGAGGCAAAAAATGCATTCACCTTCATACCAGTCTGACGCGCCATGTCATCTAGCAAAGGTTGCCAATCTTGCTTCAAATTCTGAGTGGATTCAGTCGAGATAATTCCGAACGTGATGTCTTGTGCCATAGCACTCATCAAGCTCAGACTCATTGAAAGCGTAGCAACTATTTTCTTGAACATAAGAGAACTCCAATTTACGAATACAAACACTAGACCGTCGCCACTGGGGCGCTTTGCCTTTGCGGCACCTGGCTGGGAGTGATCGCGCTTGCAAGCAAAGCACTCTGCGCAGCATCAATTTCAAGCGAAGCACTTCTAACCAAGGACACTATGTTGACGCTCGGTATGAGTTCATCGGCAAGCTCACCATACAGACCGCGCAAGAGCTTCGGGGTGATGGAGGAGGACGGTCCGTCGAACACAACTTGACCCTGGTTCAGGGCGATCACGCGAGGACAGTACTTGATGGCGACATCTACCTGATGCAACGACACCAGCACAGTGCATTGGTCTTCACGATTTATTTTCGCGAGTATCTCCATCACCTTGCGCGAGGACTCAGGATCGAGCGAGGCAATCGGCTCGTCGGCCAGGACCAATTCGGCTCCTTGCACCAAGGCTCTTGCAATCGCGGCTCTTTGCTGCTGCCCACCCGACAAGGTGGAGGCGCGCTGAGCATGACACTCAGCCATGCCCACACGGCTCAAGGCCTCAACAGCAAGGGTGCGTTCCTGAGAATTGAACAGTCGCAGCCAACTTCGCCAAGCGGGCATGCGGTGCACTAAGCCCACCATGACATTGATAATCACGGGGAGTCGACCGACTAGATTGAATTGCTGAAAGACGAATCCAATCTGGCTACGAACCTGACGGATATTTTGATGAATGCGACCGTCCCTCTGTACGCAATACCCATCGACTTCAATCACCGATCGGGTATTGGGGTCGGCGGGGATGAGGCCGGCGATATGGCGAAGCAAAGTGGATTTACCTGATCCCGATGCGCCGATAAGGGCGACCATCTCACCCTTTCGAAGCGAAAAGCTAACATCGCGAAGTGCATGCCTACCGTTGCCAAAATGCTTGTTCAGCGTGGTAATACTAAGTGCTGTCGCCATGACCAAGTACCTCGTTCGTGATCTCTTCCAACCTACGTAGTGTGGGTGATGGAGATGACAAAACGTTGACAGTTAGAGCACTTTTCTACCCTCGCGCCAGACAGCACGAACAATCGGATGTCGTGAACCATCTGTCAGTACGGCAACATGCACTTGAATAAGATCGGCGCGAAGCCCGAGTTCAATTGCCCCGCGGTCATGGAGACCAGTCGCACGAGCCGGATTCATGGTCACCGTCGCCACCGCCTGTGGCAGGGAATACAGGCCATCTTGCACGAGACGCATGATCGACGCGAGTAGGCTTGCAGGCACGTAGTCAGACGATAGGATGTCGAGTAACCCCAGACGTGCAAGCTCATGCGCGGCGACATTTCCAGAATGGGAGCCACCCCGCACGAGATTAGGCCCGCCCATCACATTGCTCATACCTCGCTTGTGTGCAGCCCTGGCGGCGGTCACCGTCGTGGGAAACTCCGACATCCTTGCACCCTCTCCCCCTGTGTCAGACTAGTTGTCGCTTCTAAGTATTCATTAAATTAGAAGGGACAGAAATGTCAAAGACACCTAGTCCAGCGTTTATAGAACAAGCGCT
>JAYVKZ010000078.1:0-25111 GCA_043767985.1 Betaproteobacteria bacterium
CTGGGCCTTGGTTCGTCAATAGTATGACGCGGACAACCGCGATTTGCCATCTTTCCTCTCTTACATTCTTCAACTTAAGATTTCATGTTTTACGAAACCGACTCCAATCACCATGGTCTAAAATTCGATCCCTTCAAAGCCTTGATGGCGCCTCGCCCGATTGGTTGGATTTCTACCATTAGCCCTGAAGGCATCCATAATCTTGCGCCTTACAGCTTTTTCAATGCCGTCAGTGACAATCCCCCGGTGGTCATGTTTTCCTCTGTGGGGATGAAGGACTCGTTGCGTAATATCGAGGCCAATGGCGAGTTCACCTGCTCGATTGCGACCTATGGTTTGCGCGAGCAAATGAATCTCAGTTCGGCGCCGGTATCGCATGGGGTCAACGAGTTTACGCTTGCGGGACTTACGGCCACACCAGGAACGATGGTCAAGAGTGCCCGGGTCGGTGAGAGCCCTGCAGCGTTTGAGTGTCGCCACTGGAAAACGATTGAATTGCCGGACTTTTCAACCCCCAATACGCGGCGTCGTCCTTCAGATAAGAAATACGTGGTGTTTGGTGTGGTGATAGGGATCTACATCGATGAGCGCGTCGTTAAAGATGGATTGATCGACACTGCTGCTATGCAACCTTTAGCGCGGATGGGCTATATGGACTATGCCTATGTGAGCCGTGAGAATACTTTTACTTTGAACCGACCGATTGCTAGCGAAGATGGCAAGACCGCCTCGGTACAACCTGGTGCTTGGGATGGGGTGTATCGTTAATGAATGGTTCACCCAGCCCCTCAGCCCTACCGCGAGTCGTCATTGTGGGCGGTGGCCATGCTGGCGCGCAAATGTGCGCAGGCTTGCATGAGCAAGGGATCGCCGGTGCGACCCATCTCGTCTGCGAAGAGTCGGTATTACCTTACCATCGCCCACCCCTATCGAAGCTATTTCTTAAAACTGAGGATGCGACCATGCAGGCGCATAGAGCGCCCGCTTGGTATGAAACAGCGGGGGTACAGGTGCATTTAGGCGATCCTGTAGAACAGATTGATCGAAGCAACAAACAACTGCATCTCAAATCAGGCCTCAGCCTGCCTTACGATTATTTGGTGCTCGCTACGGGCACCCGCGCGCGCTATCTGGCGGATCTTCCGAGCGGGTTGAGCAATGTGTTTACGTTACGCACCTTGAACGATGCGCAGGCCCTAAGGGCCAAACTTCATCAAGCGCAACGAGTGATGGTGCTTGGCGGCGGCTTTATCGGCCTAGAGGTTGCGGCCACAGCCAAGGCCTTGGGCAAGGAGGTGATGGTGGTTGAAGTCGCGCCGCGATTGATGGTTCGCTCGGTCTCTGCTGAGCTTGCCGGGTATGTTTTGGCAACCCATCAGGAGGCAGGGATAGATGTAAGGCTCAAGGCACGGTTAGGTCGTTTCCACCTCAGCCATGCTGCGGATCGAAGCGCTCATATTGAAGCTGTTGAGGTGAACGGCGAGCGCGAGCCTGTCGACCTTTTGTTGGTGGGTATTGGTGCCCAGCCAGAACAGACGTTGGCGCTTCAAGCGGGCTTAGAGTGTAGTAATGGAATCGTCGTCGATGCAAATCTGCGCACCCAGGACATTGCTATTTTTGCAATCGGTGATTGCTGTTCGTTCACGATGGCGAGTGGCCTACGAGTGCGGCTGGAGTCCGTACAAAATGCGAATGACCAGGCGCGCGCTGTGGCTCGGCTCATTGCCTCTGAAAGCACGGTCGCATCTGGTAAAAGTGCGGGTTCACCGCCTCAGGCAATGGTCTATCAAGCCCTGCCTTGGTTCTGGTCGGAGCAGGGCAGTATGCGCTTGCAAATGGCTGGATTGCTCCCAACCGACGCGCAAAGCTATCGCCGCTCAGGTGCCACTGACGCGAGCTTTTCGATTCTTCACTACCAGGGCGATAAGTTGATATGCGTTGAGTCGGTCAATGCCGCCCAAGATCATCTCGCCTCGCGCAAGTTGCTTGAAGCGGGGATCTCGCCCCCACCAACCGCGGCCAGCGACCCAGCTGTCGCACTGAAGTCGTTTATTTAACGCTGGCTCACCGCGCCTTGAACCAGCGGTCAAAGCTCCGTCGCTCGTCTTCGGACACATTGGTCGCATTGTTCATTGGCATTTGACGCGTGATCACGACTTGCTGATACACCAGCGCCGCGTTTTTTTCCAGTAGCTCGGGCGTGTGTAATTGAATATTTTTGCTTGCCAGTTGTTCGTTGTGGCACATTACGCAGCGTTGCTGGGCAATGACATGAATCTGTGCTGTGCTCGGGGCGGGGCCGCTTACCGCTGCGGATGTTGCAGGCTGAGCCGGGCGCAACATCCAGATTAAGCCCACCAAGATTACCCCAGCCGCTAGCCAGAGCTCGACGCGTTGCTTGCCTTTGTGGCGCAACACAAACCAAGCGCGAATCAAGGTTCCCATGAGCATCAGCAAAATCAATACTAGCCAGTTGTAAGGATTCTGAAACAGCATGCTGTAATGGTTGGACAGCATTGCAATCAACACCGGCAGCGTAAAGTAGGTGTTATGGACACTGCGCTGTTTGCCGCGTTGTCCGTGAATGGGTTCGACGGCTTGTCCAGCAGTGAGCTGCGCCACGACCTTTCTTTGCCCAGGGATGATCCAAAAGAAAACATTGGCGCTCATGATGGTGCCCAGCATGGCACCCGTCATCAAAAAGGCGGCTCGTCCGGCAAACAAATGGCAGGCCACCCAGGTGGCCAACATGACATAAACAAAGATGAGAATGCCTACGCGAAGATCGCCGCCAATTGAGCCGTCTTTGTTGTGGCCGAAGACGCGGCAAATACCGTCGTAGACGAACCAACCTGCGACAAGATACGCAAGCGCGCCGAGACCTGCCGCCTGAGCGCTCCAGCTAAAGACCCGAGGGTCCACCAGGAAGGTCTGAGCATTCCAAAGATAAACCACGCAGAACAGAGCGAAACCCGTCAGCCAGGTGCTGTAGGCCTCCCAGTAAAACCAGTGCAGCTTATTCTTGGGCATGGCACGGGGGCCTACAAAATACTTTTGCGGGTTATAAAACCCGCCGCCATGAACCGCCCACAACTCGCCATCGACGCCCCGATGCTTCAGGTCTTCGTCAGTAGGGGGTTCCAGATTGCTGTCAAGCAACACGAAATAGAACGACGAGCCAATCCATGCAATGGCAACGATGACATGCAGCCATCGAAGAAGAAGGTTGGCCCAATCTAGTAGATATGCTTCCATGAAACCTGCATTTTAATGGTGTACGCGACTGACTGACAGAGATGATCGTGGACATATTGTATACCTTAAGTGTATACTGTTTTTCATGAGCCAAACTATCATAAACCAAACAAAAGTGGTCGACAAAATCGTGGCTGGGGTGTTGCAAGCCATTACCGAAGGGCGTTTGCGCCCTGGGGATAAACTTGCTGAACAGCGGTTGGGCCTTGTGTATGGAGTATCGCGCACCATTGCGCGGCAGGCTCTGCATCAATTGGCTATGCGCAAGTTGGTCACGCTCGAACCGGCTCGAGGTGCCTTTGTGTCGCTTCCTTCGCCGAAAGAGGCGGAGCAGGTATTTGCGGTGCGGCGCATGCTGGAGGTGGAATCGATCCGGGAATTTGCAATCCAACATACACCGTCGGCGTTACGCACTTTGAAGGCACATATCAAGCAGGAGCAGTCGGCTTTAAAGGCCAACGATGTCCCCTTGAGAACCCAATTGTTGGCCGATTTTCATAGTCTTCTTGCGAAGCTTTCGGGTAATGCAGTCCTGGCGGAAACACTTCAAGAACTGACCACGCGTTGCTCTTTAATAACACTGGTTTATCAAACGGCTGTTGAAGCCGAGCATTCGAGCCATGAGCACGAAGAGATTCTTTCCGCGATCGCCGCTCGAGACGCTAATCTGGCTGCAAATTTAATGGACGTGCATTTGCGTCATGTCGAAGCAAGCCTTCGCGTACAGCCTCACCCAGCATCGGGACTTGCCTTGAACCTGCTAGCGCTATGACTAACACCATCCCCAACACGCACAACCCGATGCCGCTCACTTTAAGCGCCCTCAATCAAGCCGATCAGGCGAGCTTTGTGGCGTTGCTCGAAGGTGTATACGAGCATTCACCGTGGATCGCCGCTGCCACTTGGGCCTCGCGTCCGTTCAAATCTTTGACCGCACTCAAATATGCACATTGCCAAGTAGTACGCCAATCTGGTCGCGAAAAGCAAATTGCCTTGGTGCGAGCGCATCCCGAATTGGCGGGCAAGGCGATGGTCAATCAGTCGCTCACGGCCGAATCTACCAATGAACAATCCAAGGCTGGGCTGACCCATTGCACGCCAGCGGAGTTTGAACGAATCGGCCAATTAAATCGAGCCTATAACGCGAAGTTTGGCTTCCCGTTTATCTTGGCGGTCAGAGGGCCGAGAGGTCTAGGCTTGAGTCGCGAGCAAATCATCACCACCTTTGCGCGTCGACTTGCGGGTACGCCCGCTTTCGAATTGGCTGAATGCTTACGCAACATTAATCGCATCGCCGAAATTCGACTGAACGACAAGTTTGGCGTTGTTCCCGTGGACGGAAATACGGTGTGGGACTGGGCCGAGAGCCTTGCGCAGTTTAGTGATCCGGGCTTCGCCGAGAAGGGCCAGCTCACGGTCACCTACCTCACCGAGGCCCACCGGGCATGCGCTCAATCACTATCGAAGTGGATGAAAGCCTGTGGCTTTGACGAGGCGAATATCGATGCCGTCGGCAATGTAGTGGGGCGCTACGCTGCCGCTGGGCAAGGCCAAGGTCACGCCCACACCCACGTCGTGCCCAGCGCCCAGCAGCCCTACCTGTTGACGGGCTCCCATTACGATACAGTGCGCAACGGCGGAAAATACGATGGTCGCCTGGGCATCTTGGTGCCCATGGCCTGTGTCGCGCGATTGGCGGCTCAAAAAAAGCGTCTACCCTTTGGCATTGAGGTCGTCGGCTTCGCAGAAGAAGAAGGTCAGCGATATAAGGCGACTTTCTTGGGTTCCGGCGCCTTGACCGGTGATTTCGATCCTTCCTGGTTAGGCCAAAAAGATGCCGAAGGTGTGACGATGCAAGAGGCCATGCAGATCGCAGGCCTCAACCCTTCCTCCATCACCAGCCTGCGCCGCGACCCTGCGCACTATTTGGCGTTTGTGGAGGTTCATATCGAACAGGGGCCGGTGTTAAATGCCGCTGACCTGCCGCTGGCCGCAGTGACCTCGATCAACGGAAGTGTACGCTGCCTGGGCGAGATGATCGGGCTAGCCAGTCATGCGGGCACTACGCCCATGGACCAACGTGCTGACGCAGTGCTTGGGTTGGCCGAGCTCGCACTTTATGTCGAAGCGCGAGCCAAGGCCGATGGTGATTCGGTCGCTACGATTGGCCAACTAACGGTGCCCGGTGGCTCGATTAATGTCGTCCCAGGACGCTGTCAGTTTAGTCTTGACATGCGGGCCCCCAATGACGCCCAGCGCGATGCCTTGGTGAACGACATCAATAACCAATTGAGTTCTATTGCCGCGAGCCGCGGCCTGCAATTTACTTTGGAAGAAACGATGCGGGCAAGCGCCGCCCCCAGCGCCTTGCAGTGGCAACGGGCTTGGGAAAATAGTGTGGCTGAACTTGGTTTGCCGGTATGCAGCATGCCCAGTGGTGCAGGCCATGATGCCATGAAGTTACACCAAATTATGCCGCAAGCCATGTTGTTCGTTCGCGGCGGTAATGCCGGTATTTCACACAACCCTCTCGAAACCATCACGGCCGATGACGCGCAACTTTGCGTTGAGGCTATGACTCATCTCTTAGAGCATCTCAAATGACGATAAGCATTTATCAGGGCCTGGACGCCTGGATCGACCAGCACTTCGATGAGCAGGTCAGGTTTTTGCAGGCCTTGGTCCAAGTCCCTACCGATACACCTCCTGGCAATAATGCGCCCCATGCCGAACGCACAGCGCAATTACTGACCGAGATGGGCTGGCAAGCCGAACGATTTCCAGTGCCCAAAGAACGTGTGCTCGCGCAAGGCATGGAAAGCATTACTAATTTGATCGTGCGCCGTTCCATGGGCAACGCAGGAATAACAGTCGCCCTTAATGCTCATGGCGATGTGGTTCCGCCGGGCGAGGGATGGACAAAACCACCGTACGGTGCCGTGATTGAAAACGGCAAGCTTTACGGCCGCGCGTCGGCGGTGAGCAAATGCGATTTCTCCACGTTTGTATTTGCAACCCGTGCCCTTGAAGCGATCAATGCAAGCAGTCCGCACAAAGGCTCAGTCGAATTGCATTTCACCTATGACGAAGAGTTTGGCGGCGAGCTCGGGCCAGGCTACTTGCTGGAACAAAAGGCCACGAAACCTGATCTGTTGATTGCTGCGGGGTTTTCCTACCAAGTGATTACCGCTCATAACGGCTGCCTACAGTTGGAGGTGACCGTACACGGTCTCATGGCTCATGCGGCCATTCCAGCGTCAGGTGTCGATGCACTCCAGGCTGCTGTCAAAGTATTGAGTGCGCTTTACGCTCAAAATGAAGCCTATCAGTCGATTCGCTCTGCGGTCGCCGGTATTACGCATCCCTATCTTAATGTAGGTCTCATCGAAGGCGGTACCAACACCAATGTTGTGCCGGGCAAAGTGGTCATCAAGCTGGATCGACGCATGATCCCCGAGGAAGACCCCAGCGTGGTGGAGGCCGACCTTCGTAGACTGATTGCGGAGGTCATCGCTCAATGTCCAGGTGTGTCCGTGGAGGTCAAGCGAATGCTCTTGGCCCGCGCGCTTAAGCCGCTGCCCGGCAATGCACCCTTGGTCGCCGCGCTTCAGAAACATGGCCAGGCCGTATTTGGCGAACCGATCTTGGCAAGCGGAACGCCGCTTTATACCGACGCCCGAATTTACGGCGAGGCCGGTGTGCCGGCAGTGATTTACGGGGCTGGCCCACGTACCGTTCTGGAATCGAATGCCAAGCGTGCCGACGAACATATCGTCCTCGAGGACTTGCGCAAAGCCACCAAGGTGATCGCGCGAACCCTCAGCGATTTACTGCGCTAAAGGAATCCGCCATGGGGAAGCTTTCGACCCACGTTCTGGATACCGCGCACGGCAAGCCCGCTGCGGGCTTGGCCTATGTGCTTTACAGGCTGGCTGGGGGCACAGCCACCGAATTGAGCCGAGGCCGCACGAATGCTGATGGGCGCACAGATGCGCCCTTACTAAGCTACAGCGAAGTTAAGCGCGGCCAATACCGTTTGACTTTTGCGGTGGCGGACTATTTTCGAGTGCAGGGCGAAGCGCTACCCGATGTCCCATTTTTGGATGTCGTCGCCATAGATTTTGGAATCAGCCAGGACGGCGGAAGCTACCATGTTCCTTTGGTGTGCACGCCCTGGTCTTATTCCACGTACCGAGGAAGTTAGTTCCAACCACAGGAGACGTGACTATGAGTAATACAACCCACCCAGTAGACGAGAAAATCGCATCGGGCAAATTGGCTGCATTAGGTTTGCAGCATGTTTTAGTAATGTATGCGGGTGCCGTCGCGGTGCCCTTAATTGTTGGCCGCGCATTGAAATTGCCGCCTGAGCAAGTGGCGATGTTGATTTCGGCCGACTTATTTTGCTGCGGTATCGTCACCCTGATTCAGTCGTTAGGATTGACTCAGTGGTTCGGCATTCGATTGCCGGTGATGATGGGCGTGACCTTCGCGGCGGTCGCACCCATGGTGGCGATGGCCAACGCCACCCCGGGGGCCGCCGGAGCGCAGCTAATCTTTGGATCCATTATTGGGGCGGGCATTATCGCCACACTGATTGCCCCGATTGTCAGTAGACTTCTGCGATTCTTCCCCCCGGTGGTGACCGGAACGATCATCGTAGTCATCGGTATCAGTTTGATGAGAATCGGCATCAATTGGATTTTTGGAAATCCCTTTGGCCCCACAGCACCGAACATTGTCAATCCCGAGCATGCCAAGTGGTTGGGTGATCTTACCGCTGCTGCGGCAGCCCCGGGTAGTGCCATCCCTGCCATTCCCAAGGGTTTATCCATCGCGGCCAGCGTGCCCAATCCCAAATACGCGGTTAGTGCGGGTATCTGGGTGGCCGCCTTGGTGCTGATCTCAATCCTGCTGATCTCTCGCTTTGCAAAAGGCTTTGTGGCCAATATCTCGGTGCTGTTAGGCATTGTGATCGGCGGCGCGGTGGCTGTCATGATGGGCATGATGAACTTTGAAAAAGTCGACAAGGCCGCATGGTTTGGCTTGGTCACGCCGTTTCAGTTTGGCGTTCCAGTATTTGATCCGATCCTTATTATCACCATGACCCTGGTGATGATCGTGGTGATGATCGAATCTACAGGTATGTTCTTGGCCTTAGGTGAAATGACCGGCAAGAAAGTGCATCAAGCCGATTTAACCCGTGGTCTGCGTACAGACGGCCTGGGCACCTTGATTGGCGGCATTTTCAACACTTTTCCTTACACCAGCTTTTCTCAGAATGTGGGTCTGGTGGCGGTCACAGGCGTGCGCAGTCGTTTTGTGTGTGTTGCTGGCGGGATTATTTTGATTCTACTGGGTGTCATTCCCAAAATGGCCGCCCTGGTGGAGTCCTTGCCCACCGTGGTGCTGGGTGGTGCCGGCTTGGTGATGTTTGGTATGGTCGCAGCGACAGGCATCAGAATACTCGGCGGCGTTGACTTCAAGACCAACCGCTTTAATTCCCTGGTTGTTGCAATCGCGATTGGTATTGGCATGATCCCTTTGATCGCACCCAACTTCAAGCAATGGATGCCACACGCCATTCACCCCTTGATCGAATCTGGCATTTTGCTCGCCTCCGTGACTGCCGTTTTATTGAACGCGTTTTTCAATGGCTCGAAGGGCGATGTAGATGGTAGTGTTGAGGCGGCGAAAATGGTCGATAGTCACTAAACAACGCTTTGTGTGGGAGGCCCGTACGCGTAGTCTAGATCACGCCCGCCTCCCGTAGGCCCTGTATGCGCCGTGCATCTAGCCCAAGACTAGCCAACACCCCTTCAGTGTCGCCTCCCAAAGCGGGTGGCGCGACGTTTGGCCCCACCGTCTCGCCATTCACTTTGAAACCTAGTGTCGGTACATGAACCGGTGCGTCGCGTCCAGGCAGTGCAAGCTCCGCCATAATGCCACGCACCTGAGCCTGCTCCTCTCGTAGTACTTGGCTTAAGCTTCGAACCTGCGCCGAGGAGACGCCGCCTCGGTTGAGCAACTCTTCCCAATGGGCAGCACTTTGGGTGCTGAAGATGTTGCTCAATACCTCGCGCAAGGCCGCACTGTGCTGGCCTCGTTGTTGCGGATCAGCCCAGCGCTCATCTGCGAGAATATCTTCTCGGTCCAGGGCTTTGCACAGGGCGCGAAATTGCTTATTGTTATTGGCCGCCACCATCAGTATGCCGTCTGTGGTGGTGAAGGCTCCTGAGGAGGGGCTGCCACTCCATGCAGCATTGCCCGAGGGGGTCGGCTCCCAACCTGCGCTTAGCACGCTGGTCATCAAGGACGACATCAGCAGCAAAGAAGTATCAAGCATCGCCACATCCACATGCAGGGCCGTGCCCGTACGGCGTGCCTCGTGCAAGGCGCAGACAACGGCGAAGGCACCATTCAGACCGGTCGCGTAATCCACATAGGGGGCACCTACCTTGGTGGGACCGCTCTCAGGCGTGCCAGTGCTGTGCATGATGCCGCACATCCCTTGAATTACGTGATCGTAGGCCGGGCGCGCGCCTAGTGGGCCATCCTGACCATAAGCCGAGATCGAGCAATACACAAGTTGGGGTTTAATGCGCTTGAGAACGTCGAACGACAGCCCCAGGCGCTCCGCAACGCCGGGGCGATAATTTTCGATGAATACATCGGCCTTGGCCACCATAGTCTTGACGAGTTCAATGCCTTCAGGCTGCTTGAGGTCAATCACCACTGATTTCTTATTGGCATTCTGGGTGATGTAGCTCAGCCCCATGCCGGCCTTGCCAAGTGCGGCGTCGTGGCCACCCGAGCGCGTCCAGTCACCGATGCCCGGGGGTTCAATTTTAATGACCTCAGCACCCATCAATGCGAGTTGGTATGTCGCATAAGGGCCCGCCAACACTTGCGTCAAGTCAATCACGCGAACACCCTTTAAGGGTTGAAACATACTTCCTCCTGCTTATTCCGATACGGGTTTGAAGTGTTGAGTTTGGAGCGACTAGCCGCTCACACCTGCAATGCGAATAATATCGGCCCATTTCTTATTCTCTCGACGCATAAATTCGGCAAAGGCCTTGGGGCTTTCCGAAGTTGCAATCGTATTGCCTGCGGCCTCAAACGCAGTTTTGATCGAGGCATCCGTTTGCCCTTGACTAATCGCCGCATGCAGGCGACGCACAATCTCTTCCGGTGTATTCAGCGGTGCCCAAAAGCCGAACCAGGAATCTTGAATCGTCAAGTCACTGCCCATCACCTCATGAAGGGTAGGCACATCGGGCAGTTCCTTGAGTCGCTGAGCGCCGGTCACGGCCAAGGCCCTTAAGCGCCCGCCTTTCACCTGAGGAATGGCGGTACCTGCCGTAGGAAAAGCGAAATGTGTTTCGCCACGCATTAGTGAACCGGCAATCTCGACCGACCCTTTTAAAGGCACATGGGTCGCCTTGATGCCCGTCAGCGAGATGAAGGTGGCCGCTGCCAAGTGGGCACCGGTGCCAATGCCGCCCGAGCTGTAATTGAACTTATCCGGGTTGGCCTTGCCCGCAGCGATCACTTCCTCAAGCTTTTTGTACGGTGTTTCTGCAAGCACCACCATGATGCTGGCCGCCGCCGCCATGTTGCAGATTGGCGTAAATCCGTTGAGCGGATCGAACTTGAGATCGGGTTGCAGAATTTTCTGTATTAAATGGGTGCTGGAACCCATCATCAAGGTGTAGCCGTCCGCAGGAGCCTGAGCTACATACTGAGCAGCAACAATGCCCGCTGCACCCACCTTATTTTCGAGCACAATCGGCTGGCCCAAGATATCGCCTAACTTAGGCCCGAGGCGGCGCGCCAACAGGTCAGGACCACCACCGGCTGCGTAGGGGACGACCACACGTATCGGCCGGTTGGGATAAATATCGGCAGCGCGGGCATGGGTCGCCAGAAATTGGGCCAAGGGAATCGCGCCAAATGCAACCTTACCGAAACCAGATACCCCGAGCGATGCTGCGCCGTTCGAAACGCTACAAAGACAGAACTGTCGACGATTCATAAATGCTCCCTTTTTGACGATTAGTGGATTCCAAGGCAGGTAATCCTGAGGAAAGCCACGGACCTCTAGCCGTTTTACCTCCGCAGGCCAACGACCTAGCCGTCGTACTGAAGTCTTTTATTTGAACACCTGCTCGTCCCACCACGGAAAGAAGTCAGGCATGTCGGTTGAGACTTTGTTCGAATACACTGGGGGACGTTTTTCCAGGAAGGCGGCTACGCCTTCGCGGGTGTCGGCACTTTGGCCGCGTGACTGAATGGCGCGACTATCGATTTTATGGGCTTCCATCGGGTGTGCAGCAGAATTGATTCGCCATAACATTTGGCGAGTCATCGCAACCGATACTGGCGCGGTGTTATCTGCAATCTCACGAGCGAGGGCGCGAGCGGCTGGGAGTAGATCTTCGGGTGCATGGAGTGAGCGCACGAGCTTGTGATCCAAAGCCTCTTGTGCGTTAAACACTCTACCGGTGAGGCACCATTCCAGCGCCGTTTGCATGCCCACTGCACGCGCTAAGAACCAAGATGAAGCCGCCTCGGGCACAATGCCGCGCCGAGCAAACACAAAACCAAATCTCGCCGAGGTGGAGGCCAAGCGAATGTCCATCGGTAACTGCATGGTCATGCCGATGCCAACTGCCGCACCGTTGATGGCACCGATCACGGGCTTCAAGCTTTCGAAAATGCGCAAGGTCACCATGCCGCCGCCGTCTCTGTAGATGCCGTTGACCTTGTTGGCTTCTCTCGCCTCATCGGCGCGGGAGTCGTAGTCAAAGGTTTTGCCGCCGCTGGATAGATCGGCACCGGCACAAAAGGCCTTGCCTGAGCCCGTGATGATCACCACTCTGACTGCATCATCCGCGTCGGTGATGTCAAAGGCTGAGATCAAATCATCACGCATTTGCGTGGTGAAGGCATTCATCTTCTCGGGGCGATTCAAGGTGATGGTGGCGATGCCTTCCGAAACCTCGTAGAGCAGCGTTGAGAAGGAGGGGTTTAACGGCGTGGCCGATGCTGGGGCAGGATTTGACATGTGTAGTCTCTCTAAGTGATTTATGTCTGTACGGGCGGGTTCCAGCGACGCTTCACGTAGCGCGCTGTCATTTCTTCGACCACAGGAAGATTCTCATGCAGGCGGTTCAGTAGGTCAATCAGGGTTTCACGTTCGTTGGGCTTTAGTACCGACAACAAAGCTCGTTCACGCTCAAGCGCAATGCCTAAAATTTGGTCATGGATGGCACGCCCTTTGCTCGTGAGGTGAGCGAGTTTTGAGCGCCTATCATTCTCATCGGCGGTGACTGTAATTAAACCCTGCGCCTGCATGCGCTGAAAGCAACGACTGACCGAGGCCTTATCCATACCAATGACGCGACATACACTTTGCGCGGCAATCGGGCTGTCGATGGCGAGCAGCACCAAGCATCGCCAGCTCTCAATACCTACGCCGAAGAGCTTAAGGTAGGTTGATGAAGCACCGCTCGACAACTTATTGTCGATCCAGGTAAAAAATGCCGGGGTATAGCGCTTGAGGTTGGCGTGCTTAGGTTTTTTTGTCACACCACCAACCTCAGTGGTAAGGTGTCCAATGCCCTCAAGGTATTGTTTAGGCGGCGGGTATGAGGTCCGGCCACTTCAATGCGCTTAACTCGCTCCGCCAATGCTGTGAGCACCACTTCACCTTCCAGGCGTGCGACCATCTGGCCGACGCAGGCGTGAATACCCCAGCCTAGCCCTACATGCCCAATGGGGCGGCGTTCAATATTGAAGCGATGGGGTTCGGGCCATTTGCGGTGGTCGCGATTGGCGCCACCGAGAAAGCAAAGGATCTTGGTGTTTTTAGGTACCTCAAAGCCTGCGATATGAGTATCCACACCCGCGGTTCTGAAGAAAGTTTGAGCGGTTGCCTCATAGCGCAGGCCCTCCTCAAACGCAAGCTTCGCCAGCGCGGGATTCGCACGCAACTTACCGTATTCTTCAGGATGGTGGGCTAGACAAAACAGTACATTGCCCAGGCCGTTGATCGTCGTATCGACACCCGCTGACAAAAATGATCGCACCAGCATCGGGGCCATCTCAGCGGTAATTTCGCCGCGATCAACTGCCTTATAAATCTGCTCTCCAAAGCCGCCGGGGCGCAGATTTTCGCGTTGGCATTGCCGCATAATCCACTGGGTCACTGGCCCCACGCGTGTAGTGGCTTTGGCGAGCAACTCATTGCGTGGACCCATCGAATTAAAAATCATATCGCCGTAGATCAGCAGGTTCTCACGCTCCTCTTCTCCCACGCCCACGGCATCAGGGAATACCTTGAGCGGGTAGGGTTGGGCGAGATCTTGAATGCCGTCCATCGACCCATGCGTTTGCGATTTTGCAATACAGGCATCGACCATTTTCTCCGCCTCCAGCTTAAAGGTTTCGCGAATCTGCGCGACTGCTTTCACGCTTAAGATGCGCGCCAACACCGAGCGGGTTTGCGTATGCAAAGGCGGGTCGGCCTCCAGAATCAAGCTCTTGGGGCGAAAGGGCGCTTCGAGATTGAAGTTGCTCAAACCCACGCCTGCACCCGAGATAAAGACAGCATGATTTTGCAACACCGCCTGCACATGCTCGTGGCGCGCCGAGGCCACCAAGCTTGGGTAGGGCTTGAGCCTCACCACGGCGGCGCTCTCGCGCACGGCCTCATGCATCGGGTAGGGGTCGATGAGATGCTGCTCGGCGTAAGGGTCGAAGTCCAGCTCGGGGATATCGGTGAAAGCAGCGACTTGGGTGGCAATGGTCATCAAGAATGTCCTTGGATGGGGCGCATCAGGGCTTATGCTGGCTCTGATCGATCGAAATGAAAGACTAATCACAATTGGTTGACATGTCAACTATTTGTAGCATATGATAAAAATACCCTGCAGGCCACATTAAAGATCATATTAAGGACCACCTTAATCCGAATGACCGAAGGGCCTTCCCATCCCCAGGAGCGAGACAATGAAACGAAGAGACTTTCTAAAGAGCAGTGGCCCCCTACCCCTCATCGCGATATCGAGTGTGAGTGCCGGACTCCTGGGCTTAAGTGGCGACGTGCATGCTCAGTCTTTTCCGAGCAAGACGGTAAGATTTGTCGTGCCCTATCCTGCGGGTGGCGCCACCGACGCTACGGCCCGCTTAATTGGCGATAAGCTCTCCAAGGTGCTGGGTCAGAATGTGATCATTGACAACAAGGTTGGCGCGTCGGGCGCGATTGGATGCACTGAAGTAGCGCGTGCTCCAGCCGATGGCCATACGCTTTTGTACAGCCTCAATGATCCTCTAATCAACAATACAGTGCTCGTCAAAAACCTGCCCTACGACCCGCAAAAAGATTTCCGCTTTGTAGCGCAGATATTGCGCAGCCCCGCCTTGTTTTCGGTGAACGCTTCGATGGGCATTAAGAACTACGAAGAGTTTTTAAAGTGGGCGCAAGCCAATAAGAAGGGCTTAACGTACGGCAGTTGGGGTATTGGCAGTTTGGGGCATTTGGCGGGTGAAACGCTTGCTCAAAATCTCAAGTTAGAAGCCGTGCATGTTCCTCAGCGTGGTGAAGCACCGGTGATCCAAGATCTACTTGCCAATACCGTAGTGGGTGGCTTCACCTCGGCAGGTACCGCCAAGCCCCATGTACTAGCGGGCAAGATTGTGCCCCTCGCCATGATGGGCCGCACTCGCTCGAGCGCGCTACCGAATGTCCCGACCTTTAGAGAACTGGGCGTCACCGATCCGTTTTTTGATCGTAGTGTTTGGATGTCGTTTCTGGCGCCTGCTAAAACACCGGATGCCGTGATTCAGCGCTTGAGCGCCGAGATCATCGCCATCGCGAATGGACCAGAGGTGTTGGGTGCAATCAAGGAGCGCGGCCTGGAGCCGATGATCAACGGCCCACAACAGGCACTGGCCGATTACAACGAGGAGTTTCCAGTCATCACCAAGCGGCTGCGGGACCTTGGGATCGAGCCTAGTTGAATGCGAAAGATTAAAGGAAACGCGAACGAGCAACTTGGAGCTTAGGAGGCATTCATGTGGGCTAAAAACTGCTGGTATGTGATTGCTTGGGAGCATGAAATCCCGGCTGCTGATTCGCCTAAGCTTTTCACCCGAACGCTACTCAATGAACCGGTCCTCGTCTATCGCACCGAGGGTGGGGGTCTAGTCGCTCTAGAGGATCGTTGTCCGCATCGTCATGCTCCTTTATCCGTGGGCCGTAGAGAAGGCGACTTCGTTCGCTGCGGATATCATGGCCTAAAATTTGACGCGCAGGGTAGCTGTGTTGAAATTCCCGGCATGGAGCGCGTGCCTCCCAAGCTGTGCGCGCGAAGCTATCCTGTTGCATCGAAAAATAATTGGGTTTTTGTTTGGATGGGTGATGCGGCGAAGGCCGATCACAGCATGCTGCCCGACAACTTCTCCTGCAATAGCCCAGACTGGCAGAATCGGCCCGGTTACTTGCATTACGAAACACCCTACCTGCTGATTTGCGACAACCTTCTGGACTTCTCTCATCTCAGTTACGTCCATGAAAAAACCCTCGGTGGCTCCACCGCGATTGCGCAGTCACGCCCCGTGATTGAACCCGTCACGAAGCCTGGGCAGCGCGGCATTAAAGTAACGCGGCAAGTGCCCAATGTACCCGCGCCACCGTTCTATCAACGGTTTAGAAAATTCAACACGAATCTTGACCGCTGGTTCATTTACGAGTTCTTGATGCCTGGTACTTTGCTCATGCACTCAGGCGGTCGGCCCGTGACCGATGCGGTAAATGACCTGTCCAACGCCGTGCAATTGCATAGCTGCCAAACCCTGAGTCCGGAGACGGAAAATACAACGCACTATTTCTTCCAGCAATCGCATCAAGCTGGGCTTGGCGATGCTAGCGTGACACAATCGATCTACGATTCTCTGGTCGGCGCGTTCGAGGAAGATCGCGCCATGATTACGGCGCAGCACCGTAACCTTAGTCGTCCCGGTGGTGCAACGATGGTGCCGCTACATTTCGATTCGGCGCTAGTCCAATTTCGCAACTTGCTTGCTCAAGAGCTTATAAAAGAGCGCGGTCCCAATACCCTAAGCTAGGAGGCCAGCGCGGCTTCAATGGCTTTGCTCATGCTGGCCGGTTCTGTGGTCGACGCCACTCGCTCAATCACTTTACCGTCTTTGCCCACTAAGAATTTCGTGAAGTTCCATTTAATCGCCTCGCTGCCGAGTAAACCTGGCGCCTGTTTCTTAAGCCATTTGAAAAGTGGATCGGCGCTGTCTCCATTGACATCGACTTTGTCGAACATGGTAAAGCTGACCCCATAGTTGATCGAGCAAAACGCTTCAATCTCACTCGCCGCACCGGGCTCTTGCTCGCCAAACTGATTGCAGGGAAAGCCAATAATCTCGAGTCCTTGATCTTTGTAGGTTTTGTAGAGTTTTTCCAGGCCTTCGTATTGCGGGGTGAGGCCGCATTTGCTGGCAGTGTTCACAACAACAAGGGCTTTGCCTTTAAAGTCGGCAAGCTTCTTGGTTTTACCGCTAAGGAGTTTGGCTGAGAAATCGTAAATGGAGGTGGTCATGTCAACGGTCCATGTTGGGGCTAAAAGAGCAAGGTAATGCTTAGCACAGAAATCCACAAGCCCCTTGATTAGAGCGGACCCTTCAATCGAATTCCCGTCTGCCTTAGTGTAGGCTCCCGGCATGAACGATTTCCCTCCCAAAACGACTGCCATTAACAGCCTATGGACGGCGATCTTTCTCGCGCTTGCGATTGCCGTCGTCAACGGCTTCGGCCGCTTCGCGTACGCACTCATTTTGCCCGCGATGCGTGACGACCTTCTATGGGACTACGCCGCTTCCGGCTGGCTCAACACCGCTAACTCAATGGGTTATGCCTTTGGTGGTTTGAGTGGCATGCTGCTTCTCACCCGCTATCGCTCGTCACGCCTATTCATGGTGGGCTTGGTTGCAACTGTGGCGTGCGTGGCTGCCGTTGGGCTCACCCGCACCCTGTCATGGATGCTGTTGTGGCGCTTTATTGCTGGGGTGGGCTCGGCTTGGGTCTTTTCCTGTGGCGGGGCCTTGGTCGCGGCTCGATACTCCAGCGATCCCCAGAAAGCGGGTTCCGCGATTGCGATCTATTTTGCTGGAGGTGGCTTGGGCATCGCGCTCAGCGGTCTTGTGGTTTTTCCGGTGCTCTCTGGTGGCATGACTTGGTCGATGGCGTGGTTGACCCTAGGTTTAGTCGGCACACTTCTCGCAGTGATGCCTATCCTCAGTGTGCGCCATATCGAAGGCCCGCGCAGCCAACTGGCTAAGGATCCTTTTCAATGGCGTAACTATGCCTTCATTACCTTTGCCTACTTTTTGTTCGGACTCGGCTATATCGTTTATATGACCTTTGTGATTGCCTGGCTGAAAGAGATGAAACTGGGCGTGTTTATTTCAACCTCTCTTTGGGTCGTCATGGGCCTGGCGATTATGGCCTCTGGCTGGGCGTGGCAAAAGCCGATGGCACGGTGGCGACCCACCACCACCTTTGCTGCCGCGTCGCTGTGTACGGCCCTAGGGAGTGCCTTACCGATTGTGTTTCGAAGCGAACCGGCCTTAATCCTTTCGGTGGTGATGGTCGGAGGCTCGTTCTTTATGGTGCCCGGCGCGATGACCGCGCTGGCACGCAAAACCTTGCCTCAAAGCCTATGGGCCAAAGCAATGAATATGTTCACGATGGTGTTCGCGGTCGGACAGGCGGTCGGGCCAGTTTTGGCGGGTTGGATCGCGGACACAGCAGGGATGAATCAGGCCATGTTGATGGGCGCGTTGGTGTTGGTGGTATCGTCCGCGATTGGTCTCACCCAGTTTCGCAAGGCTCTCTGAAGTTTTCTTATGCTCGCTTATCGCCATTCTTTTCACGCGGGCAATCATGCTGACGTGCTCAAGCATGTGGTTCAAACCGCCGTGCTCAATTACTTTAATGAGAAGGACAAGCCCTACTGGGTCGTCGATACCCATGCGGGCGCCGGCGCTTATTCATTGAGTAGCAAGCATGCTCAGCGCAATGCTGAGCATGAAGACGGCATCACTAAACTCTTCGGTCGCGATGATTTGCCGCCCTTGTTGGCGCAATATATCGATTTGGTTAAGCACACGAACTCCACCACCGCCCATCCCGAGAAGCTCACGCTTTACCCCGGCTCACCTAGCATCAGCGCCTACTTGATTCGTGCCGGTGATAAACTCAAATTGTATGAGTTGCATTCGACTGATTTCACGCTTCTACGTGAGCATTTCGCACGGCAGCGCGCCATCTCGATGCAGCATATAGATGGCTTTGTGGGCTTGAAAGCCTCGCTGCCTCCGCCGCCGCGACGCGGCATGGTGTTGATTGATCCTTCCTACGAGCTGAAGGAAGACTACAACCACGTATTCAACGCCGTCAAAGATAGCTTGTTGAGATTCGCCTCCGGTACCTATTTGATCTGGTACCCCATGATTAACCGCCAGGAGTGGTGGCGCATGTTGGAGCGCTTAGAACGCCTTCAGGTCAGTTGGCTGAATGTGAGCATGACCGTTGCCGAGTTGGATGCGGAAGGCTTTGGCATGATGGGCAGTGGCATGTTCGTGATTAATCCCCCTTGGGTATTGGAGGCTCAGTTGCGTGAGGTGATGCCGTATCTGGTGCAGGCCCTGGGGCAATTTCCGAAAGCGACTTTCAATTTACAGTCGCATGAGCCTCGGGTGCACGGTGTTAAGAAGAGAGTCTCTCGAGAATAAAAGACGGCCTTAGCCGATCTCGGGCATGCCGGCTGTCCGGTAGAGCTCTAAGCCAACCCGTTCAATATGCGCCGCTAGCTCTGGGTGATTGATCGTTGCGAAGATTGATAAATCGACGGTATAGGCAAGCAGCAGTTCATCGATGCACTCATTGCGGGCCTTGATCATGTCCATCCAAACGTCACCCTCGGCAATTAGCGCGTTCTTGAAGGCCTGTCTTGTTGCATTTTTGGAGCCAATAATTTCGACGAATCCTTGCGCTTCTAGGTAATCTTTGAGGACATTCCATGTCCAACGAACATCTTGGGGAGCTGGTGTGTCCATGGTAGGTAATTTGCCACTTTCGCGCGTGGTTGCGAATGCTGGGTGATGGAACGGTCAACGAGCCTGCGCAGCGCTTGCCTCCAGCATGAAGCCAGCAAAGAACTCGCCCAACTCAGGTGCACCATTGAGCGGCAGGATGTGGGCAATGTATTGGTCCGGCCGGACGACAACCATGCAGCCGTGCTCGCGATCAATCTGGCGCAGGCTGTAGATATTTTGGTTCGGGTTGGCTAGCGCACAAAAGGCTTTTTCGTAATCACGTAGCCCGTATCGACCTTTATGTGGAAAAAGCAATTCGGGCAGGACAGTGAGGGCGAGCTCATGATGGCTCTGCTGGAACACGGCGCGTACATCGACAATGGCGTCCAAATCTGTGTTCGCTGGAGCATAGCGCCGGAGAGGAGACAACGGTGATTCGACAAGGAGACTACACAGCTTGCCTACTGGCGAGGCTGCTCGAGCATCATCGCCTTGTCCCGCGAAGACGATCACCCGCCAACGACCGTCCGCAGCCAGCACTTCACTTAACTGCATTGTTTTCCCGTCACCGATGCGGATGACCGGCGTGGAATGAAAACGGGTGCCAATCAACAGTCCCGCCGCTAGATGTTGATGAGTGGATGAACCCGTCAAGAGAGCAGGCTTGTAGGTGGTCGCGGTGCCTGCGGTATACCGGCCATGACGCACGAAGTAGCGCTGGACCTCGGCGGCCTCGAGTCCTGTTCCTGCCGGATCGCAGGGTTTCTTCAAAGGCGCGCTCAGCATGCTGGCCCATTCACGGTCGAAGTCGATGAGTTCTTTGGCTACTGCCTGGCGCTCGGCGGAGTAGGTGTGGAGCAAAGTCGCCGGACTGCGTCCTTGTAAAACGGCCGCAAGCTTCCAGCCCAGGTTAAAGCTGTCTTGCATGGAGACGTTCATGCCTTGCCCGGCCTTCGGGCTATGGGTATGGCAGGCGTCGCCTGCGATGAAGACACGCGGTAGGCGTGTGCTGATCTCGTTAGGCTCGATATCGTCGAAGCGGTCGCACAGGCGTTGGCCGATTTCATACACTGACCACCAAGCAAGCTCTTTGACCTCAAAGTTGTAGGGCAAGAAGATTCGCTGGGCGGCTGCGATTAACTGGTCGATCGTGATATTGCGCGCGGCGACTCGTTCATTCACGTTGAGCTTGTCCAACTCAACGTATACCCGTACGAGATAACCCCCTTCGCGAGGGATGATTAGAAGGCTGCCTTCACCTTCAGACTGAACCAGGGCCTTGAAGCGGATATCTGGGAAGTCTGTGACCACGAGCACGTCCATCACGCCCCAGGCATGGTTCGCAGAATCGCCCTTGAGCCTGCGGCCAATCGACTCACGCACTTTGCTGCGTGCACCATCGCAACCTACGACGTAACGGGCGCGGATGGTTTCCATTTTGACCTCCGAGTCCTGCCCTTGCTCGGTGCTCTGGCGCTCGAAGCGAACTGTGACCGGGTAATCGGATGAATCCTCGGATGCCCGCTCAAGGGCGGCCAGACGGCGAGAATAATGTGGGACGAGCCGTGACGCTGACCTTTGCATCGTATCGAGGTAGAAATCATGGATCCGAGCTTGGTTCAGGATCACATGAGGCATGTGGGATAGGCCGTCCTCCACATCTTGAACGCGACCGCTACGCACTATGCCAGGACGCTTGCCACTTATGTTTGAGCTAGGTTCGGGCTTCCAAAAGCATGTCTCGTTCACCCAATAGGACTCTTTCAAGACGCGCTCGACAAAGCCGAAGGCCTCGAACATCTCCATGGTTCGGCAAGCGATGCCATCGGCTTGGCCGAGTTGTAATGGCCCCGGCTTCTGGTCAACGATCACCGTGCGGATGTCCGGGAAGGCAGCTAATTGCGCGGCTAGCGTCAGCCCGGCAGGTCCGCAGCCAACGATGAGCACATCGACTTCAGCAGGCAGGCTGTCGGCAGTTGTGACGTCCGCTGCATCTGACAGTCCGGGGTCTCCAGCTCGAAATCCATTGAGGTGAAATTGCACTGTGTACCTTCCGTAAGCGTAGAGCCGAACTATCGCAGGATTGCACTATTGCGTCAAAGCGTAATCTCGAATACCTTGTATATCATTTTGAAATACTAAGGAATCGCAAGCGTGGCTAAACTCGATCTTGATTGGCTCAGCGTTTTTATCCAAATTTACAAGACTCAAAGCGTCTCGCGAGCTGCATTGAGCCTCGGTTTGGAACAAGCTGGTGCCAGCAATGTGTTGAATAAGCTGCGTCGGCATTTTGACGATCCGCTTTTTTGCCGAACCTCTGTCGGCATGGAGCCTACCTCGCGTGCGCAGGCCATCTACCCTGATCTTTTAGAGGCGCAGGCTCGGCTCGAGAAGGCGCGTGGCGCGGCCCGTGACTTCGTGCCTTCAGAGGCCAAGCGAAGCTTCCGAATATGCATGACTGATATCAGTGAGATCGTGTTGTTACCGAGGCTGATCAATCATCTTCAACATACGGCCCCAGGCGTGATCGTCGAGGCGGACAAGATTTCGCAGGACAGTCGGCGGCGTCTTGAGGCTGGTGATCTTGATCTCGCCGTCGGCTTCACGCCGGACCTCGAAGCGGGCTTTTATCAACAAGCGCTGTTTGCACAAGATTTTGTGTGCCTCGCGTCGGAGAATCATCCGCGTATCCGCGCGAAACTCACCCGCAAGAAGTTCGGCGCTGAAGGACATATCTCAGTGACGTCCTCGGGCACGGGCCATTCGATTGTCGACAAGGTGTTGAGCAAAAACAAGGTCGAGCGCCGAGTGGTGCTGCGTGTACACAGCTTTTTAGGGGTGGCCCGAATCGTTGCTCAAACGGAGCTTCTTGTCATCGTGCCGCGCCTCTTGGGTCAGGCTTTAGCATTGCAGGAGCGGATTCAAATGCTACAGCCGCCAGTGCCCTTGCCCACCTACAAGGTCAAGCAACACTGGCACGAACGCTTCAATACTGATCCAGGTAATCGGTGGCTACGCCAAACAATGACGAGCCTGTTCTCGAAGTAGGAGCTGGCGATCTCTCGCCTAATTTGCTTAATGCCCAGCCGATTCGAATGCGACCTTCAAGTCAGCGCACAACTGCTGCGAGGCCAGTAATGACGCTTCTGAAATCGCCGTGTAACTAAAAAACCCATGGTTGAGGGTTGGATACTCACGGTAGCAAAGCGGGACCTTTGCGGCACGAAGCTTTTCGGCATAGCGCAGATTGTCTTGATACAAAAAGTCGTGTGGACCAACGCCCAAAATCGCTGGGCACAGTCCGGTGTGCGATGCTGCCAACGCTGGCGATACGCGCCAGTCTCGACATAATGCTTCGTACTGATCGCCCAAGTAAGCCTGTTCAGGCAGGCCTTTCATGCGCGATAAGTCAGTCGCCGGGTAAATAAGCAATTGAACCGCGAGAGCGAGGCCATGGTCTCGCGCTGCCAAGGCTACGGCGGCCGCCAAATTGCCGCCTGCGCTGTCGCCTCCTACGGCGATGCGCTTGGTATCACCACCGAGGCGGGCGATGTTTTCGTGTACCCACAGTGTGGCTGCCCATGCGTCGTCAAAGGCGCAAGGAAACCGATGCTCAGGCGCCAATCGATAATCGACCTGAACCGCCACGCATTGCGACTCGTTGGCTAAACGCACCGCATGCATTTCATGCGAATCGAAGTCGCCAACGACCCAGCCTCCACCATGAAAATACACGAGCGTATTCTGTACTGATTTTTTCGGCTCAGCGACATTGGAGGGAGCATGCGGCCAAACAAGCTGCAAGGCGATGTCTCCGTGCGGCCCCGGAATGCTCAATACCTCGATCTTGCCCTTGGCTAGCTTGGGTTTTGGATAGAAAACTCCTCTGACATTGCGCCCACGCTCTCTCGAGACCGGACCGCCGTGCGGGCCCAAGCAACCTTCATAAAGATCAGGAATGTCCGCCGCTTTCCAGGCCAAGGCAATCGCCGCGAGCTCGGGCGCCAAAGGCGCAAGAGGTGCTAAGGCGGGCATGGGCATGGCAGTGTCGGGGGTGTCTTTCATCATGTTGCTTTGTATCCGAGTAACTTGGGAAACCAGAGAACCGTCTCGGGCACATAGGTCATGACGGCTAAGGCAGCGACCAATACAATGATCCAGGGCACAGTTTCCTTAATGACGTCCATCAGCGGTGCTTTGGACATACTGGAGGCAATGAACAAGAGTAATCCGTACGGGGGCGTGATCAGACCGATCATGAGGTTGATGGTCACCACCAGTCCGAAGTGAACCATATCAATCCCCAAGGCCCTCGCCGCAGGAATCAAGATGGGCACGATGACCAGCAAAATAGTGCCGCCTTCCAAGAGTGCGCCTAACACCAGTAAGATGATATTGACTAAGAGCAGGAAGCCCGCTTTGCCAAGATCAAAGGTCGCTAAAAATGCCTGCACATCCTTGGGCACATTCTCTTTGGTCACCACATAGTTAAATACCAAGGCACCGGCAATCAACAATCCCACCGAGGCCATTTGTCGCCCGCTGTTCAAGAGCGAGCGGTACATGCCCTTCGGCGTCACTGAGCGATACAGCACCACCGACACCACCAAAGTGTAGAGAGCGGCCACCGCAGCCGATTCCGTTGGGGTCATTACCCCGCTATAGATGCCGCCTAGCAAGACGACGGGCATCATTAAGGCGGGCATGGCTTTCCAAGTGAGCGGTAGCAATTCGCGCATAGGCACGGGCGGCTCCACTGGGAAATTGCGCTTGTTGGCCAGATAGGCATTCAGGCCCATCATCACGGCCGTCATGATGAGGCCGGGCACCACCCCCGCAGCAAACAAATAACCGATGGAGGTGTCAGAAATCAGTGCATAGAGCACGAGCGGAATGGAGGGCGGAATGATCGGACCAATCACGGCTGTGGCTGCGGTGATGGCGGCAGAATACGCGGGCGTATAGCGGCCGTTTTTCATCATCATTTCCATGGTCAGCTTTCCCACGCCAACCATGTCGGCAATGGCTGAGCCAGACATCCCAGAGAAAATGAGAGAGGAGACGACGTTCACGTGCCCCAGGCCTCCTTTGAAGCGACCGACCAGAGCGTTGCACCAGCCAAGCAAGCGGTCGGAGAGCGACCCCAAATTCATCAGCTCACTGGCCAAAATGAAGAGCGGAATGGCCAGCAAGGTATAGCTGTTCGTCAAGCCATTCAAAATTTGTTCGGCGGCAATGCCTACGTCCTGTCCTGACACAAACAAGTACACCACCGAGGCGCTAATCATGGACAAGCCGATTGGTAATCCACACAAGCTCAGTACCACGATAGCCACGACGCACCAGGCGAAGGGGCTCAATCCCATAATAGTGGTCATGCCGCGTCCTTCTTGAGGCTGGCTTGATCCGCGAACACTTCCGCGAGCAAGGGGTCCTCGACCAAGCGCCCTTGCCAAGCGTCCCACACTATGCCTGCATGCCGTATCACCATGGCGACCACGAATACGAGGTAGATGAAGTACACCCAATTCAAGGGAATCAACAGCGAAGCCGATTTCTCCACTTTCATGAAAGACACATAACTCCAGGCCGCGGGCAGGCTGGCGGAAAAAATCAACACCAAGGATGAACTGGCAATGAGGGTGACCCAACGCCGCTGCGCTGTCGAGAGCAAGTTGTAAAGCATATCAAAGCGAATGTCTTCGTGATTGCGCATCACAAAGGCCGCGCCCCATAAAAT
>JAYVKZ010000079.1:0-5107 GCA_043767985.1 Betaproteobacteria bacterium
AACTGGCCGAAGAAATTGCCATTGCCACGGCACTTCCCCTGGGTTGGTCGCCCTCAGAGGACGATGCCCCGGTCAAGGACAAGTCAGACAACCCAGACAAGCCAGCCAAAGACACTGAGAAAGCGGCCAAGTCCGGCATTGGAGACAAGAACAAGTCAAAAAAAATGAAGCGGCGCGCACCTCCGCCGAACCCCATCGAGCAGGTGCACTTCTCACAATTCATTGTGCAGTAAGGCCATGACAAGCGCCACTCTCACCGAGAACGAATTTGACTCGCTGATCGAAAGCCCGGAAGAAGCTGAGTTTGAAATTGCGGCATCCTCGCCCCAAAAAGATGAGCCCCAGCCTTACGACTTGGGCGCCGAACCCAAGCGCAGCATGGGTGATCTACCGGGCTTAGAGCTGATCAACGAACACTTCGGAACCAACCTCAAGCTCGCTCTCGAGAGCCTATTGCGAGTGGAACCTGTGGTCAGCGTCGCGAAACTTAGCCAGGAGAAACTGAGCGACTTCCTAGGCAAGACAACCTCGCCACTAAGCGCGGTGACTTTAACGCTCGACCCCCTACCAGGCGCAGGCCTGCTGGTCATTGAACCGCAGTTGATCTACGCCATCGTTGACCTGCTGTTCGGTGGCAAGGGTCATCAATCGAACCCGCCGGGGCACATTTTCTCGGCGACCGAGACCTCGATTGCAACCCGCCTGATCGACATCATCAGCGAACAGTATCGCCTCGCCTGGGCAAGCATTTCGGCGCTGAACCTAAGCGCCCGAACCGCCTATAGTCAAGTGCAGTTTGTCGATTTTGTTGAGCCCCGCGAGATGCTGATGGTCACTCGCCTCTCCATCAATCTAGGGGAGGTCAACGGCGACCTGTTTCTGTGCCTTCCCCTCGCCAGTTTGCAACCGGTGCTCGACCTACTGAGCTCCGGTCCCCGCTCTGAGCAGGGTGCCGCCCCGACCGATTGGTTCGGCAAAATGAGTCAGCAACTTGCAGGAGCGCCTATCGAGTTAGTCGCCAACCTCACAGAGATCGAAACCACCGTGCACGGGCTTCTCAACTTAAAGGTTGGGCAGGTTCTAGATTGCATTATTGATCCTTGTCTCGTGGTGAGCGTCGAGGGGGTTGCGATACTGAGCGGCCACTACGGCATACATCAGGGTCACTACGCGCTTCGGGTGCAGAGGCTTTTCTCTGATCAGAACTCGGCTTCTGATTTTTAACCTCTTAATGTCTTAATCGTACTGTCGTCACCAAAGGTTTCCGTAATGTCTGACTCTGAAATTGCCGAATTTTCTTCCCAAATGAGTTCCCTGAATACTCCCACTTCGGCATCGCCCTCAGGCCTCGGTCCTGAGGCCGTAAGCTTTTCAAATCCCAACCATGCTGGATTTACGCGGGAGGGTTCGAGTGCTGGCGAGGGGGCCCCCAGCCTATCGCAACAAGACATGAATTTGGTCATGGATATTCCGGTGAGCTTAAGCGTAGAGCTGGGGCGCACGAAAGTGCCGATCAAGCGCCTCCTACAACTTTCCCAAGGGTCAGTCATCGAGCTTGAGGCCATGGCCGGAGACCCGATGGAAGTCTATGTGAACGGCTGCCTAATTGCCCTAGGCGAAGTAGTGGTTACCAATGAAAAATTCGGGATTCGATTGACGGATATTGTGACCCCGGCTGAGCGCATGCAAAGAGTTAGAAAAAAGTAACGCCATGAATGTTCCGATTTGGCCTTCGCTGGCTGCACTTTTTTTTGTGCTCATCGTGATCCCGTTGAGCCTATGGCTTTTCAAGTCGCTTGATCGGCTTCGCCCTGCGCAAACGGGCCCGTTACGTATTGTGCATCGCACCGTACTGGGCCCCAGAGAGCAACTTGCCATCGTCCGGGTTGGCGACAAAACGCTGGTGATTGGCATCACGGCGCATGCAATCAATACGCTTTGTGAGCTGAGCGACATCGAGCTAGATCGCTCCCCCGAGCTCTTAGCAGGCACTCACACCAACACACTCTCGTCGTTCGCTAAGGCCCATCCCTTTGCAGCGCTTTTGCAAGGCTTGAAAAAAAGATGAGCACCCAGCACGCCAAGGCAAGTCCACCTCGCCGTTCATTCCAAGCCTTCGCGGTACTGCCAGGCCTAATCCTTGCAACACTGTTGTGCTGCAATCTCGCATTCGCACAAACACCCTTACAGATCAACGCCACACCAGCAGCAGGCGGAGCTACGTCCTACTCCGTCTCCATTCAAACTTTACTCATCTTCACGGCACTGTCGTTCTTGCCGGCTGTGTTACTGCTCATGACCGCCTTTACAAGAATCGTGATTGTTCTTTCCTTGCTGCGTCAAGCGCTCGGCTTGCAGAGTACGCCACCCAACCAAGTCATTATTGGGCTTTCCTTGTTCCTCACCTATTTTGTGATGCACCCCACCTTAGAGTCCATTTATGAGGAGGCCTATCTCCCATATTCGAGTCAAAAGATCAGCTTTGAAGCCGCCACCGAGAAGGCGACCACGCCCTTAAGAGGTTTTATGATGAAACAGGTTCGTGACAATGATCTAGCCTTGTTCGCCAAGGTTGCAAAAGTACCCTCGACCACCAAGGCCGAGGATATGCCAATGCGCATCCTCATTCCAGCTTTCGTGCTCAGTGAGTTGAAGTCAGCTTTTCAGATCGGGTTCCTTATCTTTCTGCCCTTTTTGTTGATCGACCTGATTGTCGCCAGCGTACTCATGTCGATGGGCATGATGATGCTCTCCCCGGTACTCGTATCGTTGCCGTTCAAGCTCATGTTGTTTGTGTTGGCCGATGGTTGGAACCTGATGGCAGGCTCCTTACTCGCGAGCTTCAAATAGCACTTCACTTTTTCCCTAGGGCAAACCATGTCTCCAGAATTCGTCGTCACTACCGGCCGTCAGGCTTTAGAGTTGATGCTCGTCGTGGCCGCTCCTTTGCTTCTGGTGGCGCTCGTCGTGGGGCTGTTAGTGAGCGTGTTCCAAGCGATTACCCAGATCAATGAGGCCACCCTGTCGTTTGTACCTAAGATTGTCGCGGTGGCCGTCACGCTCGTGGTCGCCGGTCCTTGGATGATTTCACTCTTGGTCGACTACCTCAAGCGAATGATTACCTCGATTCCTGGCTCGCTTGGCTGATTGCAGAGGCAGGCGAACATGATCAACCTTCTCGATAGTCAAATACTGGCGTGGATCAGCGCCTGGTTTTTGCCGTTTGTGAGAATCCTCGGGCTGATATCGACGGCACCGATCTTGTCGAGTCGCAGTATTGCGAATCGTACCAAGCTGGCCCTGGCCGCTTTGCTCGCCATGATGGTGGCACCGTTTCTTCCGCCACTCGACGGCCTGAATATTGCCAGCCCAAGCGCCTGGGCGATCATGCTTCGCGAGATGGTTATCGGTATGGCAATTGGCTTTTTAGCACGCTTAGTGCTGCTCATCTTTGAAATCGCGGGCGAGTTGATCGGTCTGCAAATTGGCCTGTCCTACGCTGGTTACTTCTCGCCTGGCGCAGGCCATGGCAATGCCATCGGTAGTTTTGCGGGCATCATTGCCTCGTGGATGTTTGTGATCCTGAATGGACCGCTGCTCTTGCTGGCTTGCGTGATTCATTCTTACGAAAAGCTTCCGGTTGTAGCAGGACAGTTGACATCCATCAGGCTCGATCCGAATCGAATTTTTGCCATGATGAGTGACATCTTTGCGATGTCTCTAGTGCTGGCCTTACCGGTAGTGACGTTGATCCTCCTGATCAACTTCGCAATGGGGGTCGCCACCAAAGTCGCGCCTCAGCTCAACCTCTTCGCGGTAGGCTTTCCCATTCTCATTTTGTGCGGCCTAGGCATGTTGAGTATGATCATGCCCGCATTCGAGCCGACTCTCGTCAAAGGACTTGAAGCCGTCTTTTCGATGTGGTGAGCCGAGCGTTGACGCCAAGAACGGCACGAGGTTCGGCGCAATGCCAAGCTATTTGCGCTCTTCTTTTACATTGGGCTTGATCGAGGGTTTCTCGATCACCGTTCCACCGGTCCCTCCCGCCGCCGTGATCTGATCCGAGGCCTCTTTCTTCATGACGATAATCGCGATGCGACGATTCAACGCCGCAGCGGGATCTTGATTATCGATAGGCACCGAGGCGGCCAAACCCAGCACACGAACGATTTTGTCTTCCACTAAGCCACCCGCAAGAAGTTCACGCCGAGATGCATTAGCACGATCCGCCGATAGCTCCCAGTTGGAGTATCCCTTGACACCATTGCCATAAGGCGCGGTATCGGTGTGACCCGATAGACTGACCCGGTTATCCACCTCGTTCAACACGCGGCCCATTTCTTGCAAAATATCGCGCATGTAATCCTTGACGTGGGCACTCCCCGAGTCAAACATGGGTCGATTCAAGTCATCGACAATTTGTATTCGCAAACCTTCTGAGGTCATATCGATGCGAATTTGCGAGCGAAACTCAGACAGCTTGGGGTTGTTGCTAATGACACCTTCAACCTTGGCTTGCAAGGCGGCGAGTTTTTCACCTTCCTGACGCTCGAGCTCCGCTCGTAAGGCCTGAAGGTTATAGGTTTTCTTGGGTGCGTCAATGTCACCCCGGGCTTTAGCTCCCGCCGTGCGGGTTAGATCTTTGCCACCCCCGGACACGACGCTCGACGCATCACCACTGCCGGTGCCTCCTTGTAAAGCCACTTTCAGCGGTGTGCTGAAGTAATCTGCGATGCCCTGCTGTTCGCCCTTGGTAGTCGAACCTAGCAACCACATCAATAGAAAGAAGGCCATCATCGCCGTCACGAAGTCGGCGTAGGCGATTTTCCAGGCGCCGCCATGATGGCCCCCCGAAACCTTCTTGACGCGTTTGACAATAATCGCTTGGTGTTTTTTTTCAGCAGCTGGCATTTTTCAATCCCTTGAGTCGTCGTCTATTTATTTAGCTTGCTTGACATGAGCTTCGAGTTCAGCGAAGGAGGGCCGTTCGGTGGAGTAGAGGACTTTGCGTCCGAACTCGATGCAGATCGGGGGCGGGTAGCCTTGCATGGAGGCCAGCAAGGTCACCTTGACGCACTGCAGCTCCTTGGAGGACTCCTCAAGCTTG
>JAYVKZ010000080.1:0-7205 GCA_043767985.1 Betaproteobacteria bacterium
ACGAGTTGGGCTTGGGCGATAAAGCAAACGCTTGGAACCATTATGTGCATCAGGTTGCTGGTGATGCTGATCTGCACTTTTTTTGCGACGGTGATCTAACGGTGGCGCCCGGTTCATTCAGTCAGCTGGCCAGTACTTGTTTGGCGCACCCTGAAGCCTTGCTAATCCCGTCAATTGCTGCAGGTGGACTGTCTGAGACCCGCTACGCTCGCCATCAAATACAGCACAATGGCATGTCCGCGTTTTACGTCGTCTCAAAACAAACACTTGCGAAATTTCGAGCGAATAAACTTGTGCTCCCGGTGGGTCTGATTGGGGACGATAGTTTGTTGATTTGGTTGTGTAAGAATCGGTTTGCCCCTGAGAAGTTGGCATTAGATGAATCGGCGGTTTCTATTTGTCAGAGCGCCTCTTTTAAGATGGAGCCAAGGCTCTACTGGCGTCCGGTCGGTGCTCTGGAGCACATTCGACGACAGAGACGCTACGCGATTCGTCAATTGCAGTTGGAGCGGCTTTTGCCTATCCTACGCAACAAGGGTATGACTGCATTACCGGTCGATATCAATGCTGTGTTTGAGGGTGAGAGGATGTTTAGCCTCGTTAAGGATCATCTTGCTAACCCGTTTTACTGGGCGGCTGCGCTTCGGATTCTTGGTACGCGTCTTTCCTGATAGATCAGATCGGATTACGGTGTTTGGCCTCGACATATCGTTTGTCCAAGTCCAGCGGCAATCTTTGGTATATTTTGTGCGAGTAGTTCGCTTAAGGTTTTGGCGATCTGTTCAGCTTCGGTAGTTACGGTATTTTCTGTGCTGACTGTAAGGGAACTCATCGTGACCATGGGTGCGAAGCTGGCTGCCACGGCAGCTTGGCTCTTAGCTTCCGAATTTGGTAGGCGATAGCCTGTGGTGGTGATTTCCATTTGGTAGGCACCCTTCGATAACACCAAGCGGGAAATCTCCACGGACAGTATCCACTCTGGTTTTTCGAGTTGTCTAATGGGGTAGGGTAGGGCGACGCTGCTGGCGAGTAATTGCTGCAATGCTCGCCCGGTGAGGCTGGTGAGGTCCTTCGCGAGTGGCGAGGCCCACAGGTGTTGGGCACTGCTGCGTATTTGGTTGCCCTCCTGAGCGAGCACGACTTCTGAGCGGTCTAGGTAGCCCGGAATTTTCAACTCTCGCAAAGCGAAGCTGGTTGGGCAATTTACGGTCGGGGCAAAAGGCCGTATGTCGAGCGTATATAGTTTTGCCGGTGGGCCATCTGGAAATACAGTGCAAGCCCCCACCAACACCAGGCCTAGCAAGCTCAAAAATTTATTTTTCATCTTTGTTTCCGAGCAATAGGGAGCTTGGCTTTCTGCTAATCATGTCCACGGCGTGGCGTAGAGACTTGGCGGCTAAGGCCATCTCATCTAAACCTTTCGTTAGACCGTAATTCAAGCCGGAGTCATCGGTTAGGGCAAATTCAATTTGCCCTAATGTTTTTTCGGCACTACCCACACCTCTATCAAGCACGCCCAAGCTTTGATCGATTCTTGCCAGGGAGCTTTCAACCTTGGCCAAGCTCTTGTCAAAAACGACTAAGCTTTCTTGCACACGCTGGGTGAGTTGCGAAAACTCCTTGGCGCTTGAATCTACTGTGGCGCCTAGCTTGTCTGCTCGCGAGCCAATCGCAGAGGTGGTTTGGGAAAAGTTGCCAATCGCGTTCTTTGCACTGGCGAGTGTTTCTCGGGCCTCTTTACTAGTTGCAACCAGCTCGCTGCTGAGCAGTGGAACCTTGATATCGATGGATTGGCCAAGCGTTGCGATTTGCCTGAGCATGACTGGCAGCGGACCGGGTTTTCCTTGCGCATCGACCATCAATGCATTAATGCTATTCAGCATCTGGCGCCCTTCAATCACGATCTCCCGTACCGGCAGTTCCTTGAAGGTTTCCACCAAGCTTTCATTCGGCGAAATCATCGTTGGGATCTCCAATAGCGTCGGCTCAATCTTGGAAAAGACCGGGGGCTTGTCCTCTTCAAAATCAAGCATGATCATTTGTTGCCCGGTCACAAAACTCTTGGTCTGTAACGACGCTCTGAGACCTCGTTGCACCATGCCGGATAACCAAGCATCTCGAACGCCGGGAGCATCGGAGCTTTTTTCGTAACCCGGAACTTCGATGGTGCCGGTGAATTCCGCGTAGACGGGAAACAAAACCTGGCGATCTTCGGGGTTGTAGATGGTTCTCACCCGCTTGACTTCGCCGATCTTCATGCCGCGAAACTGCACGGGTGTGCCGACCTCGAGGCCCGTCACGTTGCCGCGAAACACCATGACCGCACGGGATTTTGTCTTGCCTAAGGCCCCGCCGAAAAACAGTGCGAAAGCAATGGCGACGATGACCAGTGCACCAATGAGAAAAGCACCAATAAGGGCAAAACGATTACTTTTCATGGTTTAACGGTGGATCTACTTTGCTAGGGTCGCTGCGGCTTAGAAATCTACGTACTTTATCACTTTGAGCATGCTTCGCCATCCACTGAGGTGGGCCTTTTTCGAGCATGGTCTTGGTGTCGGAGTCCAAGAAAATACCGTCGGAGCCAATCGCGAAAATACTGGCGAGCTCATGAGTCACGATGACAAAGGTCACCCCTAGGCTCTCATTGAGCTCCAAGATCAACTCGTCCAGCAGCCGAGACGAAAGGGGATCGAGACCGGCCGAGGGTTCGTCTAAGAACAACACTTCAGGGTCAAGCGCCATGGCGCGCGCTAAACCGGCACGCTTTTTCATGCCACCACTGATCTCCGAGGGGTAGAACTTACCGAAACCGTCTAGCCCGACTAGTGAAAGCTTCAGGTCAACCAGTTCGCCTGTTTCGCGATCTGACAATCCTGTGTATTGGGAAATGGGGAGCGCAATATTTTGTGCCAAGGTCATCGAACTCCACAGTGCGCCGCTTTGGTATAAGACGCCGAAATTACGACATAGGCCTTGGCGCTGCGCGTCGCTGAGCGCCCAAACATCCTCACCTCTAAATAAAACCTGGCCCTGAGCAGGCCGTTTGAGCCCAATGATGTGCTTTAACAAGGTGCTTTTGCCGCAACCGGAGTCGCCCATAATGATAAAGCGCTCACCTTTTTTGATTTCGAAGTGAAGGTCTTTTTGAATTATCCGGTCCCCATAGGCCATGGTGAGGTCGCGAATACTCACTTGGGCAGTCACTGCCAAAGGGGTCGGCGCGTCTTCATGGCTTCGGGGGGCCACGTCAGGAGGGCTGGCGGTGGTCATATTCAAAATTGGGCCACCTAAAGCATGCCGTCGTAGACGAAATACAGGATGGTCAGGAAGGCATCGGCCAAGACAATCAGCACAATCGAGGTGACCACTGCCGACGTCGTCGCTTGTCCCACAGCCTGGGCGCTGCGACCGCACTCGATGCCGCGCAGGCATCCAGCAAATGACACGACGAGCCCAAAGGCGGTGCCCTTGATTAAGCCCTTGACGGCATCTGACACATGAACGGCACTCGCCATCTCTGAGAAAAACGACGGCGGTGACAGATCGAGCATGCCCCAGGCCACAGCAGCTCCACCGAGAATGCCCATCAGGTCTGCATACAACACCAGTATCGGGGCCATGAGCGTTAACGCTAGTACTCGAGGCATGACTAGAAATTCGACAGGATCAAACCCGAGCGTTTGCAGGGCGTCCACCTCTTCATTGGTCTGCATGGTGCCGATGGCCGCTGCAAACGATGCACCGGCACGCCCGGCCATGATGATGCCGGTCATGAGTGCTCCCATCTCGAGGAGCATGCCCATGCCGACCAGATCGGCCATATAAATTTCAGCGCCAAAAATGCGTAACTGCACCACACCCACAAAGGCCAGAATGCCACCAATCAGAAAGGAGAGCAGGGTGACGATACCGAGTGCGCGAGGCCCGCATTCAATGATTTGATCGAGAATATCGGTGAGGGGCACCCGCTGCTTGCCAATCATCAATTTGGTCAGCGCAGAAAAGCTCATGCCAAGCAGCCATAGCCAAGCCACCACACGCTCGAAAACGTGATAGCCCCAGGCGCCAACACGTTCCGCTACGTTGGGCTTGAGCTTGGGTATGGTGGTCGTGGGTTTTGCATTTCGAACCAGACTCATCAGGCGTTGTACGCCCTTGGGAAGTGGGTCCGCGACGAGCTTAATGCCCTTTTCCTGAAGCCCCCTCTCCAGGCTCTTTAGAAACGCAGCGAGTGTCGTGTCCCAATGTGCGATGCCGGAACCATCCACGGCCAGCGCTTGACAACCCGAGGCAAGTGAGTTGACCAAACTAAGCGTGTCTGGAATGCCCTGAGCTTGCCCCCATTGCCCACTTAAAAATAGGGTCGGAGTCAGGCTGGAGGTGTCAATGCGAAGGCGTTGGTCCATCTTGTTGAATTAGCCGTTCGTCGGGTGGCGCTCCGGCCCCCGCATTCTAACTGAGGGTTTGTATGGAGCTAGCAACAGTGACCCCTTGCGTGCCAGTCAATTTCGCTTAGGATCACGGGATGGCTGAGCGCAGTGCGCCTAGATCGCCTTTATTAAATTTAAACGAGACGAGATTCAAATGCTAGAGAACCAACATGATGCGATTGCGAATGGCCTTGCTCGACGTGATTTGACCAAGAAACTCTTGCAACTTGCTGCAGCTTCGTCGCTCGGCGCGACGACTGTATCGTTAATGGCGCAGGCCGTTCCTGCATCTAAGGCCTCCGCCAAGGTCGTGCCCAAGGACCCTGCGGCCTATCCGACCAAGCCGATTCGCATGGTGGTTCCCTATCCAACTGGCGGCGGTACGGACGTCGTTGCGCGTATCGTTTACCAAAAGATGGCTGAACTCCTGGGGCAAGCGATCGTCATCGAGAACAAGGGCGGGGCCGGCGGTTCGGTCGGGACCGGTGTGGTTGCGAAGTCGGTGCCTGATGGTTATTCCGTGCTGTTCACCTTAAGCTCGCACACCATTAATCCTGCAATCTATTCACGACTACCCTTTGATACCGCGGCCGATTTTGAATCCGTAGGCATGGTGGCCTCGTTGCCGCAAATTTTAGTGGCCCACCCGTCTGCGCCTTACAAAGACCTTAAAGAGTATTTAGCCTCGGCAAAAACCAATCCAATTACGTTTGCATCGGTCGGCAATGGCTCGCCCAGCCACCTAGCGGGCGAATTATTAAGTATTAAGTCGGGGATTCCGATGACCCATGTCCCTTATCGAGGCGCTGGGCCCGCCGTCACTGATCTTTTGGGTAATCAAATTACGAATGGTTGGATGTCGATTCCTGCCGCTGCTCAGCACATTAAGAATGGCAAGCTCAAGGGCCTTGCCGTGTCGACCGTGAAACGGGCCGCAGCATTTCCAGAGGTGCAGACGGTAGCCGAACAGGGGTTTCCAGACTTTGAAGTGGATTCTTGGTTTGCGATCTTTATGCCCGTTGGAGTGCCTACAGCAATCATTCGTCAATGGAATAAAGTTCTGAACGATGTCTTGGCGATGCCTGACATTAAAGAAAAGTTGCTCGCCCAAGGTGCTGAAGCCGTCGGTGGCCCACCTTACGTACTAGCGAAAGCCGTCGCAAAAGAATTGCCGAAGTGGGCTAAACTTGTACGGGACGCGAACATTAAACCGGATTGAATATGCCCCCTCGGACCGCCGAACCAGATAAGACTCCCACTTCACTTCCTAGAACCGTTGTACCCGCTCCGCCGTCAGCGCTGACCGAGGTGCAAGCGCAAGTTCAAGATCTGGTACGACGCGGCCAGCTCGCTCAAGCCCACATTGCCCGCTATGATCAGGCGGCCATTGACGACATTGTCGATGCTGCGGCTTGGGCAATTTTGGAGCCTACGCGCAATCAAGTCTTGGCTGAGTTGGCGGTGGCTGATACCGGCATCGGCCATGTTGGCGATAAAGTTCAAAAGAACTTCCGTAAGACATTCGGGCTCCTCAGAGACCTCAAAGGAAAAAAAACGATTGGCATCATTTCTGAGAATGCCGAAACCGGTATTGTCGAAATCGGCCGGGCGGTTGGCGTGGTCGCGGCGATTACTCCCTCAACCAATCCTGGCGCAACGCCCGCCAATAAAATTATCAATGCCCTCAAAGCGGGGAATGCAGTGATTGTGGCGCCTTCGCCCAAGGGCTGGTCGACTTGCGCACAATTGATTCAGTTTATCCATGCGCAATTCGACCGTATTGGCGCGCCTCATGATTTGGTACAGATGCTGGCCAACCCGGTCTCGAAAGAGTCGACACTGGCTCTGATGAAGATGGCCGACTTGGTGGTTGCGACGGGTTCCCAAGCCAATATTAAGATGGCAGCAACCTGCGGCACCCCTGCATTTGGGGTGGGCGCCGGCAATGTGGCGGCGATTGTGGATGAGACCGCCGATATCGCAGAAGCTGCTCGCAAGATTCTGCTCTCCAAGACCTTTGACAATGCCACCAGTTGCTCGTCGGAGAACAGTGTCGTCGTGGTTGCTAGTGTCAAGGCTGCCTTGCTTGCCGCTTTTGAAGCGCAGGGCATGGTGTTGTTAGATACCGCGCAAAAGCAGAGCTTGCAGGCACTGATGTTTCCCGAAGGGAAACTCTCCGCCGCAGCCATTGGTCAATCCGCACAACGCATTGCAGAGAAAGCTGGCTTGGCCCCGTTTGCCACGGCGCACCCAAAAGTACTCGTCGTTGAAGAGAGCGGGGTGGGTGCTCATTTACCTTTCTCAGGCGAAAAGCTCTCGCCAGTATTGGCGTTGTACACCGCAGCAGATTTTGACGAAGCCAAACAGATTGTTGATCGTATTTACGCGTTTCAAGGCGCCGGACATTCGGTGTCTTTGCATAGCGAGGTTCCTGAACGGGCGGAGCAGTTAGGGCTGGAATTGCCGGTCTCACGGGTGATCGTGAACCAGGTGCATTGTGTTGCCACCGGCGGGGCCTTCAACAACGGTCTACCGTTTTCATTGTCGATGGGTTGTGGTACTTGGGGTGGTAATAACTTCTCGGAGAATATGAATGTTTCTCATTACATGAACATTACACGGGTGGTGAGACCCATTGCCGAGCGAATTCCTACCGAGAGCGATTTGCTGGGCGGTTTTTTCGAAAAATTTGGTCGATCATGAGCCGCGAAGTGGTGCATTCCGTGCAGATCGAGTTTGGCGACTGCGATCCGGCGCGGATTGTTTGGTTCC
>JAYVKZ010000081.1:0-8800 GCA_043767985.1 Betaproteobacteria bacterium
CCAGGCTGAACTCGCTACAGGTCGGGGTGGTGTTGCAGCACGATCACTGCGCATGGGTGCCACGATTACGCCCCAGCATTTGCTCTATAACCGCAATGCGATCTTCAGCGGCGGCCTCAGGCCGCATTGGTATTGCTTGCCTGTGCTCAAGCGTGAGGAGCACCGCCTCGCACTGGTTGCAGCAGCGACGAGTGGCTTGCCGGCATTCTTTTTGGGGACGGACAGTGCGCCACATGCGTCCTATTTAAAGGAGCATGCTGCCGCTTGCGCAGGCTGCTATACGGCGCCTCATGCCTTGGAGCTTTACGCAACGGCCTTTGAGCGGGCCCATGCCCTCGATAAATTTGAGGCTTTTGCGAGTCACTTTGGCCCCGACTTTTATGGCCTGCCGCGCAATGTTGGAACGGTCTGCTTAAAGCAACAACATTGGACTGTGCCTGAACATTTGCCTTTTGGTGATCGGGAGATCGTGCCACTGGCCGCTGGCGAAACCTTGGCATGGAAGCTTATTTGACGATTAGCCTTGAGCATCTCGCTTTAAGCCCCTATGCGCAGAGATTTGATGCCTTGTCCGCCCTTGATGCAGAGCAGAGGCTAGCTTTATTAAATGGCGCGGCCCGAACCCTTGACCTGAGAAACGATTTCCAGCAGGTGGTTCGCTTTGCTCATGCTCGCCCAGCCACGAAGGCGGCGGACTACGAATGGGCGATTGGCGGCAATCTCGGTGAAACGGAAGGGGTGATTGCCACTCGGATGGAAGGCGATGATGCTTTCCATGATCTCTTCAATGCTTTGATTTGGCTGGATTTTCCCAAAACAAAGGCGTTTCTGAATCGACTTCAGGTGACCCAGATCGCGCAGGAGCGGCAGCCGCATTTAAGTGCAAGTAAGCCCGAAGCGAGAAGCCGACAGCGCGATCAAATCACCCTTTTTGATGAAAACGGGGCGCTGTTTGTGTGTCAAGACGAGCGGCTTGCCGGGCTTCTTAAGACGAAAGACTGGCCTGCCTTGTTTTTAAGCCAGCGCGTCGAACTCATAAGCACCGCGCGCCTACTGGTGTTTGGACATGGTCTACTACAAAAATGTTTACGACCCTTTAAGTCGATGACGGCCCGAACGGTCGTTGTGTCGCTTGCGGCAGATGCATCCCCGCCTGAATTGGATCAAGCGTTGTCTCGCATACTCCAACAGAGCTGGCCGGCATGGCCGGTAACACCATTACCCATCAATGGTTGGCCCGCCTGGTCTAAGGAGCAGGATGCAGAGTTTTATGCAGATCAGGCCGTTTTTCGCCGAGATCGCTGGCGTCGGCCCGGTGTCTGCGAGGCTTTCGAATCAAAATGTAAGGGCTAGCGACGCCTAAGTTTTTGGTGTGCCATAGTTGGCAGGAAAAACTAATGGCCTCTTCGCTCATTGCTGCTGCGATGCTTTCTGGCAGTCTGCTATCTGGCAATGCGGCTAGGCGCTTTCAAAGCGCGGCGTTGGCTTTTTCGCAAGTAAGAAAAACAGTGACCCGGTACCCACTAAGCCTGCAAGCACCGTGAACCCCATGCGGTAATTGCCTGTGTAGTCGGCCAGAATGGCGGCGAGCATCGGCCCTCCGACTTGGCCGAGCACGATTACGAGAGATGAGATGCCTAAGATCATACCGATTGATCGACTACCAAAATAGTCCGCACGCATGGCTTGCATCATTGGGCCGCGCATGCCCCAGGCAGTACCATGGATCACGGCAAAAGCGCTGAGCATTAATGGGCCGGTCGCGTAGGTGAGCAGCAGTAATCCAATCGCATGGCACAGCATGCACCCCGCTGAAATCAGGCGCTTTTCGAATCTGTCGCCGAACATTCCCCCGATCACAACCCCAGCGACTTGGGCAAGGGTAAGTAGCGTGATGAACATTGAGGCTTGCGCCAGGCTATATCCCAACGACTCGCGCATATGGGTAATCGCATGAACGTTGACGCCGTACACCACCAGTAAAGCGAAACCGTGCCCTAGCGAGATGAGCCAAAAAGCTCGGGTACGAAGCGCTTCGCCTGCGGTAAAGTCCCGTGTGGGTTGTGAGAGCGGCCCGGTACTCACGTACGGATTCGGCCGCTCTCCGTCAACAAACTCGCCATGATCCTCAGGACGACTTCTAAACACCTTGGAGAGTGGGAAGCCCAGTAATAAAATGAGAATACCGGAGCCAAAAGCAGTCGGTCGCCATCCAAAGGTTTGCATGGACCATGCCACGGCCGGAACAAAAGTGCCACCCAGCGCCAAACCTAGGGTGAGAAAGGAAAGCGCCTTGGCGCGATGTCGTTCAAACCAGCGAATTACGGCAACATTAAGTGGAAAGTATCCACACAGGCTAGCCCCTAAAGCGATCGTAATGATGGCAACGTAGAAGCCAAACAAAGTATCGATGGTGCTCAGTCCAATAAAGCCTAAACCAAAAATGACTACACCCGCGCGAATCATTCCCTGAGGGCCAAAGCGATCAATAATCCAGCCCAGCAATGGGCCAAGAATAGCCGCCTCCATTGGTTGCATGGCAGCCGCACCGGACAGCGCCGTTTTACTCCAGCCAAATTCTTCAGTGAGTACCGCAAAGTACGCGCCAAACGCATTGTGCAGCAGCCCCGCTTGCAAAAACTGCATGGCAAAGGCAGCGGCAACCATGCGCCAGCCATAAAATGGGTATTTACGAATCAAAGAGAACATCTCTTAGCATTATAGGTTTGCTGGCGCGCGCGCCAGCCCGAATATAGACAAATTCGGAAATTGTTTTTCTGGAGGCTGGCTCCTTGAGCCATCAAACCGTAGTGCTTATTGCCGAGCTCAGCCTGCGCCCCGAAGATTTAGAGGTCGCGCAGGTGCGCCTGCCGCCTTATGGCGCGAAATTGGTGGGTACACCTTTCCTCATGGGGGAAACCCCCGTGTCAACGCCCAGTTTAGTGCCCAGTATTGTGTAGCGAACGCGATTTGGCGGCGCTCCTCTAGGTTAGATCATTTTCGTCCCCTGGCGATTGCAGATGCGGGCGTTCAAGCGCTCATCGGGAAAGTGAATGACTTCACGCTTCGAACGGTCGATGGACGTACTGGACATCGCTCTTACGATGCGTCTACCGGCTTTCCCGGAGGCGGGCTAATTGCTCAGGAGCATCAAACGCGGTTTGAAGACTGCATGACTTATGCGGCCGCGCGAAGCGGTCAATGCGATTGAACTGCTGGCCGATGCTGTACCGTTTTGGAACGCCATCAGGTAAAGTTTGTACTGGTGCCCAAACGAAACACTTTTCTTTCGGAAAATTTATGAAAATTCTAATCACCGGTGGCGCCGGTTTTCTTGGTCAGAGATTGACTCGCGAATTCGCTGAAGCCGGCAAACTAACTGTCAACGGTGTTGAGCGAGCCATTTCGGGCATTTGCGCTTTTGACCAAATTGAAGGCGCTTTTACACATTCGCTCGTGAACAATGTCGCTGGCGATATTTCGAGCGCAGCAAGCGTTGCAAGCTTGATCGACAGGGGCACCCACTTGGTTGTTCATTTGGCCGCCGTGGTCAGTGGTACGGCCGAAGCCGATTTCGATTTAGGTATGCGCGTCAATCTCGACGGTACTCGTCATCTGCTTGAGGCTTGTCGTCGGCAAGGCGCCCAACCCACTTTTTTATTTTCGAGTTCAATTGCAGTTTTTGGTGGCGACCTCCCCGCCGTGGTGACCGATAGCACCACCCCCACCCCGCAAGGCTCCTACGGTATTCAGAAGCTGATTGGCGAGCATTTGGTGCAGGACTACACCCGTAAGGGTTTCATCGATGGTCGTGCAGTCCGGGTGCCCACCGTGGTGGTTCGCCCTGGCAAGCCGAACGGTGCGGCTTCTGGGTTTGCTTCCGGGATGATTCGAGAGCCTTTGAACGGCATCGCCTCGGTGCTACCGGTGCCGCTGAGCACCGAGATGTGGGAGGCCTCGCCACGGGCCGTGTCGCGCATGCTTAAACACGCTATTGCACTCGACGCCAACACCTGGGGTTGGAATCGGGTGTTGAATTTGCCCGGTCTTGTGGCCAGCATGGACGATGCTATTGCGGCGCTGAGAAAGATTGGCGGCGAGAAAGCTGCCGCCTTGTTGAGTTTGAAGGAAGATCCGGCGATTGTGCGCTTGGTGAGCACTTGGGCCGCGCGCTTTGAGACGCAAAGAGCCTTGTCGATGGGTTTTACCGCGGACGCAAGTTTTGAGGACATTGTTCACAGTTATATCGAAGAAAACCTGCGTTGAGTGATGATAGTCGTACGAGTACCCATTTCTACGCTGGAAATTGAATCGTTTTGAATCTATCGTTGAGGGCGCTGCGTAAGGCAAAGGAGATCCACTCCTTTTAAACATGAGGCTGTACCATGCGAATTATGAATGATCGTTTTTCGGACCAAGTACTCATTCAACTCATTGAACGAGTGGCTAGGCGCGATCAGCTTTCGCTCAAGGAGCTTTACGAAATCACTTCGCCAAGGCTTTACGGCCTCGCCGTGAGAATCGTCTCTAGGCCTGAATTGGCCGAAGATGTGTTGCAAGAGGCTTTTCTCAACGTTTGGCGGATCGCCCTTGATTATCAGAGCAGCCTGAGTCCGCCCATGGCTTGGTTAGGCCTGATCGTTCGCTCGCGAGCTCTGGATTTACTGCGGCGCCGTGCTAGCGAACGCGCCGATGATGGCGAAGTATTAAGCGTGATGCATCACGAAACGATCCCCAGCCTGGCGGCGGACCCCATGGACTCCACGGATCTTGGACAGCAGGCGAGTGCGCTTAGGCAGTGCCTGTCCCGCTTGGAGGCTAATCAGCGCGAGGTTGTGAGCCTGGCCTATTTGCGCGATTTGAGCCACGGTGAGCTTGCCGCGCAACTTCAACTCCCTCTCGGCACCGTCAAGACGTGGATACGCCGAGGCTTGGCCCAACTAAGAGGCTGTATGGCCCGTTTCGCTTAAGCCAGGACTGCAAATGAATCTCGAAAAACATTCTGAACTCCTCGACAGCTTGGCGGCTTCCTATGCTTTGGGTAGCATGCGTGGCTTAGCACGGCGGCGCTTTGAAGCTCAAGCGCGTGCCCACCCAACGATTCGAACCGCCGCCTTGTTGTGGCAAGAGCGCATGGCCTCACTGACAGAAATTCAAACGGAAGTCGTCCCAAGCCCCAATGTCTGGAAGCGTATTGAGTTAGCCTTGGATTTTGAGAGGCGCGTGGCTGAGCCGCCTCCTTCTTCGGCTGGTCTGGCGAGCGTTGTCTTAGCGAGAGTGCAGCGTGCGCTGGTCTGGTGGCGAGGGGCCGCATTCGCGAGTGCACTTGCACTGATCGCTGGTGTACTCGTCTTGGCGCCCTGGCGAGGAAGTCCTGATTTACAGTTTGTTGCCGTGTTGGCAGATGACCAGTCGGCCGCTAATCTCTTGGTAAGTTTTGATCCTCGGCAACGTTCGCTTCACCTGAAGCGTGTGGGTCAGTACCGCGAAGCTGCCGACAAGTCGCTCCAGCTTTGGGCTTTGCCTCCTGGCGGCGCGCCGCGCTCTCTTGGGGTATTAGGTGAGGGTAAGGACCTGAAATTTTCGGTCGCTGATCGCAAGGATTTTGCGGTTCCGATGTTGGCGGTGAGCCTGGAGCCTAAGGGTGGGGTACCCAGTGCTGGGGGGCCTACTGGGGCGGTGTTGTTTAAGGGGCTTGTGGCCGTTGCTACTGAATGAAGGTCGTTCGGTGCACCGAGCAGGATCAGTTCGGTGCGGCACTCTGCGCCGGGGCTGTCCCCCGCCCCAGCTGAAGAAGCCGGGACTCCTCCTTTATGCCCCTCTGCAGAGCGCCGCACCGAACTGATCTGGACGGCACTTTTTTCTCTTTCTTCGCGTGGTTTTTTCTGCCCCTCTACAGGATGTTTCGGCCTAGCGGGCAGGGGTAGGCGGCGGAGCGAAATAAAGGGGGAGTTGGAGCAGATCAGTTAGCGCCTGCGCTCACCTGCGGAAACGGGGCGCGCCTGCCAGCGCGCCCCAGGGCGACCGCAATCTTCATTAGAACACGTTTGCTCGCTCGCCCCGGAGGACATTCGCGGAAGCACTCACACCGGACCGCGAGGCTTGCGCGGTACCTCAACGACTTCGCGGAGCTTTCGGAAACAAGCCTACCGAAAGGCCGGTGCCTAGTAGCACGACGATGCATCCTAGAACGATCTGAAGCGTGATGGGTTCGTTCAAGTACCAGGCGCCTAGTAGAAGGGCTACCACTGGGCTCATGAAGGTGACCGACATCGTGGGGACGGTGCCGATCTCTTTAAGTAGGCGAAAGTACATGAGCATGCCCAGGCGGGAGCACACGACACCCAGGAACAAGCCTTCCGCCCAGGCACGATTGCTTGGCCAATGCACTTTGCTGATGCCTCCGACTTCCTGCCATTCCCACCAGGCAAACGGCAGCATGAACAGTGTGGCTGCGAGCATGGTACCGGCGGTGGTGACTATTGGATCGATTTTACTGAGTTGGACGCGCGAAAAATTAGCGGCCATGCCCCATAGGACGGAGGAGGCTAGGCCAGCAAATACTGCTAGCGTGACGCGCAGCGAAGTGCTGTCTGTGCGTAAAGAGACCTTTCCCCAAACTAGAATGGTGACGCCGATCAGGCCGAGCAGCAGCCCTGCTAAACGCCAGCCTTGAATTTTTTCGTTGAGAAAGATCCAGGCCACGATGGCTCCGAACATTGGTGCGGTTGCACTCAAGATGGCGGACAGGCCTGCGCTGATGGTGAGGGCCGCCCAGGCGATCAAGACGAAGGAAAAGGCCGTGAAGAGCGTGCCCTGTATTGCGAGTGTCTTGGCGTGCTGGCGTAGCAAGGGGATCAATCCGCGTGCAGCCAAGATGGGCAATAGTACCAGTACGGCGATGCCCATTCGGAGCGTAATCAGGGGCGCGGGACCAAACTCCGGCACGGCCGAGCGGGTGAACAAGTAGGCACAGCCCCACACCACGGAGAGCAGCAAAAGCTCAGCGACATGGCGAGCTTTGACAGGTGGAGTGAGGGGATCTGCGGTGTGGGTGGGAGTGGGCGAGGGCGGTTTCAAGATTGGTCTTTCCTAAAGCAATATACTCTAGGGTTGCTAGGCGGGGTAGCTTCCCCTCTCAATTCACCCACTTATGGACGAGGCAATTTCATGGTTCAACGTAATCAGTTTTATATCAATGGTGCATGGGTCAATCCGGTCACGCCGAAAAGCCGATCCGTCGTCAATCCAGCTACCGAAAAAGTGTTGTATGACATTGCCCTGGGCTCGGCGGCCGATGTGGATGCTGCGGTGTCTGCTGCGCGCGCCGCTTTTGAGACCTTTTCGGTGACGACCCGCGAAGAACGTATCGCTTTGCTAACTCGGATTATTGAGGTATATAAAACACGCGCTAAAGATCTGGGTGCGGCGATATCGGACGAGATGGGTGCGCCTCTTGGCTTTGCCGAGAAGTTTCAAGTTGGAGCGGGTCTTGGCCATATCGTTGCAACACTCGATGTGCTCAAGAGCTATGCGTTTGAGGAAACCGTCGGTTCGGCGATGGTGGTTCGCGAGGCTGTGGGCGTGGTGGGCATGATTACGCCATGGAATTGGCCACTTAACCAAATTACCTGCAAGGTTGCGCCTGCCTTGGCGGCGGGCTGCACGATGATCTTGAAGCCCTCCGAATACACGCCAAGTTCGGCGCTTATTTTTGCGGAAATCTTGCACGAAGCTGGCGTGCCAAAAGGCGTGTTCAATTTGATCAATGGTTTGGGGCCAGATGTGGGCGCGGCGATGAGCGCGCATCCCGGTATCGACATGATGTCCTTCACTGGCTCCACGCGTGCAGGTATTGATGTTGCGCAACGTTCAGCCGTCACAGTGAAGCGGGTGAGTCAGGAGTTAGGCGGAAAGTCGCCCAACATTATTCTCGACGATGCTGATTTCCAAAAGGCTGTGGCGACCGGTGTGGGCAGCGTCTTCATGAACTCGGGGCAATCGTGCAATGCACCGACTCGCATGTTGGTTCCTCAGGCGAAAATGGATGAGGTCATCGCGATTGCTCAGGCCGTGGCTGCTAAGTCGAAACCAGGTGATCCGCGCGCGGCTGATACCACGATGGGCCCTGTAGTGAACGAGACCCAGTGGGGCAAGATTCAAGTGCTGATCAACAAAGGTGTTGCCGAAGGCGCGACCCTGATTGCAGGCGGCCCCGGTCGCCCAGAAGGCATCACTTCAGGCTTTTATGTTCGTCCGACTATCTTCGCCAATGTAAATAACGACATGACGATTGCGCGCGAAGAGGTGTTCGGCCCCGTGCTCACGATTCTTGGCTACAAAGACGAAGACGATGCTGTGCGAATTGCCAATGACACACCTTATGGCTTAGCTGGCTATGTGTCTGGCGGCTCGATGGATCGTGCGCGCGCCGTGGCCCGCAAGATTCGTGCGGGTAACGTGAATTTGAACGGTGTTCCTAATGAGCGCACGGCCCCGTTTGGTGGCTACAAGCAGTCCGGGAACGGCCGCGAGTGGGGTCGCTTTGGCCTTGAAGAGTATCTCGAAGTGAAAGCCATTGCAGGCTTTGGCGCTTAGTCGGCGTTGAAATGTGGGCGGCCAATGCGCCGCCCGCAGAAGGCTAGCGTTTCTTCATGCTGGCGCGGCGTACTTTGCCATGGGCCTTAGCCTTGGAGGTGCGCTTACCTTTCTTGATGATCGGTTTCGGTGTGTCCTGTACGAGCGTGGTTGCGCCTGCGGGTGGCACCGCAATGTCGTAGGCCACAAGTTTGTTGGGAGA
>JAYVKZ010000082.1:0-2622 GCA_043767985.1 Betaproteobacteria bacterium
ATAGCGCTCAATATAGAGCTGGCCAAGCTCTGGCCGAGCATTACCCGTACCAAGCCTGGCTTGCCTGACGCGGAAGAGTGGAAGAACAAGCCGAATAAACTCGCTGAGCTTAAGCGCTAAGCGCACGACATTGGTCGATCCGGCGAGCTTGAGCGCAAACGGCATCGGAAATGGTGGCGTCGACACGTCAGTTCAGCCCTCAAATTCGATACAAAACCTGGAAATTAATAAATTTTTGGCTCTCGGGTTGGGACTTAATTTTGAGGCGCTTTATTCCGACGCGGGATTGGAAAGCCTAGACCAGGCCTTTTGGCGCGAATTTGATCCGAGATCGCCAAACGTGGGCGATCTGGGCTCAACGACGGATCCTTCCGAAGATTTGCTGCGGGCCGCTCGCGCTTGCGAAAGTTTCCTTGAAAAGCTGTTTGCATTGGAACAGCCTTTAGCGCACTATCGTCAGCGCGACCAGACTTACACCTTGCTTCAGACGATTAAATTCAAATTCGTCAAGCGCAAGGCCATGCTCAGCGCAGATCCCGAGGAGGTTGCTCGCTACGACCCTCATCCGGCACACCAGCGCTGGCAGACACTCGGCATTGTTGCTCCCGCTACTCAACAATTCGACGAACTAGCATTCGCAAGGCGTGTGCAAGCCTGGCAAGACGCAAAAGGCGATGAACAGGCCAGAGACGATCTCGAGATGGCTCGGCACTATAGCGCCTGGGCCTGCCTGAACCCGCGCGGCCAGCACCTGCATCGCGGGCAGGTCTTGTTCGATCATGCCCAGGCGGTTGACCCGGCCCATTTGCTTCATCACTTGCAGCCTCCGGATGCGGTTGGACAGACCTCAAGCCCAACGCCAAAGCATCGCGTTATTCAGATCAAGGCAGAGTTTCAAGAGCATCGACAAGGCTTTGCCTTAAGCGATCCTGGCCCTCTCCCTGCCAAAGGCCTGGATCAGGCGAAATACTGCCTTATATGTCATACGAGTAAGACAGATTCATGTTCGCATGGCGTGCCCAGCAAATCAATGGACGGGGCGATTGCCCAAAATGCCCTCGGCATGCCACTGGGCGGATGCCCACTGCGTGAAAAAATTTCTGAGTTTCAACTCTTGCGTCGGGAAAGTCGGCCCATTGCCGCCCTGGCGATGATCACCCGCGATAACCCCATGGTGGCGGCAACTGGGCATCGCATATGTAATGACTGCTCGCGGGCTTGCGTTTTTCAACAGCAAACGCCCGTAGACATTCCAGCCAGCGAGACCCGCATTCTAGAAGATGTCCTAGCCCTGCCCTGGGGCGTTGAGATCTACAGCCTGCTCACGCGCTGGAACCCGTTGCGAAGCATTGATCGGCCATCGATCTTGGGGTTTTCGGAATCGCGGCCACGTCAGGAGACTGGTAAGAAAATATTGGTGACAGGCTTGGGACCGGCAGGATTTACGCTTGCCCATCACCTGCTCAATCTTGGGTATCAAGTGGTGGCGATTGATGGGCAGAAAATTGAACCCTTAGCGCCAGATTTGTTGGCACAACCGATCCACTCTTGGCAACACTTTCAAGAGTCCTTGGCGGACCGCATTCCGGCTGGTTTTGGCGGCGTGGCTGAGTACGGCATCACGGTTCGCTGGAATAAGAACTACCTCAAGCTGATCAGGCTATTGCTGGAGCGCCGCCCGAGATTTCATCTTCAGGGTGGTGTGCGTCTTGGCTCACAGGTCACCCTAGAGCAAGCCTTCGGTTTGGGCTTTGACCATATCGCCTTGGCTTTAGGGGCAGGCAAACCGAAACTGTGGCAGCAAGAAAACACCCTACCCAAGGGGGTTCGCATGGCCAGTGACTTTCTAATGGCCTTGCAGCTGACGGGTGCCTATCGTGAAGACAGTTTAGTCGCGTTGCAAATTGAATTACCGGTCGTAGTCATTGGCGCGGGGCTCACGGGGGTCGATACGGCCACTGAGGCACTGGCCTACTACGCGCTCCAGGTCGAGCGTTTCGCGACGCGCCACCGTAACTTGACTGACCCAGTCCCCTTAACAAATGGACAGAGCGCCCACTATTTGGACACGCTCTCGCCCGAAGAAAAATTGAAGGCCGAGCGCTTTATTGCCCATGGCGAAATTTTGCTAGAAGAAAAGCGACAGGCTGCTCGCGAAGGGCGGTTGCCCGATCTCTTGAAGCATTTGCAAGCCTGGGGCGGGGTCACACTGATTTACCGACGCCCCTTAGAAGAGAGCCCGGCCTATCGCCTCAACCACGAAGAGTTACAACGAGGCCTCGGCGAAGGGATTGCTTTCCTAGAACGAACCGAGGTGCTCGAAGTGCTTTGCGACGATCTCGGGTCTTTAAGCGGATTACGTCTTCAAACGATAGGTGATCAAGCCCCTCCATTCACCTTCAAAGCCAAATCAGTTTTGCTGGCGATTGGCACGGATCGAAATGACTTTTTGAAGCAATCCCACCCCTCGAACATCGATGAATCGTTGCATTTGAGGGAGGGATTTGGCGTGAGCGGCCAACCCGGCATCAGCTTGCTCGGCGACATGCATGAAAGCTATGCTGGGAGTGTCGTCAAGGCCATGGCTTCAGCCGCGCGGGCCAGCACACTCATCGACCAGCT
>JAYVKZ010000083.1:0-10432 GCA_043767985.1 Betaproteobacteria bacterium
CAAGGCCGAAATGTTTGTGACCGCCGATGTCACCATCGCCCCATCCAAGGCCCTGCTTGTGCCCGCTACCGCCCTCTTCTTACAAGGCGAAAAATATTACGGCTTTCTTGAAGAAAGTCCAGGTTACTACGTTCGCCACGAGTTTAGAGCGGAAGAAGCGAGCTTGGGCTTTATGCGTATCTCCGCTGGCGGAAAACAAGGTGACAAGATCGTCGCCGATGGTGCGCTTCTCTTGCAGCAAATGCTCAATGCCAAGTCCACCGCTCCCAAAACAAAGCCTGAAGTCGACGCCGCAACGAGCGCGAAGAAATGATTCACAAGCTAGTTCATTTATGTCTGACCGCCCCTTTACTGGTGGTGTTTGCACTGCTAGTATTTATTGGTGCAGGTGTATTAGCGTTCAAAGAATTACCGGTTGAGGCCTTTCCCGATGTGACCGATACCCAGGTCACCATCATCACCCTCTACCCAGGTCGGGCAGCAGAAGAGGTTGAGCGGCAAGTTACTCTGCCTCTGGAAGTTGCACTGGCGGGGCTACCGAACTCGGTGCGCTTGTTCTCGCACACTCAGTTTGGTCTGTCCTTCATGGTGGCCACCTTCAACGACAAAGTGACCGACTATTTCGCTCGCCAGCAAGTCACTGAGCGCCTGCGCGGTGCTGATCTTCCACCCGGTGTCACTGCAGAGCTTGCCGCCCTCACCTCGCCGGTCAGCGAGGTATACCGCTACCGGGTCAAGGCCAATCAACTGACGCCGACCGAGCTGCGCACGATCCAAAACTGGATCATGGAGCGCCAACTTAAAACCGTACCCGGCGTGGCCGACGTCGTCTCCTTTGGCGGGTTGATTAAAACCTACGAAGTGCAGCCCGATGTTCTGAAGATGCGAGACTACAAAATCTCCATCGATCAACTCAGCGATGCCCTGGGCAAAAGTAATAGTAATGCGGGCGGTGGCTACGTAGAGCATGGCCGACAGCAATATTTGATCCGGGGTATCGGCTTGCTTCGGACAGCAGCCGACCTAGAAAACGTGCCGGTCACTCAAAACAACGGCTCACCGATCCTGGTCAAAGATATCGCCCGGGTTTCTGTAGGTGGTCTGCCCAGGCAGGGCGTTGCAGGACAAGACGAGGACGACGACATCGTCTACGGCATGGTGCTGATGCGCAAAGGCGAGAATGCCTCAATTGTGTTGGAAGGCGTGAAAGAAAAGATCGCTCAGCTCAATAAGACTCATCTGCCCCCTGGCGTGGAGATTGTGCCCTTCTACGACCGCAGCTGGCTAATCAATAAAACCCTCAAGACGGTTTTCCTGAACCTGCTTGAAGGTGCGCTCCTGGTCACCGTAGTTCTTTATATTTTTCTGAAGAACCTTCGTGCCGCAGCGATCGTTGCTGTAATTATTCCCTTGGCTTTGCTAGGTACTTTTCTTGGTCTCACAATTAAAGGGATTCCGGCAAATTTACTTTCCTTAGGCGCCATGGACTTTGGCATCATCGTCGACGGGGCGGTGATTGTGGTCGAGCATATTTTTCATCGACTGAGCACGCTTCCTAACGGCTCAGATCGAAGAGCACGACTTTCGGCAATTTTGCAGGCCACGGTCGAGGTAGGTCGGCCAACGCTGTTCTCGATGCTTATCATCATCGCTGCCCATATTCCTATCTTTACCCTACAGCGCCACGAAGGCCGGATCTTTGCTCCCATGGCCTACTCGGTGGTCTCGGCCCTCGTAGTATCCCTGATCCTATCGCTTACGCTTGTGCCCCTACTTTGTCACTGGGCGCTCAACAAAAATCTGTCTCACGAAGAACCAGGCATAGTTGTCTTTTTCAAAAAAATCTATACGCCAGTGGTGAAATGGGCCATGTCACATTTCAAAACAGTGATGGGTATCGCTTTCGGTGGACTGGCCATGGCGCTCGTGGTTGGGTCGCAATTAGGTTCCGAGTTTTTACCTGAACTCAATGAAGGATCGGTCTGGCTGAATGTCACCCTGGAGCCAAGCGTCTCGATCTCAGACTCCCAAGCGCAAGCTAAACGTATCCGTAGCGTCGTCCGACAGACACCCGAAGTCGAGACCGTGATCAGTAAACTCGGTCGCCCCGAGGACGGTACCGACCCCAAAATCGCCAGCCAGATTGAAGCCCTGGTCGTGATGCATGAGGAGGAAACCTGGACGCGCGGTCTCAAGAAAAAACAGGTTCTGGCCGAGATTGAAAAAAATTTACAAGTGATCCCGGGGATCGCGGTGACATTCTCGCAGCCGATTCGGGATAACGTTTTAGAGTCCATCTCACAGATTCAAGGCCAAATCGTCATCAAAGTGACGGGCGATGATCTCGGTGCTCTACGGAGCTACGGCAAAACCATTCTCACGCAAATTCGTCCAGTGCAAGGCGTGGCTCGCGCTTTTATTGATCGCGAGGGTGAACTGCCTCAGTACCGCATCGAGATTGATCGCACGCGTGCTGCCCGATACGGCCTGAGCATGGATCAGGTGCAAACCGTCATTGAAACGGCACTCGCGGGCAAAGAAGTCAGCTTTATTTGGGAGGGCACGCGACGTTTTGCTGTGACGGTCCGACTATCTGAGTCGGAGCGAGCTTTGTCTCGCATTCGAGAAATTACCGTGGCGACCCCAAGCGGCGCTTATATCCCTCTTGGGGAAATCGCTCAATTCAAACCTGTGAGCGGAGCCATGAATATTGCTCGTGAAGGTGGACAGCGCGTACTCTCCATCGGCGTCTTTATCAAAGACCGCGATATGGGCAGCGTTGTGAAGGACATGCAAACCGAAGTCGAAAAAGTGCTCAAACTTCAGCAGGGTTATCAAATCGTTTGGTCCGGCGAATTTGAGAATCAAGAGCGAGCCATGAAGCGGCTGTCTTGGGTAGTACCCCTGTCGATCTTCATCATCTTCCTGATTCTGTTCAATGCCTTTAACTCACTAAAGAACGCCAGTTTGATCATTGCCAACATTCCCTTTGCCATGATTGGCGGCATCGTGGCCCTGTTTGTGCTCGACATCCCGCTTTCGGTGTCGGCTGCCATCGGCTTTATTGCGCTCTTTGGGCAGGCCGTGCTCAATGGGGTGGTGATGCTGTCCCATTTCGGCCAACTTCGGGAGAATGGTGCCTCGCTTTACGATGCCGTTTTACACGGCTCGCTAGATCGCCTAAGAACGGTGCTCATGACTGCCCTTCTAGCGTCGCTTGGCTTACTCCCGATGGCAGTGTCTACGGCCATTGGCTCGGAAACACAGCGACCACTAGCGATTGTGATTATCGGCGGGTTAATCAGTGCGACCCTTCTGACTTTGGTGGTCATGCCCTCCTTGTATTTCTGGGCGCATCGAAAAGACCCGATCAATGAAGAACTTGGGCAAAGGGATCAGGCGCGCTAAATGACCATGCGACCCCCAATGCAACCCCGCGAGCGCGCACCCTACTCCGCCATTGTTGATCGCCCGCCTCTCAAGCTGCCCGGTGGCGCGCGCATGGTGGTGTGGACAATTGTGAACCTTGAGGTCTGGGACATCGGTAAGCCCATGGCGAGGCAGGTGTTACCGCCTCCGACCGGTGTCACCATGTTGCCCGATGTGCCAAACTGGTCATGGCATGAGTACGGCATGCGCGTGGGGTTCTGGCGCTTCCATAAACTCTATGAGCAGCTTGGCATCCGACCCACCCTCTCGATCAATGCTCGGGTGTGTCAAGACTACCCCCGTGTGGCGCAGGCCTGTAGAGACTCTGGTTGGGAGTTCATGGGCCACAGTTTCGAGCAAGGCCCGATCCACAAGGAAGAGGATCAGGCCGGCATGATTGCCCGCTCGCTCGACATTCTGGAGAAGTTCTCCGGTAAAAGGCCCGTCGGATGGCTTGGGCCCGGCCTGACCCAAACCTTCGAGACGCCCGATTTATTGACCCAAAACGGCATCCAGTACACCGGTGACTTCGTGTTTGACGACGAACCTACCGAAATACAAACCGCCCACGGCCCCTTGGTGACCCTACCCTACTCCATTGAGACCAACGATATTCCCATGATGATCGTGCAGCATCATGAGGCCGAGTATTGGACGCAAAAATGCATCGATACTTTTGATCGGTATTACCAAGAAGGTGCAGACCGCGCGAAGATCATGGCGATAGCCATTCACCCCTACATTAGCGGCCAACCCTTCCGAATCAAGTATCTTGAGCGCGTCTACGAGCATATTCGCGCGCATCGCGATGTGCTGCACTGGAACGGCGAGCAGATTCTGGACTGGTATAAAAGCGCCAAATAAAAAAAGGCCTCATGGAGGCCTTTTTCTATTGCACAGCGATATTGATTCGATGCACTATTTCTTATGACTTAAAGCACTACTAAGCGATGCATAGTAAGCCGCCAAATTCTTCATATCTGCCTTGCTCAAGCCTTTTGCTTGCGCACCCATGATAGCGTTCTTGCGGGCTTCACTTTTGTAATCTAGCAGCGCACGCAACAAAAAATCTTCATGCTGGCCAGCCAGAATCGGATAAGACGGGTCAATAGGAGTCTTACCGTCCTTACCATGACAGGCAGCGCAAACCTCATTAGCTTTTTGCTCGCCCTTCGCTTTGTCAGCCGCGACACTGGCTTGGGACAACACAAGGCCCAAGGCCAAAGTCGCTACGATTGAAGAAGTACGCTTCACACTGGCACCTATAACTTTTTGATCAAACATAATTGGGAACGAGCCTTTCCGCACTTGCCGTCTATTGAGCAGCGACAGCGCTGAGGTTCTTGGAGTAGTAGGTGGCCAGGGCGGTAATGTCGGCATCCGTCAAGCTCCCGGCAATAGCGCGCATCGAAGGGTGGCTGCGCTCGCCTTTGCGATAAGCCTGCAGCGCATTTTCGATGTATTTTTGGCTCTGGCCAGAGATTTTTGGCACCAAATACACGTTCGGAAAGCTGGCCTTGTAGCCTTCAATGCCATGACAACCAATGCAGGCTGCTACTGGGATTTTTCCGTATTTAGCATCTTTCTCGCCAGGGGTTTCGGCGAGTGCCAAGCCGGCCAAGCCTGCTAGGCCGAGGCCCAAGACTGCAAAAGTCAGCCCACGAGCCGGAGCGCGGAAAATGGTTTTACCGTAAATATTCATTGCGTTTTTCATAGTTGTGGCGACAAATGCCATAAAGCCTCTGATTTTACTCGATTCCAAGACGCCTCGCACGCCCATCGGCCGAGCGCCGATATACTGTCCACTTTTACCAACCCCGCCCTAGGTGCTATCGATGCGTTTTGAAGGCTCAAATTCCTATATTGCAACCGATGACTTAAAGCTCGCAGTCAACGCGGCCGTCACCCTCCAACGTCCTTTATTGATCAAGGGCGAGCCCGGCACGGGCAAAACCATGCTGGCCGAAGAAGTCGCCGCTAGCCTGGGCATGCCGCTGTTGCAATGGCATATCAAGTCCACCACCAAGGCCCAACAAGGCCTCTATGAATACGATGCGGTGTCGCGCTTACGCGACTCCCAGTTGGGCGACGAGCGGGTCAAGGACATCCATAACTACATCATCAAAGGCGTGCTCTGGCAAGCCTTCGATGCCGACGAGCAAGTCGTGCTCTTGATCGACGAAATCGACAAAGCCGACATCGAGTTCCCCAACGACCTGCTGCGCGAGCTCGACCGGATGGAGTTCTTTGTATACGAGACCCGCGAATTGGTCAAAGCCAAGCATCGCCCGGTGGTGATTATTACCTCCAACAACGAGAAAGAACTGCCCGATGCTTTTTTGCGTCGCTGCTTCTTCCACTACATCAAGTTCCCAGAAAAAGAGACGATGCAAAAAATCGTCGACGTTCACCATCCTGGCATTAAGAAAGACTTGGTCGCCGAGGCGATGAACTCCTTCTTCCAAATGCGTGATTTGCCTGGACTGAAGAAAAAGCCATCGACTTCAGAGTTGATCGACTGGTTGAAGCTGCTCATGGCGGAAGATATCCCTGCCGAAGCCCTGAAGAGCAAGGACGGCAAGGCCGCGATTCCGCCTCTGCACGGTGCCTTACTGAAAAACGAGCAAGACGTTCATTTGTTCGAAAGGCTCATTTTCATGGCGCGACATAACCGCTAGCGCTAGCTCGAAGCGCTCGCCTAAAGACGGGCTCGGAGCAAGTCTCGAAGACCCTCCAGGCCCACTTTTCAGGCGAAACCTTCACCGCACAGCCCTAAACATGATCAACCTTCCCGTACCCTCTCTCAATGTCGCTTGGTCCCTTCTCGCCACGGCTATTTTGTTCGAGGTCGCTGGCACCACACACATGAAACTTTCCCAGGGCCTCACCAATGTCAGGGCCACAGTGATCATGTTCGCCTGCTACGCGATCGCTTTCTCGCTCAACACCATGGCGGTGCGTCGTCTAGACTTGTCAGTGACCTACGCCATCTGGTCAGGCGTGGGTACGGCACTCACGGCGGTGATTGGTTTTATGTATTTCAAAGAGGCCATCACCCCTTTACGGGTCACCGGTATCTTGCTTATTATTGCTGGAGTACTGGCCTTGCACTGGTCGGTGCCCTCGCATTAGAAAAGGTTTAAACCCATGCTGATCGAATTTTTTCTCCATTTAAGAAACAACAAGCTCCCCGTGTCCATCAAGGAGTTCTTGTTCTTGCTCGAGGCCATGAAGAAAAACGTCATCAGTAATTCGATCGACGAATTCTACGTACTGTCACGCGCCATCATGATTAAAGACGAGCGCAACTACGACAAGTTCGACCGTGCCTTTGGCGTCTACTTCAAAGGCATCACTGCGCTCGAGGGTGTGGACATCAACGTGCCGCTCGACTGGCTCAAGCGCCAGATGCAGCGCGAGTTCACCGCGGAGGAGAAAGCCGCCATCGAGGCCATGGGCGGGTTGGACAAGCTGATGGAGCGCCTCAAACAGCTTCTCGAAGAACAAAAAGAAAAGCATGAAGGCGGCAGCAAATGGATTGGCACCAATGGCACCTCGCCATTTGGCAATGGCGGCTTCAACCCGGAAGGTATCCGCATCGGCGGCCCGTCGTCAGGCAATCGAACCGCTGTCAAAGTGTGGGAGCAACGCGCCTTTAAGGACTATGACGACCAAGTGGAGCTAGGTACTCGCAATATCAAGGTTGCCCTTCGACGACTGCGTAAATTCGCCCGAGAAGGTGCTGAAGAAGAGCTCGATCTGAACGACACTATTTCCTCGACCGCTCGCAATGCGGGTTACCTGGACATTAAAATGGTGCCCGAGCGCCACAACACCATTAAGGTGCTGATGCTGCTCGATGTGGGCGGCACCATGGACGACCACATCAAGCAAACCGAAGAGCTCTTCTCGGCTGCCAAAACCGAGTTCAAGCACCTAGAGTTTTACTACTTCCACAACTGCGTGTACGACTTTTTATGGAAGCATAATCGCCGCCGTCATGCTGAGCGCTTTGCCACTTGGGACATTCTGCGCAAATACAATGCTGACTACCGCCTCATCTTCGTGGGTGACGCCACCATGAGCCCCTACGAAGTGCTACAGCCCGGCGGCTCAGTGGAGTACAACAATGAGGAGCCTGGCGCCGAATGGCTGCGACGCTTGGTGGATCGCTTCCCTAAACATGCTTGGTTGAATCCTGAGCCTGAAGGGGTTTGGGAATATCGCCAGTCGATCTCGGTGATCAAGCAATTAATGCAGGATCGGATGTATCCGGTAACCTTGGCGGGGCTAGAGAAGGCCATGCGGCAATTGTCGAAATAGCGTTGACTCATCGCTGATGACCCGCAGGGTAAGTTCGAGAGGAATTCTATGCCCGCTGTCGCGCCTATCACTAATAAGAATCCGACCATTGAAGAAATGGAAGCCCGGGTCGCGCGCTTTCGCACCCTGAAACCGACTGACGACTATATCGACTCGTCCATCCCCGGCTGCGAGCGAACAACGCTACGTGTGCTCGGTGAAACGCCATACGCGCCTCTTGCCGCCGAAGGTTTTCACATGAGTATTGTGCACTGTGAACCAGGCAAGTCGGCACCACTCCATAGCCACTTGACACAAGAAGTCTTTGTCGCACTGACCGGACGTTGGGAAATCTTCTGGGGCCCCAAGGGCGAGAGAAGCGTCGTCTTGGAGCCTTGGGACACCATTAGCGTGCCGCCTGGCGTGTCTCGAGGGTTCAAGAATGTCGGCTTAGATTCAGCCTATTTGATGGGCATGGCCAGTGGTCAAGATCCAGGTAGGATCAATTGGCCTGCTCAAGTTCGGGCCACGGCGCTTGCAGTAGGCGTTGATCTTCCATAGGAAAGGCTCCTCACATGTATTCTTCAACGTTCATCTTCGCAAAAAAACAATACGACGATGAGTTTCACGCATTCGAGGCCAAAAAAAGTCAGTCGAAGTGGTTAGACGGGTACCGGGTCGAAATCTCAGAAATCATCAAAACCTATGGCGATTCAAGGCTTCCAATAATCTAAAAAGACACTTCGGTGAAATCGAAATGATTTTAAAATGAGCTGAAATCTTTGGATCAACAAGATGAGTCTGGTGACAGATAAGCGTGCTGTCGGGGGCAATTTACATTCTCACAATACCTTGGTAAGATTCTTACTTTGACGTTGTAATACCCTATGAAAATCACATCAAAAGGCCAGGTCACCATTCCTCAAGAGATTCGTGAGCGGGCTGGACTGTACCCTTTAAGCGAAGTGAGTTTTGAGCTGAGAGACAACGGCGATGTGGTCATTCGCCCCTCGTCGGGCTCGGCCTCATCGATGCGCAGGGCCCTTGAAAAGGTGCGAGGCAGCGCCAATGCGCAGGCCTTTAAGGGGATGAACACCGACGAATTCATGAAATTCTTACGAGGCTAAGTCTTGACCAAGCAGGAGAGCCGCGCTAAAGAATCTTCGGCGAAATACCTCGCTTCTCAGAGGGCGACCTTGGTCGATTCCAATGTCTTGATCGACGTTCTGGCGAATGACCCCGAATGGGCGGACTGGTCAATATCCGCTTTGGATAAGCTCAGTCGTCTCGGCCCACTCTTGATCAACCCCATCATTCTGGCGGAAATAAGCGTACGTTTCGAGCGTGCCATAGACGTCGAAGCGGCGCTGTCGATCCTTCCGCTTAAACGAGAAGCACTCCCCTGGGATGCCGCCTTTTTAGCCGGTCAGGCGTTTCGCGCCTATCGCTTACTGCAGGGCACGAAGCGCTCTCCGATGCCTGATTTTTATATTGGAGCGCACGCGCTGACAGGGAATCTTCGCCTACTGACCAGGGATGCCAAGCGCTATGCCACCTACTTCCCAAGGGTGAACTTATATTCACCCACCTGATGCAAGTACTAGTCCATCAACGGCGCAGCCTTGACCACTTCCTCAATCGTCGTCAATCCTTGTTGAATTTTGGCCGCGCCAGATAGTCGCAACGGCCGCCAGCCTTGCTTCAGCGCTGCCTGCTTCAACAAGTCAAGATTGGTGCTGGTGGCAAGCGTTTCGCGCATGACGGCATTCATCTCCAGCATCTCATAAATGCCCACCCTGCCCTTGTATCCGGTCATTCGACAATCGACACAGCCGACGGGCCGATACACTCCCTTCGGTCGTGCCGCTTTGAAAGGGCGAATTAGTGTGGCCCAAGCTTCATCCGTAAACGCTTCATCGGGCTGCTTGCAGGCCTCGCAAAGCTTTCTGATCAAGCGCTGACCAAGCACACCCACCAGGGTGGCATTCAACATGAAGTGAGGTACGCCTAAATCAACCAGTCGTGACAAGGCCGACGGTGCGTCGTTGGTATGCAAGGTCGACAGCACTAAGTGGCCCGTCAGCGCGGCCTGAATCGTCATATCGGCGGTCGGCTTATCGCGAATCTCGCCCACCATGATGATGTCGGGGTCTTGGCGCATTAGCGCTCGTACGCCGTCGGCAAAACCAAGTTCAATGTTTTCCTGAACCTGCATCTGGTTAAAGCTCGGCTCGATCATTTCAATCGGGTCTTCCACCGTGGACACATTGACCTCATCGGTGGCCAGGGTTTTAAGCGTGGTGTAGAGCGTGGTGGTTTTGCCTGAGCCTGTGGGGCCAGTCACCAAGACAATGCCGTTGGGTCTTTGTGTCCAACGCTGCCAGGTCGCAAGTTCCTCACCACTAAATCCGAGCTCTGCGAAATCTCGGAGCAACACACCCGGATCAAAAATTCTCATCACCAACTTTTCGCCAAAGGCCGTGGGCATGGTGGACAAACGCAATTCCACTTCCTCGCCGCTCGGCATGCGTGTTTTGATGCGCCCGTCTTGCGGGCGACGTTTCTCGATAATATCCATGCGCCCGAGCAGCTTGATGCGGCTGGTCATCGCCACCATCACGGTTGCCGGCACTTGATAGACACGGTGAAGCACCCCGTCGATCCTAAAGCGCACGCTACCCGCATCGCGCCGAGGTTCTAA
>JAYVKZ010000084.1:0-5819 GCA_043767985.1 Betaproteobacteria bacterium
GAATGATCGATGAGTGATGTGCCTCAGGACTCGCATTGGTGCGGACATTTCAGTAAAAGCAATTAGTTTCGCAGAGGACGTAACCATGGGTGCCGCGAAGGTTTCGTCGCACCCATCGGGCCATGGTCTTGGGTCTCCTCAGGTTCCCGTGGAGCATCGAGGTGGGGTCTGGGTAGCTTACGGAGAATACAAAACCGGCCCGATTCGCGCTTCCCGGGTTTAGGCTTACCATTCGCACTCACTCAACTCAAGCACCCACTGAATGCCCTCAGACACCAAGATTCCCCCCAAACGCGCCATTGTGGTCGCGGTCCAGCTTCCCGGCGTGAGCGATGTCGAGTTCGAGGCCTCGTTAAGTGAGTTGCGTGAATTGTCCAAGACGCTGGGCTTCACGGTGGTGTCCACGTTGATTCAAAAGCGCAGCAACTTTGATGCCTCGGCCTATTTGGGCACGGGCAAGAGGGACGAGTTAAAGAGCCTCGTGCAGAGCGAATCGGCTAATCAGGCTGGGGACGAGACAAAGGATTCGATCGTGGTTCTGGTCGATCACGAGATCTCGCCCTCGCAGGCGCGTAATCTTGAAAACGAGATCGGTTGCTCCGTGCTGGATCGCACGATGGTGATTCTGGAAATCTTTCATCGCCATGCGCGCTCTAATGCGGCGCGGGCGCAAGTGGAGATTGCCCGCTTGCGTTACCTTGCACCGCGCTTGCGCGAGGCCGCCAAGTTGGCCGGACCAAAAGGTAGGCAGCGCAGTGGCGTGGGCGGACGCGGTGCCGGTGAAGGTGCAGGCGAAGCGGATCGCGCCAAAATTCGCGACCGAATTGCCGAGTTGAAGCGTGAGATCACGGCCCTCGATCTTGAACGCCAGACGCAAAGAGCCCGGCGTCAGGAGAGCCAGGGTGTGGCGCGCGTGGTCTTGATCGGCTACACCAATGCCGGCAAATCCACGCTGATGCAGGCCTTGACTGGCAATGAGGTGTTGATTGCCAATAAACTCTTCGCGACGCTTGACACCACGGTACGTGCACTCGTGCCAGAGGGTGTGCCGAGGGTTTTGGTGAGCGACACGGTGGGCTTCATCAAGAACTTGCCTCACGATCTGGTGGCCTCGTTCAAGTCTACACTGGAAGAGGCCGCAGAGGCCTCCTTGCTGCTTCACGTCATCGATGCCAGCGACCCCGGCTTCGAGCGACAAATCGAGGTGACCGACACGGTGATTGAAGAGATCGAGGCGGGCAAGGTGCCGCGCTTGCACGTGTTCAATAAGATTGATCAGGTCGGCGATGCCAAGGCACAGGCTGCACGAACCAAGGCCTTGCGCGCACAATTCCCCAATTGCATTGTTTTGAGTGCGGTCAAGCCGGCGGATGTCGCCAAGCTCCAGAGGTCCATCCGGACGTTTTTAAGCAAGCGCCTGGTGAAAGCGGAGCTATTTCTGCCGTGGTCGGCCCAGCAACTACGCGGCGAAATATTTTCCCTATGCGAAGTGTTGGAGGAGCGGGCTGAAGAGAAAGGTGCCTTCTTTCGCGTGCGTGGAGAACCTGCGGGCATTCGTTCGTTGCAGGAGAAGTTGGCTCACTCGCAAGCCGGGAGCCCCGAAAGATTGTGAGATCAGGGCAATGGCCGTTTCGAGTTCCGCAGGTGTCGGCGGAGCGTGCCGAAGCACTCCAATTGCGCAAAGTAGTCCTTACAACTTATTCGAAGAATATGTGGTTTGCTCCTTCCTGTCAGACGACAGAAAAGGGTCAACGCCTTTTTCCTGGCGCTCAGAGTGAGAGGCCTCTTCCAGTTGACGCTTGCCTGTCCGTTCCTTTGTGAGTGAACCAAACCGTGGCTCCAGTCTGACCAGGCCGAGCCTTAGTTCTTCGGTTCGGGGGTGCTCTCTTGATCCAGGGCTGGCGTTACGTTTTGCACGAATGTGCCACCAAGCCCTAATTGAGATGTCCCTGTCATACGGCGCGATTCACTTGGGGTATTGACATCGAAGAGTTCGTGTTCATTGCAAAAAGCCATAACCACGCTAGGTCGGTCATGGCTATAAATCTTCAATGAGAATTCGCTTGAAAAAAGGGACACGATTCTGTCATTTTGTCTATCCAGCAATTCAATGCGCTAAATAATGGTAAAGACGACGTATTCTCGAATACCTCGACCTTTGGCACAGGTTTCAATGTTCGTGACCGCGCCGATGATTCTCGCAAATTTAGACTATCTGAGATCTTGATTTGATGAATCAGCCCCCGCTACCCAGGCAATCAGTAAAAAAGGCTTTTTAAAACTACTATGCTCAACCGATTCCCCGCTATTTGATCAGCGTCATGCCTGCCGTCTTGGACGCTGCCACGTCGAAGGTCATTGTTTTGGCACAGCCTGCGGCCACCGCAGTTCGTTCAATCAAGAAGTCAGCGAAGTCGGCGCGGCCAGCTCCAAAAGCGCGCAGCGCGCGAAGCACGTGCCCGGCCTGGTCAACCACCAGTTGCTTCGATCGAAGGATGACATCGAGCGCCTGCACAATTTGGTCACGATCAAGGAGATAGGCTGATGACAGCACCCAGACCAGCTCCACCACCGACACTAGCGTGATGAATCCCGGTTCCTGCGCGGTGAGCCCTTCGATCAACTTGGTCGCCTTGGCCGCTTGCTTGGCGTCGTCCTGCATGATGTAGCGAACGAGTACATTGGTATCCAGGCCGATCATCGAGCTGAGGCTCCGCGAGCCGCGATGGCGCGATTCATATCTTCAACGGACACCGCTTTTACGGGCTTGCCGAACATACCTTTAAGCTCGGTCACGGACCGATTGGCGGCAACGAAGAGGAACTGGCCGGGTTCGATCTGGACAAACTCCACCCTGTCCCCGGTGCCGACCGAGAGCGCGGTGCGCACTTCGGTGGGGATCGTGATCTGGCCCTTGGTCGTGATGGTTGCGGTCGCCATAGCATATACTCCAGTTTATCCTTACTTTATAGTAAGGCAGTGGGAAGTGCAAGGTCATCAGAGCTTCAATCACCGGCCAGAAGACGGACTCACTTGCCGCCTTCCGGATGTGCTCGTCAAACGCGTTGAAGCGTTTGCTCAAGGCGAGGACGCAATCGACATACTCCTGCATGACGAGGTACTAAGTCGGCTGCTCGAACTTGACCTCCTCCATCCAGCGGTAGTGCGCCTTGGCTACCTCTGCATGACATTGGGTCTTGATGGAAACAATTTCATGCAGATCTACACCTAGCCGTGCCGGGCAGTGTGGGGCTAGGGGATCAAATTGCTGGCGCCTATCGTGCCAAACGTACCCGTCAGTTTCACAAATAAGTCTGTGCTGTCGAATTGGGTGATGTCGCCGCCCGTGTTCTGGAACAAATAGGTACCAGTGGCCGTTCCCGTCTGAATTGTGATCAAGTCGGCTTGTCCTGCACTGTGCAAAAGGCGTTGTCAATTTAACTTCTCCGAGCCGAACGAACACGAGTCAGCCTAAACCTCATGCCACGCTCCCGCACATCTGATTCCAATCGGTAAAGCGCTTCGTCATCACCATTCGGTGATTCGATGCGCTCAGTGGATGACGGTAATTTCTGAAGTGGTTGTCGATCGTTGAAAAACTGGAAAGAGATCTTTGTGCTGATCTGCCCGACCGGAATCGGTTTCACCTCCGCTCTCTTTGCCGAGTCGGCTGATGCGAATTCTCCGCTCGGTTATTCGCACCCTTGTCCTTGATGTGGTCAACGACTAGCATCAGCCTTTTCATCGCGAGACCGTAGCTGCCGAGCCGATCCGTGATGACTCGACGCGGCAATGTACCTTCCACTCTTAGAATCTTCCTAAAAAACCGCTCCCCCGCTCTTGAATCACGGTGGCTCTGTACGATGATGTCGATCACTTCGCCCTCTTGATCAACGGCTCGCCAAAAGTACTGGTTGCGGCCATCGATCTTGAGGTACACCTCGTCCAAATGCCATGTATCGCCGATTGGGCCTCGGCACTTTCTTAAGCGCCTCGAATACTCGGCGTCAAACTTCTGGCACCATGACCGAATCGTCGCGTAGCTCACCGTAATGCCACGCTCAAACATCATCTTTCGACATCCCGATAATTCAGGCTGTAACGGAAGTAGAGCCAAATGCAACGGCTGACAACTTCAATCGGGTAACGATGACGATGGTAGTGGCGGGAAAGATCCATTGCATCATGCCATCACAGATCGGTTAAGCTGACAATGCCGTCGCGACCTGCCCAGGATGCGGTACAGCCGCCGCCACCCGATTGCCGGCCGCAGCGAGTACAGGCATTTGATGGCTCCAGGAATGTGCTGTATCGGGGAAACCGTGCAACAAGAGCACAAGTGGTCCGGTGCCTTCCTCAAGATACGCGAAGTTCAATCCGTTGGCTTTTATGTGTTGCATGCTGTCCCTTCATTTCCCGGAGAAATACTGCCCGATTGGAAAATCTTGGGCTTGCGCATATTCCTCGAAACGGTCTGCTGAGAGCCTAGTCAACACTTTCGCGGTCTCGCTTTCGAGATACCGGGGCGGTTTTAATCACCAAAGAATGCAATCCTAAGGTCGGTCAGAAACATCGCGCACAACCCCAACAGATAGCTCTCCATCCCTTCACTGAGGCTGTGCTGAAGCACGGCCTGGGCCGCATCTTTGGGATCATGGAAAGCCATCAGTGGCGACAGACCAGGGTCAGGAAGACGGCTGTGCTATTGCCAGAAATCGACCCAAAAGTGACGAGCAGAGCGCACACCCCCTGCCGAAAAGGCAATAATATGAAGCGCCGGGAGGAAAGAAACCAGGGGAATATTCTCCTCGAAGCGCGCTTTGAAGCTAACCATAGGCAAAGAATCTATGAAAATTAGCTTTTAAGATACCTTCGCTCGGAACGCGAGCAGCCTTCGGTGCGAGTAGATATCTTGTGGATAACCCATCGCGAGCGGATAACGATTGGCACTCGTTTCCGATTTTTATTCGATACTTACGCTCAGGACTAGCGCTGCATTTTGTCGAGCTGTGATCCGTTTTGCATTCAGACTTTTTTGTTAGAGTGCGGGTTCATTGCCTATCGCGTTAGGGACGCTAGGGACCTTCTGATCGAATAATGAAAGTGGTAGTCGCTTAAACTAGGCTATCAGCTACACGAATACCTGTGGCGGTCGTCATTTGTCAGCTCGGCCGTTCGCAAATCGTCTTCCATGTGATGTACAACCCCAATGAGTAGCCACAAACTATGGACTTGTTTCGAGTGATGCCGATAAATCGACTTAGGCAGATCGCAAAAGAACGAACCCTCGCGTTTGTTTCATATCGCGTGTTTAACGACGACCCGTGGGAAGCAATGCTCGTAAGAGCTTTACTTCGAAACGATGGAATAAAAGATGTCGCAGATATTCTCTTAGAGCAGGGCGATATAAGTGCGCTTCCCGGCCTCATAGAGGCGGCCAGAAATGCGGACGCAAGCGCCTATTTGCAGTGCTGGACCAAGACATCAGAGCACAATCTAATGTGGGACCGATATGGCGATGGAAATGATGCCGTAAGAGTACGTATGTCAAACGCAGGGCGTGCAAATCTTCCCGCGTGGATTACATTCTTCGAGGCCCGCTACGAGGATGCTTTTGATATCCGGCAAGAGTTGCGACATCTTGCTTCGGAGTCCGAAGTAACGGTGTCGAGCATTATTATGATGAATTTTGGAGGAGATGCCGCACCAAACCAGCAGTTTAATAACACCGTTATAGACTTCCGAAAAAGTATGACTTTCAAACTAGCGGCTTATCGTCATGAAAATGAGGTCCGACTAATGACGCCAATTCATAACCC
>JAYVKZ010000085.1:0-3040 GCA_043767985.1 Betaproteobacteria bacterium
TCACCACGGGCTGTGACAAAACTACACCGGCCATGATGATGGGCGCGGCGACGGTCAATATTCCTTCGATCGTCCTCTCGGGCGGACCGATGCTCAATGGCTATTGGGGTGATGGTCTAGCGGGTTCGGGGACGATTGTCTGGCATGCCCGGCAAGAGCTGGCAGCAGGTCGTATCGACTACGATAAATTTTTGGCGATGGTGGCCTCGGGCGCACCATCCGTGGGCCATTGCAACACCATGGGCACGGCCCTGTCGATGAATTCGGTGGCTGAGGCCTTGGGCATGTCCTTGCCCGGCTGTGCGGCGATTCCTGGCCCTTACCGGGAGCGACCGCAAATGGCTTATCTCACAGGGCGGCGCATCGTAGAAATGGTGCGCGAAGATTTGAAGCCTTCCGATGTCCTGACCCGTAAGGCGTTTGAAAATGCCATTGTTGCGGCGAGTGCACTGGGCGCCTCTACGAATTGCCCGCCTCATGTCACCGCCATCGCGCGGCATATGGGTGTGAAACTCAACATCAAGGATTGGGACAAGATTGGCTACAAGATTCCCTTGTTAACCAATTTGATGCCGGCAGGCGAATATCTCGGCGAAGAGTTCCACCGCGCCGGTGGCGTACCTGCGGTGATGTTCGAATTGCTGAAAGCGGGAAAGTTGCACGGTGATGTTCTGACCGTGTCTGGAAAAACGACGGCTGCGCTTTGGAGCCATACGGTGACCAGTAATCGCAAAGTGATTAAGTCTTATGATGAGCCGATGATGCACAGTGCGGGCTTCGCCGTGCTCTCGGGTAACTTGTTCGACTCCGCTGTGATGAAAACATCCGTGATTTCACCGGAGTTTCGCAAAAAATACCTAGAGAATCCTAAGGACCCGAATGCCTTTGAGGCCCGAGCGATTGTGTTCGAAGGGCCGGAGGATTACCACCACCGGATCAACGACCCTAAGTTGAAGATTGATGCCGACTGTATTTTGTTCATTCGAGGCACGGGCCCGGTGGGCTATCCGGGTGCGGCGGAGGTGGTGAATATGCTGCCCCCCGATGCGCTCGTGAAACAGGGCATCACCATGTTGCCTTGTGTTGGGGATGGTCGTCAGTCTGGCACCTCGGCTAGCCCGTCCATTCTCAACGCCTCACCCGAGGCCGCGGTGGGGGGGGGCCTTGCCCTTCTCAAGACCGGGGATCGGGTTCGTATTGACCTCAAAAAGCGTCGCGCCGATATGCTGATCACGGACGCCGAACTGGCTAAGCGCCGCGCCAAATTTAAACCCTACTACCCGAAGAGCCAAACCCCTTGGCAGGAACTGCAACGCAAACACATTGGCCAGTTGGATTCCGGAGCTTGTCTGGATTTTGCGGTCAACTATCAGCGCATCGCTCAAACGATGGGAATTCCCCGAGACAATCATTAAATGAACTTTGAACTTAAAATCGAGAAAGTTGCGTTGCAAATTAAAGCGGCAGCAAAGTAGAGGGCTGTAAAAAATGGTCATCACTGAACAAGAGTTGGGTCGGATTGGGCAGATGGGTTTTCAGAAGTGGTACGAAAAGCAGTTGAAGGATTCGCATCTTTGGCTGATTGCGGCTTTTGTTTGCTTGCTCGCTCTCACCATCAGTTTCGAGCTCTTTGCTGCGCGTGAGCGCATCGTCACGGTCTTGGTGAAATCGATCATGATCGTTAGCGGCGCTACGATTGCTTGGGTCGCTTTTAAGAAGTACTCTCGCTCCATTGACTTGGCACGCTCCGTGGGTGACATTACGATTTGCTCCCCCTGTGGTTATCCGAGCTTTAGCATCGTGCGTCGCGAGATTCCTGGCGTCAATAGCATGCCGACGCGCATTACCCACGATCTTAACCAAGACGGACTCTTGGTGAGTTGTAGGCGCTGTCATCATAAGTGGCGTTGGGGTTATGAAAGCAAGCCAAGAGTTAGCGGACGAGTTCTTCTCAGGGGTAAGCTGCTTGAGGCCTAACCACTTGCCTAGCCCGTCCAAGAGAGTTTTTTTGCGGTCAGCGAGTGCTGGCGCAACCTGGGCGCTGGCTTTAAAGAATGTCCACGCGGCCGATTGGCCCAGCAAGACCATCCGTTTTGTGGTGCCTTTCGCACCTGGCGGTACTTCAGAGATCGTGGCGCGTTCGGTGGCTGCCGAGATGAGTAAGCAACTCAGCCAGAACGTTTATGTTGAGAACAAAGCGGGTGGTGCTGGCGTGGTGGCGATGGGGGAGGTCGCGAAGGCCGCACCCGACGGTCACACCATTATTTTGGGCCATGTGGGCACATTAGCCGTGAACCCTTACATGATGAGTAAGCACAGCTACGACGTGAACAAAGACTTTGTACCGGTCACTTTACTCGCTAAAGTGCCGAATGTGTTTGTCATCCACCCTGATGTACCTGCCAAGGACTTCAAAGAGTTTGTGAAGTATGTGAAGGCCCGTCCTGGTCAACTCAATTATGGCTCGGCCGGTAATGCTAGTGCCGGACATTTGGCAATGGAGTATCTAAAGCTGGTGACAGGTATGTTTATTACTCATATTCCCTATCGAGGCACTGGCCCGCAATTGACTGATTTGTTGGGTGGGCGTATTCAGGCCGCATCGGCGGGGATGCCCGCACTGGCGCCGCATATTCGCTCGGGCAAACTACGCGCCATCGCGGTCGGCACTAGTAAACGAATACCGGCGATGCCAGACGTGCCGACGGTTGCCGAAATGGGTTTCAAAGACTTTGAAACATCACAGTGGTACGGCGTGCTAGCGCCCGCTGGCACGCCCCCGGACATTGTGAAGCGCCTTCAGGAAGAGTGCCTAAAGGCTCTCAAATCGTCGGCGGTGACTGAGCGCTTCGCCAATGATAACGCGATTGGCGGTGGCGGGCCGCCCAGCGAGTTTGCGGCCTTTATCGCTTCTGAGCAGAAGATTTGGAGCGATATCGTCAAGCGGGCGCAGATCAAGGCGGACTAAAGCACCGCCAAGACCCACGCGCTAAACCCTAAAACTGAAAGCCAATCGACAAATCGCTGAGCTTGTGCGAGC
>JAYVKZ010000086.1:0-4824 GCA_043767985.1 Betaproteobacteria bacterium
CCCAGGTGATGTACGGCCCGAAGACCAATTCGGCAGTTTCTTTGCAGCGACACCATTCGCTCGAGGCCACATCGTCAATCTTAATGCCCGCCGCCTTTAAGGCATCGGCGGCACGTTTGAGTTGAGCCCTACCCTCAGTACTTAGACTTCGTTGGGACTTACAGTCCTCCAGTGTAAATCCCGGAGGATCACCCAAGCCTCCCTCGGTCGCGCCATGGCGCATCATCAAAACATAGCCGCCGGCCGAGAGCCTTTTTGCGGCCTCGGCTAGGCTTACTACAGGAACATCCAGGGCCGACGCTGGGCTGGGCAAAGCGGCCACGCCCAAGGCGAACAAGATCAAACTGAAAACACCGGACAGACCTACTTTCATATCAATATCCTTTACTCAAGCTCTCAATACGGCGACGATCGCGCTTGGTCGGACGACCTTCTTCGATGCTGCGGGCCGGCTCACTACTAAAGCGCTTGATTTGTAAAGCCTCTTCTCGCTTCGCCACGGATTCCGCGGATTCCATATAAAGCGTTTGAGCGACCGGTGCCGCGCCTCGTTTGTCCGAAATGATGAGCACCTCAAGGGTACGCGAAATATCGCCTTGGCGCAGCAGCAATTCATCGCCCACCTTCACGGCATAGGCAACTTTGACACGTTCCTGGTTCACTAAGACTCGACCATTCTCAATCGAGGTCTGCGCCAAACCACGCGTCTTAAAAAAGCGCGCAGCCCAGAGCCATTTATCGAGCCGAAGGGAGGTGAGAGTCATGTTTAGGATTTAGAACGCCAAAATGCCTTGTATGCAGATACTGACTGTGTGTCGAACCTAAGAACCGGAAAAATCCACCAAAGTATGCAATACCAGTCCCGCTTCGCGCAGCTTCTTGGAGCCACCCAGTTCGGGTAGATCCACAATGGCCGCGCCTTCAAACACCGTCGCTCCGAGTTTTTCAATAAGCTTTTTTCCCGCCATCATCGTGCCGCCAGTGGCGATCAGGTCGTCGATGATCAATACACGATCGCCAGGTTTGCAGGCGTCCGAATGCAACTCCACCGTGGCGCTCCCGTACTCCAGCTCATATTGCTCTTCAACGGTTGTAAACGGCAGCTTGCCTTTCTTGCGAATGGGGATAAAGCCTAAGTTCAGCTCATAGGCAACGATCGCACCCAGGATAAAGCCGCGCGCATCAATGCCGGCCACCAAATTAATGTCCTGCCCCATGTACCGGTGCACAAACAAATCAATCAGGACCCGTAAGGTTTTGGGGTTCTGAAGTAAGGGTGTGATGTCCCGAAACTGCACGCCTTTCTCTGGCCAATCGGGCACGGTACGAATATTGCGCTTGATGTAGTCTGCGTCGAGCATGAAGAGGCGTTTCCTTTGCGGCAAAGTGCGTGGGCACGGCAAGTAGATTTGCATTTTGAACTATATTAGCAATCCCTCGGTCAAACATTTAAACAACATATGATCAATAATGCTCAGGTTCCTCCATTGGAGCGCTATTTTGAAGATTACCGAGCAGGTGAAGTGTTCGAGTTCGGCGACCGTCAGATTAGCGCCGAGGAAATTATTCAGTTCGCCACCCTCTATGACCCCCAGCCTTTTCATCTGGATGACGAAGCGGCCAAGCTTAGCCCGTTTGGTCGACTTGCCGCGAGTGGTTGGATGACCGCTTCGGTCGTCATGCGTCTGGTGGTAGACAACTTCATCTCTCGCCTGGCTAGCCTAGGCTCTCCCGGCATCGACGAACTACGCTGGTTAAAGCCAGTGCATGCTGGAGACAGGCTCAAAGTGCGCGTGACGACGCTCGAGACTCGCGCCTCGAAAAGTAAACCCGATCGCGGCCTGCTGTACACCCTCACCGAAGCCTACAACCAACATGGTGAGTTGGTGATGAGCCAAAAAGGCTGGGGTATTTACAAAATGCGCGGGCAGGCCTGACATGCTAAAAATTTGGGGGCGAACGACCTCATCCAACGTGCAAAAGCTGCTGTGGTTTTGTGAGGAGGTCGGGATCCCGTATGAGCGCGTCGATGCGGGGTTGGCCTTTGGCGTCACGAAGACACCGGCGTACCTTGCCATGAACCCGAATGCGCTGATCCCCACGATTGACGACGAGGGCTTCGTATTGTGGGAGTCCAATACGATCTTGCGCTACTTGGCAAGCAAGCATCGGTGCTTCAACTGGTATTCGCAGAATCTCCAGCAACGCGCCCAGATTGAAAAATGGATGGACTGGTCAAACAGCTCGCTAGGTGCGGCGATTACTCCCTTAATGTGGCAATTATTTCGCACGGCACCCGAGCAACGAGATCACAAGCTCCTACTCAGCTCCGCAGAGAAATCAACGCTGATGATCAATATTCTCGAAGCGCACTTCGCCAAGAATCTCTATGCGGCGGGTGACGCACCTACCCTTGCGGACATTCCCATGGCGATCCAAGCCTATCGCTGGACGGTGATGCCCTGGGCTCTGTTAAATTACGAAGCGCCTGAGCGGCCCCAAGTTTACGCGTGGTTAGGTCGCTTGGCCGAGCGAAAGATTTTTCGAGAGACGGTCATGATCGGGTTAAGCTGAGACCGGCTCCGGCCAGGCGCGTTGCGCCGGGCGTAATTGCTCAAGCACACGACTCACTTGCAAAACACCTAGATCGTCGTAACGCTGCCCAATGATTTGAACACCAATGGGTAGCCCTTCGTGGCTGCCTGGCCCAGCATAAGTCCAATTGGTCGACGACGCTGGGTGCTCGCTCATGTTGTAGGCCACAGTGTAATGAATATGTGGAAAGGCATTGCGCGGATCATTGCCTGGGCCTGCAATCTCGGCCTCAAAGGGCAGCACGGGCGAGGTAGGCGAGAGCACGAAATCATACTGCGCGACGGCCTGTACGGCGGCCTCGCGCATGGCGATCACTTGGTTGTACGCCGCCATGACGTCTGCACCTTTAAAGTGAGGGGCACGCCAAGTGGCCCACTCCAGGATGAAGGGCAGGACTTTAGCTCGGGTCGCTGCATCCATCGCAGCAATGTCGTTGCCAGAGCGCGCCTCGAAAAAACGGCCCATGTTCTCCATCATTTCAGGGGTCATGAAACCCTTGGCCGGGACCACAATCGCCCCCGCAGCTTCAAGAGCTTGGGCGGCCGCCTGTACTGCCGCGATGATTTGCGGATCGGTTGCGAAACCAATGGTGCCCGTGCTGGCCATATCCAGCATCAAACCAATCCGTTTGCCCTTGACCGAGAATTGATCGACCTTGGCTGCATAATTTTCAGGTTGATAGGGCAGACTCATGAAATCACGCACATCAGGGCGACTCAGCACCTCCAGTAAATAGGCGGAGTCCTTCACGGTTCGAGTCATGGGACCGGCCACCCGCCCCATAAACGGAGGGCTCACCGGGATGCGACCGAAGCTTGGCTTGAGCGCAAAGATGCCGCCATGGGTCGCAGGCAAACGCACCGAGCCACCAATATCTGTACCAATGTGCATTGGGCCATAGCCCGCCACGCTCGCCGCCGCCGCACCGGACGAGGAGCCGGAGGTATTGCGATCCAGCCGCCAAGGATTGCGAGTAATGCCATGAAAGGACGACATTCCGGAGGACAACATGCCAAAGTCCGGCATCGTGGTCTTGCCGAGGATCACCATTCCGGCTTCCCGAGCTCGTGCCGAGGCCGGGGCGTCCGCCGTCTTGGGGGTGAGGTCCATCGCTAGCGTGCCAATGGGTGCGGGATCGCCTTGGGTATAAATGTTTTCTTTGATGGTGATCGGTACGCCGTCTAGGGTGCCTAAGGGCTGACCACTAGTCCAGCGCGCCTCCGAGGCTTGAGCAGCCTTCAGTGCCGCTTCGCGTTGCACCAAGTACATGGCATTGATGCTGGGCTCCCAAGCTGCGATGCGCTCAAAGCAGCTCACTGCCACTTCGACTGGCGATAAATCCCTGCGTGCAAAACCTTGCGACATTTGCTCGGCGCTCAATGCATACAGATTGGTGTGGGAACTCATTGCATCACCTTTTTAGTTAATTCGTAACAGTAGCACCTTGGGCGGGCCCTTCCGGGCATCGCATAAACCGCAAGGCCCCTCGCACCCGAATTTCAAGGCCGCTTTCGGCAAGGTAGCGGTCCTGAATAAAGTAGGCCTCACGCTCAACCGCAAGACGCTCCTGGCAAGTCAAGAAAATGCCCGGGCCGAGCGCTTTGAATTGTAGGACGTGTACCAACTCGTGCAACAAGAAGGAGCGATCATAGGGCTTGGAAAGATTCAAACTACTACGGTAGATCACACGGTATTTGGCAGGCTCAAAGAGGGCCACCAAGGTGTCGCATGCAGCCGGCCGCTCGGGGCACATTTCAGCGACGATACCCTCTTTAGACATGCTAATAATTTGAGGCAGGTCGGACTCGCTGATGGCGGGAAGTCCTGTCAATCGAATAGCCGTGGCAAGAAGTTGCGCGATGAGGTTGGAGTCCACGCCTTAAGCATAATGGAAAGCAGCGAAAATGGCGACCTCGCGCCCGCTCGGTTTACGTGCGCATTTCTTCAAACCTTAGCTTTTCCCTGAGCTGCTACGGCCTTCATCGCCGCCTCAATCTCAGCCTGATCGCCTAGGTAGTAGTGCTTAATAGGCTTGAGCTGCGCATCCAACTCGTACACAAGAGGCCGCGCGGTCGGAATATTCATATTGACGATCTCATCATCGCCCACCCCGTCCAGATGCTTGATCAGGGCACGCAGCGAATTACCGTGGGCGGCAATGATGACCCGGCGTCCTTGCAGAATCGCCGGAGCAATCGCTTCGTCCCAAAACGGTACCACCCTCGCCAC
>JAYVKZ010000087.1:0-11626 GCA_043767985.1 Betaproteobacteria bacterium
CCTTCAGGCCTTGGGTTTTCAGATTAGGCGATTTGCTGCGACTCTCCTGGCTCAAGGCGTCACTGCTAGACAAGCGTCATCTCTCATTAGTCATTTGAACGATTTGTTGACGCAGCGGGTCATCACCCTCTTGGCGTCGCAGTATCAAGTGGCGATGACGAATTTTTGCTGGATCGCCCTGGGCTCCGAAGGGCGAGGCGAGCAAACGATTGCCACAGACCAAGACAACGCTATGGTGCTTGCAAACCACGTACCCGCCAGCGAGTTGGAGCATTACCGGCTTTTCGCGCTCGCGGTGAACCATGCGTTGGATGCCTGTGGATATCCTTTGTGCAGGGGAGGGATCATGGCGTCGAACGCGCAGTGGTGTCTACACGAGGCTCAATGGTTAGAAAAGTTCTCGCATTGGGTGAATCTGGGTAGTCCGCAATATCTTTTAAACGCACACGTTTTTTTTGATTTGCGTGCGCTGGCTGGTGATTTCGGGATGGCAGATCGCTTACGCGACTTCATTGTTGAAAAGGTGCCCACTAATGAACGTTTTGTGAAGCAGTTAGCCGCGACCGTATTAAGCCCTGTGCCGCCGATTAACTGGTTGGGCGGGCTGGAAACCACTCAAATTGACGGTAAGCCCACCATCGATCTTAAGCTGCAAGGAACCGCCGTGAATGTTGCCGTGGCAAGAGTCTATGCCTTGGCTCAGGGCCTTAGAACTTGCGGCACTGCAGAGCGCTTGGAAGAAGTGGGGCCGAGACTAGGTGTCAAGCTTGCGGAGTACTCCTCTTGGGTCACTGGATTCGAGTTTTTGCAGATGTTGCGTTTGCGGGGGCAGCTCGAAACTGGCAAGGATTCCGATCATCCTAATCGGCTCGACGTCAGCGTTTTAAGTCAAATTGATAAGAAGATACTCAAAATTTCATTAAGCCAAGCGCGCTCTCTGCAACAGCGCTTGGCGCTAGATTATGGGCGCTGACGGTGGAGCGTTGGGTTGTTCTGGACGTTGAAACGAGTGGCCTTGACGCCAGGGCTGATGATCTTCTGGCGATTGCGGCTATGGGATTGAGTGTCGACTGGCCTTCGCGAACCCTTCGCTTGAGTTTGCGCGACAGTTTCGAGGTTTTTTTGCGCCCAGACCGAACTTCTGATCGCGCTAATGTTTTGCTCCACGGTATCGGCCATGAGGTGCAACGTAGCGGGCTAGAACCATCATTGGCGCTTGATCGCTTCTTGGCCTTTGTCGGCGAGGCGCCATTGCTGGCTTTTCACGCGTCATTTGATCAGAAGGTTTTGGAGCGAGCTTTTAAGACCCATAAGCATTTGACTCTGTCTAATCCTTGGGTGGATATTGAGCATCTCTGCTTGGTGAGTGAACAGGGTGTTTTCGCAAAATCACTTGACGAGTGGATGCTGGCCTTAGGTGTGCAATGTCTCGCACGCCATCGTGCGGCCGCCGACACATTGGCTGAATGCGAACTGGTGATGCGCATTTGGCCAGCACTTAGCCAGCATTGCCGAAGTTGGTCCGATGTCAAAAGCCTTGCCAAGAATCGTCGCTGGCTAGGCGGAGTACTGCACTAGCTGATGGCTTGACCAAGACTCTTCGAATTTAGAGGGCGCAGCTAAGAATTTTGGAAATCGAAAAACATTGATCTTTCGCAAATCTTTGGTGTTCCGTTGCCATCAATATTGTCGTTATGCAACGCAATCGCACTCAAACTGAAAAGGGCTCGATATGAATCATTTAGGAAAGATACTAGTTCATCTTGACGATAGTCACGACGGCGACCTTAGACTAAAAGTTGCTCGGCAGATTGTCGAAATGCGGACACAGTTGGGAGGTGCGACCTGCGAGATTGAAGCCGTCTATGTGACGACGCCAGGGTATTTGACGGCCTCAATGGGGTATTCAGAATATTCGGCAGGTACTGTGGCGATTCTGCTGGAAGCTGACGAAAAGCGCCGCGAACAAGCCAAAAATCGCTTTGATGAGTGGTCTTCAGTTCCTGGGCCAAAGGTCTCATGGCATTCGGATATCATCGACTTTCCAGGCATCAGTCTTTTGAGGCATGCTTGGCTAGCGGATCTCATCGTGTTCGGGCAGAACAATCCCTCCGATCCCGGGATGAGCACCATTCCACGGAACTTGATTGCCAATTTGATCATCGACAGCGGTAAGCCAGGCCTGATCGTCCCCTACATTGGCAGTATGAAATCAACTCTGCAAAATGTCATGATTGCCTGGAAGCCGACTCGAGAGGCAGCCCATGCATTGTCCGCTTCAATTCCATTGTTACAAACCGCTAAAACACTGCATCTTGTGGCCGACGTAGCTGCGACGGATGTTGAGGAGTTCAAACGACACTTTGAGACTTATCTTAGATCGAATGGTGTATCACTCAAGCCTAGCTTTCATAGTAGTTTCGGAGCAGATTCAGGTGGCGAAGGACTACTTTCAATGGCCTCCGACGTAGGCGCGGACTTGCTTGTGATGGGGTGTTATGGGCATAGCCGAGCGCGGGAATTTGTGCTGGGCGGTGCGTCGCGAACCATCCTGCAATCCATGACCTTACCAGTATTTATGGCGCACTAAAGGTCGGAAAACGGATGCAATAAAAGCCACGCCCGACTTTTAAGAGCGATGTCACCACAGGGGATTTTTATGTTCTACACACATGCTTTCGCGAATCTTGCACGAGCTATTTAAAGTCTGGTTTAAACCCGTCAACCACCTGCTTGGAGTCGGTTAATGAACTTTGCTCCCTACTGTGTTGAAGATCTAGGTACATTGGAACTAGCGATCGTTTCGCCAGAAACGACACTTATCGACTGCGCAAAAAAAATGCATGATCTCCGAGTGAGCAGTTTGATCGTCGCCTCAACTAGCGATGGATCTGCTGGACCCTGGTTGCCGCAGGGAATATTAACGGATCGCGACATTGTGTTGGAAGCGGTGGCTTTTTCCTTAGATCCAGGAGTGATCACAGCGGGAGATATCATGACTTGCCCGCTGGTCACGGCGAGACTCGATGAAGCCTTGCAAGTGGTGCATGAGCGCATGCAGTTCAGCGAGATAACCAGCATTGTGATTGTAGATGCCCAAGGTGCCTTGGTGGGAATGTTGGAGGCCGACAGGGTGTCGAGCGTTTTACGTGCGCGCGGCTCAGGTACTGGGCCCCAAGCATGAAATTTCGGACTACTATAAAACCCATGGTGTAGAACGTGACGCGAGCGTGGAGAACATCAAGAAAGCCTTCCGACGGCTGGTTAGAAAGCATCATCCCGACTTGCATAAATCTCCCGATGTTCAAGTGAAGATACAGGAGATTAATGAGGCGAATGACGCTCTTAGCGATAAGGAGAAGCGCCTAGCTTATGACTCAATGGCGCGACGACAGGCGACAGGACAAGAGTTTTCGACCCCGCCTGGCTGGGCTGACGGTTTTGAGTTTAGTGACCGCACCCCGATGAAGGGGGAAGAGAGCATCATCAGCATTACAGCCACACCTTCCAGCCGACTCTCGAGCAGGTAAAACAATGCGCTTGCGAGGGGGAGGTCAGCCGCAGATGTTTAATCGGGTTTTATACTTCAGTGTGAAATTGATCGTCTTCGCGCTCGGTTACGGCGATCGGGAAAGACAAGTGGCTAGTTACTGTCTGATTATGCCTTAGCCAGCACGTGCGAGAAAGGAGTCAATAATCTGGTGGGTTCTCTCAAAGGCAGTTTCGTTGGCAAGTGGGAGGTGGTTCTCAGTGTCCATAAGATGCACTTCCACCTGCCTGATACGGGAGGCGACAAAGTGCATCTCCTCAGTGAGCCAGCCCTTGTCTCGAGAGCTTTGTAGAACCAGCGTGGGACAGTGCACGTTGGGAAGGTCCGGTGAGGCGTCGTAAAGCGACATCGCGGTATGCAATCGGACTGCGTCCATCGGCGTCGCGGATACGCGTTGCAAATGGTTGAATGAACGCATTTGCTCAGCGTTGGCACCAGGAAATAAGGTTGACGTGAAGATTTGTCGGTAGGCATCTGACTCGACTCCCCATCCCCGAAAGATAAGTTCATTAAGGGCGCTGAATTCCTGCGTTGACATCGATTGCTGGGCGCATGCTCGTATGCCTCGCGCACCGCTCCCGACCAAGACCAAGTGTGTCACACTTTCCGGGTAACATGCGGCAAATTTAATGGCAATAGGCCCGCCGCCGATAGAGCCTCTGATAGCAAACCGAGTTAAGCCAGCGGCGTCGACCACTGCCTTCATATCACTCACCTGTTGATCCAAATTGTCGATAGCCACCCCGCGTTGAGAGAGTCCCGTACCGCGGTAATCAAAGCGTACAAAAGTGTGGTGCAATCCGGCACGCCGTTGCCATGCACCGATGGCAAGGCTTCTCCAGTCCCAATCAAGATGGGTCATCCATACTGGCGCTCGAACCAAGGGGGGGCCGTTTCCGCTTACGCCGTAGGCCAGTTGCACGCCATCCTCCGCAGTTGTAAAGCCAATCTTTTGATCGAACTTTTCACCAATGAACGGATACTCATCGTGCTGAAGAGGGTCAGTCGCGGTGAGCAGTCGATAACCAATGCCGCTCTCAGTGCGAAGCACATTGTGCTCTGGATCTCCTATAGCCTTGCGGATCTCATGGGCACAGCGGACAAGACTATCCTCAGTGACAAATCTGCCGCTCCAAACACTTTCTAGGATTTTGTCTTTGCCGACTATCTGATTGGCATGATTAACCAAGAGCTCCAAGACGGCCGCCGTCTTGGGTCTAAGATCCAAGAGGCCGCCACTTCGATCCATCAATACCCGGTGAACCAGATCGTAAACGGCGGATCCCAAAATCATCGTGTTTTTCGGGGTGGAAGACATGCTTCACATTGTGCACCTTTAATAGCCTAATTACATCCCCCGCTTCGGGAATCATCATGATTTTTTCTCGTCAACAGCGGCTCACCAGCGGTATCCAAAACTCGCGACTTTTGATGGGGTCGATGGCGCCCACGCTCCGAAGGTAGCGGCCACCCAATTGATAGGCCGCGATCTCACCCTGAGCAGGGCAAATGAAGCGCTCGTATTCTCCGCTCGACCACTGAACGTAATGCACCAGTTCATGTAGTAAGCGTTCCTGGAAGATTGGGTTCTGCCTGGGATCTGAATAGTTTGCTGCGCCGGGTACGCTTTCCGGGGCAATCATGTAAACCGTGCCCGCATCGGGTCCGAGCCGACGAAAATAGCCCTGAACTCGCGCGTCGACCTTAATGGCGCCCGGCGACCGACCAGACTCGCGGTAGTACATGCTTGTCATTTCTTCGGGCGACATCAACACAATCGGCGGAGGTTTAAGTGTGCTGACATCGAATGTTGAGTTAGCGGCTAACCACAGGAGTAAAGATGTAACGAGCTGTTCCATAAGAAATCTCCGACCTTGACGTTCGAATTTCTATGATCGTCATTTGATTTCTTAAAGTCCTGAAATTTCCCGAAGTTTTTCTGAAAGTTTTTTGAAAGTTTTCTGAAAAATCCGAAAGCCGAACAGATGTTTGAAAGGTACGCGGTGATCTAGGCTTGGGCTGGGTTTCGCGCATGATCGGGTTTGACAGATATCGTGAAGCTATGGTTTGATCACGCCTTGCCCAGCCCGCTCCGGCAAAGACTGGAAGTGCCACCAATTGATCGTCGATAAAGATGATCAAGCCGTTAAAGCGCCATCCCTCAGACTCTGTTTCTCGTCTGATGATTTTGATTTATCGCAAAGTTTGTTCGATGGTTTCGGCCCGTAGTTTTAGAGCTGAAAGCCTAACCACAAGGTCATTCCTTCCGCCAAATCTCGCATAAAGCTCGGCTGGCTTGGCAGATGTGGCCTAGCGCCCAGGAGTTCGGCGTCATACCAAGTTTGAAACATTGCGATGTCCGAGCCTCCATGAAAAGCAATCATGAGTTCATAGTTTAGAAATAAGCTTCGATGATCAAGATTGGCGGAACCAGAAAGTGCAAGCACATCATCGATGATCACGAGTTTGGCGTGCTCAATTGGTTCGCTTAGCCATATTCGCCCTCCGGCTTGCGAAAGGGCACGAAGCGACCGGCTACGTGCAAAATCGGAAAGGCGATGATTTGAGCGCCTTGGCAGAAGCAAATCAACCTGCACGCCTCGACGAGCCGCCATGCACAGTGCCATCAGGAGTGCCGCATCCGGAACAAAATACGGCGTAACTAGGGCGATCCTCGCCTTTGCTTGATAAGCGGCACTGACCAGTAAGGCATGCAAAGTATCGTCGACTCGATCAGGTCCAGAGGGGACTAACTGAGCGCAAGATTGGGCACCCACGTGAATCCCTAGTTTTGACATTTCTCCTAGCTCAACTGATTCACTTGACCTAGGAGTTGCCGACATCATTTGCAGATGTTTGGCGAAATACCAGTCTTGCTCGAATAGATCACTTGCTGCGAGAATGAGAGCGCCTTGTACATCAAAGGAGAGATCATGCCAGGCCGCTTGATGCGTCTCCCCCTCAAAATACTCCGAGCACAGATTTCTTCCTCCGCACCACAGTCTTGCCATTGATGTGCCCGCATCTGCGATGACGAGCTTACGATGGTTTCGAAGATTGCTGCGACCCTTAAGTGAAGATCCGAGGGGTGGCACGAACGTGATGCAGCTCGCCCCTGAAAGGCGCAGCCTTTTCAGATCTGGACGCAAGCAAATGATGTGACTCAGCCCATCGAGGAGAACTCGCACCCGAACACCACTCTTTGCTTTGGCGCAAAGAAGCTCCACAATTTCGGTGCCCAAGCTGTCCTTTGCTAAGAGAAAAGTGCACAGCTCTATTTGGACCTGAGCGGCGTTGATCAATCCTATTAAGGCTTGCCGGGCGTGTTTACCGTCTTGGTGCACGTTTAAATGGCTACAGTTCAGCGGGGGGCCTAGGCCGAGCGCTGAGATGGTTGATATCGCCCAGTTGTCCAGGCTTAAGGCTTTAGTGGCTACGTATGGCGGAAGGCTTTCAGCCTGCTTCAATTTTCTTGAGCCAAAGCTGAGAAAAAGAGGTAACGCAAGATAGGGCAGAAGAAGGATAAAGAGCATCCAGGCAATGGCGGCGGAAGGATGCCTGCGTTGCTTTAAAAGATGTGAGCTCAGAATATAGATGATCACCGTCACTGTCGTGATCAATCCGTGGAAAGTAATCCAACTGATGTTCACGAAATCACTAAGCATTGTTTCTTCACTCCATTGATTGACGCAGGATAGACACTATCACTAAGCGTCGTTTGACCAAACGCAAGACTACTCTCAAGGCGGCAGAGGGAGACTTGCTAACGATTACTTAACTAGCTAGTGCAACAATAAGAATCTTGTGCAGAACCCCATGCAGACTCCTATCGCCTTTGGCGCCAAGTCGGTGCATATCATGTGCTTGATTTACTGATCAGCGTTGTTGCCTCGTTGAGCGCCCTGCCGATTGGCGCGATTCGAGTCGACAAGTTACTGGGAGCGCCGAATGATCCTCTCGCGGGCATAGTGGCGAGGCCAGCGACGACAGCGCTGCGTAAGGAGCAGTGAAGGTGTTTGCCAACACTTCAACGAGAGGCGGCAAGACAGGCTCCTGTTGAGGCAAGGCCACAGCAAGCCCGTTGGTTGCTACTGCAGTATTGGTGGGGATAGGGCGATAAGGATTGATTGCCATCATGTCAAGACCTGACCACAGCGCATATGCAAAAATGTCCATGCTGGAGCTGATCCTCTTTATCTTTGCCGGAGCGCTACGTTGCGCAAACGTAGCGCATTACTGATCACCGACACCGAGCTTAAGCTCATCGCCAATGCCGCAACCATAGGCGAAAGTAACCATCCTGTGATCGAGTAGAAAGCGCCAGCGGCCAAAGGCACTCCGAGCGAGTTGTAGAAAAAAGCGAAAATAAGGTTTTGCTTCATGTTAGCAATGGTGGCCACTGAAAGTGCGCGAGCCGTGGCTATGCCGCGCAAATCTCCCTTGACCAGGGTGACCTGGGCGCTGTTCATTGCTACGTCAGTGCCGGTACCCATGGCGATGCCTACATCGGCCTTCGCTAAGGCTGGAGCGTCATTGATCCCATCGCCAGCCATGGCGACGATACAGCCTTCGCTTTGCAGCCGGGTGACCAGGGCCAACTTGTCGGCAGGTTTGACCTCGCCGTAGACTTCACTGATCCCCAGTCGTTGGCCGACTTCGCGCGCCGTGGTCAGTCCATCGCCGGTCGCCATGATGATCCGAAGTCCTGCGTTACGCAGGGTGTTGAGTGCCTCCTGTGTCGTTGCCTTGATCGGATCGGATACTGCTAGCAGACCCGCTAACTTTCCGTCGACAGCAAGGTGCATGACACTGGCACCTGTGCTGCGCAACTGTTCCGCTGAGGATGCCAATGCGGAAACATCGACTTGAAATGTCTCCAAAAAAGTGACATTACCAAGCGCGATCGCCTTCTGTGAGACCAAGCCGCGCACACCGATGCCTGAAGACGAATCAAACTGTTCTGGTTTACTGAGGGTCAGGCCCTGGGCTCGCGCTGCGGCGACGATTGCCATGGCTAGAGGATGCTCGCTGCCTTGGTCGATGCTCGCAGCTAAACGCAGGACCTCACTTGCCGTGTAGCCCTCGGCAGGTTCTGCCCGCTCGTAAACCGGTCGGCCTTCAGTGAGGGTCCCGGTCTTGTCGACGATGAGTGTGTCGACTTTGCGCAGATTTTCAATGGCGGCAGCGTCGCGAAATAGCACGCCCTGCGTTGCGCCACGGCCAGTGGCCACCATGATTGACATGGGAGTCGCTAGACCGAGCGCACACGGGCAGGCAATAATCAAGACGGACACCGCGTTGATCAGACCGAAAACCCAACTGGGCTCCGGCCCGAAAATACCCCAGGCGAAAAAGGTCAGTAGAGCGACGCCAATGACGGTCACCACAAAATACCCAGCGACCGTGTCTGCCATACGCTGCATGGGAGCGCGGGAGCGTTGCGCCATCGCCACCATTTGAACGATCTGAGACAATACGGTGGCGGAGCCAACACGTTCGCTTCGCATGACCAAGGCCCCGCTGGTGTTTAGAGTGGCACCAATGAGTTTGTCACCTGCTCGCTTGCTCACCGGCATGGGTTCACCTGTCAGCATGGACTCATCGATGGCGCTATTTCCTTCGATCACGATGCCATCGACCGGCACTTTTTCGCCGGGTCGAACGCGTAGCAAATTGCCGACATGAACATGGGTCAGCGGCACATCTTCCTCGCTCCCGTCATCATTCACACGACGGGCAGTTTTGGGAGCAAGCCCCAGCAGCGACTTGATCGCGGCTGAAGTACGCGATCGAGCCTTAAGCTCGAGCATTTGCCCGAGCAGGGTCAGCGTGATAATGACGGCTGCTGCTTCAAAGTAGACGGCAACACGCCCCATTGAAATAAATGAATCTGGGAATAGCTGTGGAGCAAGCGTGGCGACGACACTGTAGACAAAGGCTGCACTGGTACCTAGACCGATGAGCGTCCACATATTCGGGCTTCGATGAAGCACCGACTGTAGGCCCCGTTCAAAGAAAGGCCAACCCGCCCAAAGCACGATAGGGATAGATAATACTAGTTCTATCCAGCTCTGCGTCTTCATATCAAACCATTGCAGGCGGTGACCGAACATGGCGAGTACCGTCACCACGATGGTGAGGGGCAAGGTCCACCAAAAGCGACGACGAAAACTTGTTAGCTCAGGGTTTTCTTCGTCGTCGAGGCTGGGCTGTACGGGTTCCAAGGCCATGCCGCACTTTGGGCAGCTCCCCATTCTTGCTTGGCGAATCTCGGGGTGCATCGGACAGGTATAGGCGGTTGCAGAAGAAGTGGCAGCGGCGTCTTGCAATGCGATACTCGGTTGGACGTTCTGCAGGACGCTATCGGTTGAGCTACTTTTAGTAGAGTAACGCTCTGGGTCCGCAACATACTTAGTACGGCAGCTTGCGCTACAGAAATACGTTGTACGTCCTTCATGTTCGACATGGTGGATCGATTTCTCGCTCACCAACATCCCACATACAGGATCCTTAAGCGGAGTCGTGGCGTCCGCTTCCTGATCATGTGAGTCTAAGGCTGGATTCGGGATTGATGGCATAGTGAGGCTCCTTTGCGTCAGCTTGGTGTGTTTCTCGAGACTAAGGATTTGCGACGGTGATGCACCACGGCGCCTGGTTGTGTATTAGGCTCATCCACAAGCCCCAACTGGCGACCCCAAAAAGGGATAGGCCTGCTATTCGAGTGGCCCACGGCCCAGAGTCGTAACCGCGAAGTTTGGTCCAGGCCCAAGGACCGGCCATGAGGGACACACCGCTCCCCAAAGCAAACAGCGCCATCACCAAAGCCCCATCGATGACGTTGCTAGTGAGCGCCGCGACCATTAAGGCCGAGTACAACAGCCCGCAGGGCAAGAACACCCACAATACGCCGATGAGTCCAGGGGCCGAGCGAGGCAGGGCCCGGCTAACTCTGCTAGTTTTGCTCCAAACGACGCGCGCACTGGACTCGAGCCATTGAGGTTGGCGAGCTCTAATCAATAAGGTCAAGCCCAGAAGTGCGACAGCAACATGAAACATGGTCCAGACAGGACGCAGCGCTGCAGTATGAACGCTTAGCCAACCAAGCCCTTGCATCGATAATGCTGCCAACGCCCCGAATGCTGAGTATCCGGCGAGTCTACCCGCCTGAAAAGTGATGAGAATCGACACACTCTTGGCTGGGTTTGTGCTTGCAAGCCCTGCGCATGCTGAGCCACACATGGCTAGACAGTGCGGCCCACCCGCTAAACCCATCAGTAGTGCTGTCAACGCCATGGAGGTTTGCATTAGGTTTTCGCTGATCGCGACAGCCAGAGTGCCAAAATTGCCCCCACCGAGCCTTGTATCCAGAACATAAAAAACGCCACGGTGTAGACGCTATGTCGACTGGGGTGAGCGAGTGGGCCGATTCCGTGAACCTCGGCAGGGTCGATCAGGGAGAACACGATCAACTCCAATGCGCAGGCACTCAGGAACGATGCCCAAATGGCAATTGCCCAGGGATACACCGATGCGGTTGTTTTGGTCACATCCGGGTTCATGGCTGACGTCCTCCCGTGGCACTGTGGTTGCGTCCCATTTGAGCCGGTTGTAGGGGAGGCGTCGCAGATTCGACTTGTCGCTTGATCTGTAACCCTTCACGATACTGATGTTCAGGCACCACCGCATCAGGACCTTTTAGGATGTAGACGGCAGTAATTGCGCAGGCCACCACGGCTGAAAGCGGGCCACTAATCACCATCCAAACATAGGGCTCCTTCCACCAAGGCCTCGCTTCGGCGGGACGTGAGGAAGCGTTTTCACTTGGGTACAAGGAAGATTGATTTTTCATGAATTTGCTCCGAGTCGAGCCCTTGAGGAGAGATGGAAAATTCGATCACATGTGAGCCTACGGACGTTCCCGTTGCCGGGATTTGCAGCCGAACAGGGACCCACCGTGCGCTGGCGCTGGCAACTGTGACCGTTTGAGGAGAGGTCATTTTCAATCCTGGCATGCCGCGAGCACCAAGTGAATAGGATTGCGCGTGTTCGGTGGCGTTCATGATCTGCAAGCGATAG
>JAYVKZ010000088.1:0-7463 GCA_043767985.1 Betaproteobacteria bacterium
TCTGTTCGGTATCGCGATTATGAGCAATCAACTCGGACCGGGTCGGCATATCAATGCCGTACACATTGGGGAAACGCACGGGGGCTGCAGCGGACGCCATATAGACCTTATTGGCCCCAGCCTCGCGGGCCATTTGAACGATCTCTTGCGAGGTGGTACCACGAACAATTGAGTCATCCACAAGCAAGACGTTTTTACCGCGAAACTCTTCGCTCATCGCATTGAGTTTTTGGCGCACTGATTTTTTACGCACCGCTTGGCCAGGCATGATGAAGGTTCGACCGACATAGCGATTCTTAAAGAAACCCTCGCGATAGCTCAGGTTTAAATGATTAGCTAGCTCTAAGGCAGCAGGCCGGGAGGTATCGGGAATCGGCATCACCACATCGATATCACCGGAGCGCAGAATACTCGCCACCTCACGCGCGAGGTACTCGCCCATCTTTAAACGACTGGCGTAAACGGAAGCACCATCAATCACCGAATCGGGACGAGCGAAATAGACGTACTCAAAAATACAGGGCGAGAGCAGCGTGTTTTCAGCACAAATCTGGCTGTAGAAATGGCCTTCAAAATCAATGAATACCGCTTCGCCCGGCCTGATATCGCGCACCAAATGAAAGCCTAGACCTTCCAGGGCGACCGACTCACTCGCCACCATGTACTCCGTACCACTATCGGTCTCACGAATGCCGTAGCACAGCGGCCGAATACCGGAAGGGTCGCGAAACGCCAAGATGCCGTAACCGGCAATTTGCGCCACGCAGGCGTAAGCGCCCTCTACTCGGCTCATCACACGCGTGGTGGCTTTAAAAATACTATTGGGCTCCAGCGACGGTCCACCCGATGCAGCTTGCAGCTCGAAGGCCAGCACGTTCAACAACACTTCCGAATCGGAATGAGTGTTGATATGGCGCAAATCCCGAATGCGCATTTGCTGTTTCAACTGGGGCGCATTGGTCAAGTTACCGTTATGGCAAAGCATGATGCCAAAGGGTGCATTCACATAAAAGGGTTGCGCCTCTTCCGAGTTCGAGGCCGAGCCTGCCGTCGGGTAGCGCACATGGGCCACGCCAAAATGGCCGCCCAGAGAGCGCATGTTACGCGTGCGAAACACGTCGCGCACCAGACCATTGGCCTTATGCATATAAAACGATTGGCGATCCGCCGTGGAAATACCTGCGGCGTCTTGACCACGATGTTGCAGCAACAACAAACCATCATAGAGAAGCTGATTAACTGGCTGGCGAGACACCACCCCTAAAATACCGCACATCTTGCTTCCCTCAAATTTTAGTCGGCCCGCCAAAGCGTTCCGGCAACATAGGCTCGACCCATTGTACGATGCCATCCAAAAGCGGCGCACAAGCCGCCTCTCGCCAGGTCATGGTTCGGTCCAGCTTAAAGCTATGGGCGATGGTTGCCAATAGGCCAATAATCAATACAGCGCGGGCGCAACCAAATAAAGCGCCCAACACGCGATCCACACTACTGAGGCCCACCTTCACCAAAGCACGGGCAGTCCATGAGCCAATCAGGCGTGTCGCCAGAAAAATTGCCAGGAAAGACAGGCCCAAGGAAAGCGCCCAAGACCAATCAAACCGTCCACTCAACCACTGGGCAAGAAACGGTGAGGCCACCAGCGAGATCGCCCAGGCCGCCAGACCAAACAGGGTTCGAACTAAACCGCGCCACAACCCGAGAAGGATGGAAAGACTGCCCAGGACCAAGAGAACGATGTCGAGCGTCGTTAAACTCATCGCAATCGCTTTAAAGGCCGCGTGATGAATAAGTCCATGTTAAGGAGCAACCAAGGCCGCATCGATGCCATTGAGCTTGAGTTTGGCTAGAGCCAGCTCGGCCTGCTCCCGGTTTGCAAAAGGACCGACTCGTACTCTGGTTTTGGTGCCATTACTGGACGAGATCTTTTCTGTGTAGGCCTTCAGCCCAAGCTTCGTGGCTTTAGCCAATTGCTCCATCGCGCCATCGTCGCTTGAAAACGCCCCGATCTGCACGCGATAGGCCTTGGGCTCATCGCTCTTTTTGCTGGCCTCTTTTTTGGACTCGTCTTTCTTAGACTCGTCTTTCTTAGACTCATCCTTCTTTAGATCATCTTTCTTAGGGTCGGGCTTTTTGATGTCGGACTTTTTGCTGTCCGAAACGGAGTCCTTCTTCGCTGCGTCTTTTTTCAAATCGACTTTCTTGCCATCGTCCTTCTTGGTATCATCTTTCTTAGGGGGGTCTGTTTTCGCCACATCGGCTGGAGATGAGTCAGTAGGCTTGCCCTCTACTCGACTAGGCGTCGGGAAATCCTTCCCTGACCCTTCCTTAGCGCTACTAGGCTCCAAAGGCACCACGGGCACAACTGGCGCGCTAGCAGCACCCGACTTGGCTTGAGGTGCAACCGGCCCAGTACCGCCTGGCGTCAGTGGTTCCCGAGCGGGGACCCGAATTTGCACCTCTTGAGTGCTCGGCTTGGGTTCCGAGTCCAAAAGAAAGGGCAAGGACACCCCGACCGCCCCTAAGAAAGCAACCGCGCCCACTAAGCGTCGGCGGGCCTTCTTCTTATGGATCAGTGAAGGATCGAGTTTTTCGTCAGAAGAATCGGTATTGCGAGCCACAGCGAACCATTTGAGCGGGAAAATTCAAGGCATCAGCTCAATAGCGAGGCGCTCCGTGCCGACACTCAAGACCTGAGTTTCATCACTTCCGCAACCGTCACAAAAGAACCAAAGACCGCGATTCTATCAGTCTCGCCGAGTCGCTTTTGAGCGGACTCATAGGCCTGCGCCACACTCTCGAAACTTGTGACGGTTTTCAGCTCTGTCGGCTTCACGCCCAATCTCGAATTATCTTCAATACCGGCAGCGGCAAGCGCCTCCAACAACTGACTCACCGTGGCCGCTCTTTGCCCCGGTAAGGGCACCACAAGCCAATGGTCGACGCTGCTTTTCATTGCTTTGACGATCCCCACGAGATCTTTGTCAGCCATTGCGCCAAAGAGGGCAAAGGTCTGAGGAAAGAAACCCATGTTACTGAGATTATTGGCGAGATGTGCCGCCGCATGGGGGTTGTGAGCGACATCCAGGATCACCGTGGGCCGCCCCGGGAGCACCTGAAAACGCCCCGGAAGATCGACTCTCGCAAGACCGGTTCGAACAGCCTGCTGCGACACCGGTAGGCGGTTTCCCAGAGCTTCCAGGGCTGCCAAAACCGCGCTTGCGTTTAACAACTGGTTAGCACCTCGGAGCGCAGGATAGGCCATGCTACGGCGCCGCACAGTCCGCCCGCCGTAAGACCATTGCTGCTTATCGCCAGAGTAATTAAAGTCGCGACCAAACAACCACAGGTCGGCCCCAAGATCCCGAGCATAGGCAATGAGCGTTTCGGGTGCCACGGGGTCGGCACAAATGGCAGGACGACCTGGCCGATAGATGTGCGCTTTCTCCCAAGCGATCTTGTCGCGAGTGTCGCCTAGATACTCTTGATGATCGATATCAATCGACGTCACGATCGAACAATCGGCATCGACGATGTTGACGGCGTCAAGGCGCCCACCCAAACCCACTTCGAGAATCACCACGTCAAGGGGTGAGTCCTGAAAAAGCTTGAGACCCGCAAGGGTCGTGAACTCGAAGTAAGTGAGGGTCGTCGATGTAGCATCGCCAGGCACAGCTCGCGCCGCCTCAACCTGAGGAAAGACGTCGAGTAAAGCCTGATCAGAAACATTCTCGCCGTTTAAGCGAACACGCTCATTAAAATACAATAAGTGAGGCGAGGTATAGAGCCCCACCTGATACCCTGCGCTTAGAATGATCGCCTCCAACAGTGCGCAAGTCGAGCCCTTGCCATTGGTGCCACCGACGGTGATGACGAGCTTATCGCTAAGATCAATGCCCAGGCGCTGAGCCACCTCGCCTACGCGAGTAAGCCCCATATCAATATTCTTGATATGCAGGCCTTCAATATAGTCAAGCCAGTCTTTGAGGGGTCTTGGCTCGCAACCTTGCTCCGATGAATTTGACGACGGATTAGGCGATTGCATCCAGGGGTTTCTTCTCTAGTAGGGCAATTAGCCCAGCGATCTGGTCGCGCATCTGGCGTCGGTCAACAATCATGTCCACCGCACCTTTTTGGACCAGGAATTCCGCACGCTGAAAGCCTTCGGGTAGTTTTTCCCGAACCGTTTGCTCAATGACCCGAGGCCCCGCGAAACCGATCAACGCTTTCGGCTCGGCGATCACCACATCGCCCAGGAAACAAAAACTTGCTGACACGCCCCCCATGGTTGGGTCGGTAAGCACGGAGATGTAGGGCAAGCCTTTTCGCGCAAGTTGCGTGAGCGCAGCAGTCGTCTTCGCCATCTGCATCAAGGAGGCCAGTCCTTCTTGCATTCTGGCACCACCCGATGCTGCCACAGAAATAAAGGCACTCTTTTGCTCAATCGCAGCCTGAACGCCACGGGCAAATCGCTCTCCGACGACCGAGCCCATCGACCCCCCCATGAACTCGAACTCAAACGCAGCGACCACCACCGGTAGCGATTTAATCGAGCCACCGATCACCACTAAGGCATCGGTCTCACCGGTATTCTCCATCGCTTCTTGGAGACGCTCGGTATATTTACGGCTGTCTTTAAATTTGAGCATATCGACAGGCACAATTTCCTGTCCAATTTCGAAGCGACCTTCAGCATCCAATAAGGCATCAACACGCTTACGCGCATTCACTCTCAAGTGATGGTCACACTTTGGGCAGACCCCTAAATTGGCTTCCAAATCGGCGCCGTAAAGTACCGATGAGCAGCTTGGGCATTTCACCCACAGGCCTTCCGGGACTTTCTTACTCGTGACATTGGAGCGCTTAATGCGCGGGGGTAGTAACTTTTCTAACCAACTCATTGATGTATCCCCTAAGGATTCGTCTTATGCAGCGACGCGAGAAGTATCCATCGCGGCTCGCACACCAGACACAAACTCTGAGACTCGCCCAATCGCCTGATCGAGTGGCCCCTCGCCCAATAGTTGAATGATTTTAGTACCGATAATAATGGCATCGGCTACTCCAGCAATCGTCTTCGCACCCTGTGCGTCCCGTATGCCAAAGCCTACGCCGACCGGCAATGGCAATGATTTCTTAAGATGGGTCACCTTCGAGAGCACCTCGCCCATGTCCATATGCCCGGCACCCGTAATGCCGCGCATCGAAACATAGTACACGTAACCACTGGCGACCTCAGCCACCATCTTGACGCGCTCATCGGTCGATGTCGGGGCCAGGAAAAAGATTAAATCCATGGCCTTGTCGCGACATTTTTGGGCCAACTCGAGGGACTCCTCGGGCGGCGTATCCACGACCACCAGACCATCGACACCACTCGTCTTGGCATCATTCATGAAGCGATCCAGGCCGTAGCGCTCCACAGGATTGGTATAGCCCATCAGCACAATAGGAGTCTTCGTATCGGTCTGACGGAACTCAGTAACAAAGGCAAGTACGTCCTTCATGCCCACCCCTTGAGCCAGGGCAACATCGCCCGCCGCCTGGATCACCGGACCATCCGCCATTGGATCGGAGAATGGCACACCCAGTTCGATCAGGTCTGCGCCGGCTGCGACCATGGCATGCATCAGGGGTACGGTCGTCGCGCACTCAGGATAACCCGCCGTGACATAAGGAATCAGGGCTTGTCGGGATTGCTTAGCAAGGCTTGCAAAGCAAGCCTGAATTCTTGGATTCATTATTTTTTTCTAAAGAGACTTGCTGGAACGCTCGGCCACCGTATGCATATCCTTGTCGCCTCGCCCGGAAAGGTTGACCAGGATTAATTTGTCTTTGCTCAAGGTCGGGGCGAGCTTGGTCGCGTAAGCAATCGCATGCGCCGACTCCAGGGCAGGAATAATACCTTCGATTTGGCAGCAGTGATGGAAGGCTGCCAGCGCTTCGTCATCGTTAATCACGACATACTCGGCCCGCTTCGAGTCTTTCAACCAAGCATGCTCGGGGCCAACGCCTGGATAATCGAGGCCGGCAGAAACTGAATGCGTATCTATCACCTGCCCATTTTCGTCTTGCAAGAGATAGGTGCGATTACCGTGCAATACACCGGGGAAGCCCGCCGTAAGGGATGCCGAATGCCTGCCAGTTTCAACACCATCGCCACCCGCTTCCACACCAATTAACTTCACCTCATGATGATTAATATAGGGGTAGAAAATACCAATGGCATTCGATCCACCACCGACACAGGCCAACACATAATCGGGCTGGCGCCCGGCACGGGTAGGCATTTGAACAATGCACTCATCGCCAATCACCGACTGAAAATCGCGCACCATCATGGGATAGGGATGGGGACCAGCGACGGTGCCAATAATGTAGAAAGTGTCTTCGACATGGGTGGTCCAATGACGCATGGCCTCGTTTAGAGCATCCTTGAGGGTCCGTGAACCCGAGGTCACCGACACGACCGTAGCCCCCAAAAGCTTCATGCGGTAGACGTTTTGCGCCTGGCGCTTCACATCGTCCTCGCCCATGAACACAATGCACTCCATGCCGTAACGTGCGCATACCGTCGCCGTGGCCACGCCATGCTGGCCTGCGCCGGTTTCAGCAATAATACGGCGCTTGCCCATGCGACGGGCTAACAGCGCCTGGCCGATCGTGTTGTTGATTTTATGGGCGCCAGTATGGTTTAAGTCTTCACGTTTGAAGTAAATCTGAGCGCCGCCAAGCTCTTCTGACCAACGCTTGGCATGGTAAATCGGGCTAGGTCGCCCCACGAAATGGGCGAGTTCGTCTTTGAACTCAGCGATAAACTCAGGGTCTTTGCGATACTTGTCATAGGCCTGGCGCAACTCCTCCAAAGCATGAATCAAGGTCTCGGCAACGAAAATGCCGCCATAGGGCCCAAAGTGGCCGCGGGCATCGGGGAGATCATAGGGCTTCATCGACTAACTTTCAAAAAATCTGCTTTTTGTACGGCTGCAACAAACTGCTCCATCCGTTCAGGACTCTTGGCTCGGGCATGTTCTGCCTGAATACCACTAGACACATCCACCGCGAAGGGACTGAGGCCCGCAATGCCCTCAATGACCGACTCACTATCCAGCCCACCGGACAAAATAATGCGCTCAGGCGGTAACTTTTTAGCGAGCGTCCAGTTAAAGCGTTCTCCAGCCCCCCCAAAGTCCTCACTATAGGCATCTAACAAAAGCGCTTCCGCACCAGGAGTCCTACCGCTCAATTCTAGCAAATCGCTATCGGGCTTCACTCTCAGCGCGCGCCAAAATGGTGGGCATTGGCCTGCGCTTGCCAGGCTCTGTTGAATGTGCTCCAGCGTTTCATCGCCATGAAATTGCACGACATCCAGACCCAGCTTGCTGCGGTACACCTGAACGAGAGCGGGATCGGCATTCACAAACAGGCCGACACAGGCGACATAGGAGGGCACAGCGCGACGC
>JAYVKZ010000089.1:0-2937 GCA_043767985.1 Betaproteobacteria bacterium
CAAATGGGAACACCGATAGCCAAAAGAAAGGCTTTCGGCGATGATTAAGCCTATGAGCGACAGTATCGGAATTGAACATATATTGAAGGCCGCACCGGATCTAAGCCGTTTTTCTACCCAAGTTGATTTAGAACGACGATTGCTTTTCCTGGAAAGTGCAAAAAGGTCTCCGTTCCCAGCGATGGTAATGATCTCTTTTTTAGCCTATCAGCTCGCACCCAGGGTCGGCTCTTTGCCGGCTACGCTGTGGGCCATCTCCATCAGCCTCATTTTTCTGGTGCGATTGGTTGGTGTGGCCTGGGTGCTCAAGCAAGCGGGTGACTATGCCAACCGACCCCGGGTGAGTCTACTCATGTGTGCCTCAGGATTGGCGGTAGGGGGTGCAGCCTTCATTGCAATCATTGCTTGGTTCCCAGTACTGAGTGAAGCACAACGTGCGCTGATGACCATGCTTTACATCGGTTGGATCGCAGGCGGTATGGCGGCCCAAGGCTGCTACCCGCGTTGGACACCTTACTGGATCGTGCCGATTTTCCTGGGTTGCATCATCGCCTGGGCCTGGGAAGGTGGCGCCTATGCTTTAGGCATTGATGTGCTTCTGGTCATTGTCTTCACCCTCATGGTGGGGGGCCTAATGACGAGCGCTCGATCCATTAAAGAATCAATCCTTGCCAAAATTGAGAACCGCGAATTAGCGAGTGAACTGTTGGCTCAAAGAGCTTTGGTTGAGAACGCGGCGCGTGCCAAAACATCTTTTCTGATTGCGGCAAGTCACGATTTGCGACAGCCAGCCACGAGCCTGGGCTTGTTCATTTCCGCCATTCAAGACGCACCTGATCTGCCTGCGGCTCGAAAAATTGCCGAGGGAGCAGAGCGATCCTTGTCGGCCATGGAGCGCATTCTCCAATCGCTGTTAGAGTTTTCAAGGCTGGACACCGGACAAGTCACGGTGAATAAGGCCCCCTTTAACCTCACCGACCTACTCCACTCGTTAATGCTGGAGACGCGCTCGAGCGCTCGCCCCGGCGTGCAGGTGAGCCTCGACGCTGAAAATATTTCGATCATTTCAGACGCAGCACTGTTCGAGCAAATCGTTCGAAACTTCTTAAGTAACGCCGCACGCTTTACCGAGCAGGGTGCGATCACAATCAAGGCGAGCATGTTCGACAAGGAAGTGATGATTGCCGTGACAGATACGGGCGTAGGTATTGCACAAGAGTCTCAGCAAAGTATTTTTAAAGAATACTTTCAAATCGGTAAAACCAGTGGGTCGCGCAGCAAAGGCCTCGGCCTAGGCCTGAGCATCGTGGACAAAGCAGCGCAACTGCTCTCGGCGAAGATCGGCGTGGAATCTCGCCTCGCGCTTGGCTCCACCTTTTCGCTCCGCGTACCTGTCGAGGCGCCACCAGCTTCAATTGGCCTGCGGCCCACGTTACCTGCCGACCTTGCACCTAAACATCGCTTAGCCAACAAAACAGTACTGATCGTTGATGATGATCCGATGGTCAGAGAATCGTTCCAAATGGTCTTGGAAACCTTTGGCGCGAAAGTTTTACTGTGTGCCAATCCTGATATCACTTTCCAACTTCTCAAGGATGTCCATGGCAGAGTCGACGTCGCGTTCGTGGACTATCAGATCTCCGAGGCTTATCACGGGATCGACTTGATCGAAGCCATGCGCGCTCAATGGCCGCAGGTGCGCTGCATCTTGGTGACCGGAGACGTTCGCAAAGAGGTGAACGAGCGCGCCAAGGAAGCGGCGATTCGTGTCATGCACAAGCCGCTTCGCGTGCAAAAAATAATTGAAGTATTGGAAGCAAAAGCGTAGTCGACAAAAGGGCGTTTCATGTATTGGCTTTCGGAATCCTTTCACACACTCTACGAGCGTAGTCAACCACCCAAGGGCCCACACACCCTTGGGCGCGAAACCTTCGCCGACGTCGTCGTCGTTGGCAGTGGCTATGGCGGTGCAATTGCCTCTCAAAAATTAGCCCGAACCTTGAAAGCCCGAGCGTCGGGTCAGAAAGGATCGGAACGAATCTTGATCCTTGAGCGAGGCCAGGAGTTTTTGCCCGGAGAATTTCCAGAAAACATTGGTGAGCTCCCAAGCCAGATCCGTACGAATGGCAACACTAGCGAGTCACAGCTTGGATATTCAACCAGTCTATTTCAGGTCTTTCCGAGTGACGCCGATAGCAACAGTAGTGTGTCCGTGCTGGTCGCCAACACCCTGGGGGGCGGATCACAAATCAATGCCAATGTTGCCAAGCGCCCCTTCCGAACGGTTTTTGACGACCCTCGCTGGCCGAAGCAATGGCGTGGCGAAAATTCCGTCAAGCTTGAACCCTATTTTGACTCGACCCTAAGGGGTCTTGTGGCCAATCCACTTCCAACAACCCACTCTCCGAAGAAACTCGAGGCACTCGAGCGACTGCATACTCAGCTACACCAACCTGGCGCGCTCCCCGAAGGCTTTGACGCCGTCATCGAACGGCCCCCGATCACCGTCAACTTCACTCACTTCGATCAGGGTCTCAATCAGGCGGGGATCGCCCAGCCTGAATGCATCATGTGTGGCAACTGCTGCACCGGGTGTAATACCGGCGCCAAGAACACGCTCACCACGAACTATTTGCCCAAAGCAAAGAGCGATGGCGCTGAGCTCTATACGGAATCACTTGTCGATCAGATACATTGGGACGAGAACACCCGATTATTTCGCATAGACGTCCGCTCCACCCATAGCCTCGATGCACCCGATCAGCTAAAACCCCTCACGATCGTCGCGAGAATTGTCATTCTCGCGGCGGGCGCCATGGGCAGTACCGAAATTTTGCTACGAAGTAAGACACTTCGCCCGCGACTCTCGAAAACGGTGGGGCAAAGTTTCTCGACCAATGGTGACTCGATCAGCGCTCGCTACAACACCTATTTTCC
>JAYVKZ010000090.1:0-8107 GCA_043767985.1 Betaproteobacteria bacterium
TTGGCTAAGCACCTCGGATGAGCCTCCTCAACCGACCGGACAAAGCCGGGTAAAAGCCTGGATTTTGACCGAGGCACCCGACGATTTTCGGGGCACCGAACATGGACAGCCGACGACCTAGCGGCCTCTCAAACTAGCACCGATTTACGCCCAAGAGTTTCGCACCCGTACCACTAACTGGAAATTAGAAGGCAAGTTTTATCAACTGAAATTTGGACCAGACTTCGGCGCAAAATTTGGGCTCCGACAACTTCATTCGATTTAACAAAATACATCCCACTAACCCACCAAGTTTTATCAACCAAACAATTCTGGTTTATCAACCATAGAATTGAGGTTATCAGGCACTCACTTTCTAGGCAAGACGTTTTTCATCTAGCCTAGCGTTCAGTGCAATTGTCTTAGGTTCATAAAGCTTGCATGCTTCGTTGGATGAATTCCTACCCTCCACCCAAGCTACCCATAGCAGCCCTGTTGGGCCGACTCGAGCTTCGTCGCGCCGTATCCGGTCGAATAGCGCGAGTCGTCAATTTCCCTTCGGACATGAAGATACCTGACCGACTACGTTTTGCCGTTCGTGCGAGGCACTATAGCTTGCGAACTAAAAATGCTTATGTATTTTGGGTTCGACACTTTGTTCTTTTCCACAACAAAAAGCATCCTGCGATTTGCGTCCCGAGGCGATCAAGGCCTTCATTAACCATCAAAGTGTGAACGCCGAGAACTCAGCGTCGACGGTGCGTCAAGCGTTGAGCGCACTGGTGTTTTTCTATGCCCAGGTCTTAAGTATTGAGCTTTCTTGGATCGAGGGCTTGGTGACTCCCAAAAAGCCTTTTTTTAGACCGACGGTCATGACGCCTTTGGAGGTTGCGAAGGTGATTCAAGAGATGGAAGGGACTTGGGCCTTGATCGCGCAGGTCTTGTATGGGTCGGGACTACGTTTAAACGAAGGTCTCGCCCTTCGAGTGAAAGACGTCGATCTCGAACGACTGGAGTTGTTGATTCGCCAAGCTAAAGGCAAAAAAGATCGAGTGACTTGCCTGCCGTTGAGTCTCTTGGAGCCACTGAAGCTGCATCTTAAGCGCGTAAAGGAACTATGGGAGGAGGATCGCGCCTTGAAGCGTAGCGGTGTCCTGATGCCGAGTGGCTAAGAGCGTAAGTTCCCTAACGCCAATACAGAATAGCCCTGGTTTTGGGTGTTTCCCTCGAAACGATTGAGTAAAGATCCTCGCACCGGTGTCTTGAGGAGGCATCATGTTTTCGATCAAACCTTTGCGAGAACCCTTAAACGCGCGATGGTTAAGTCGGCCATCAACAAGCGCGTGACGAGTCACATCTTTCGCCAATAGTTTCGCAACGCACCTGCTTGAGTCCGGGGTCGATATTCGCACCGTGCAAGAATTACTAGGCCATGCGGATGAGCTCACCACCCAAATCTACACCCATGTGCTCAACCGTGGCGGCAATGCCGTTTTAAGTCCGCTCGACAGAAGCGGGTAGTGACGCCGTCACAGCAAATGTCTTACTCTCAAGCAGTAATTTCCGTATTACTTTGGCTTTGCGCTTCCCACATCGTTGCATACCTGCCCGCTTTGGCAAGCAGCTCGAAGTGTGTGCCTTGCTCCAAGACTTCACCTTGCTCCATGACCAAGATTTGGTCCGCATCCACGATGGTCGAAAGCCGATGGGCAATCACTAAGGTGGTGCGTCTGGCCGCGAGGTTTCGTAAGGCCTCCTGAATCGCCTGCTCATTTTGAGTATCGAGCGCCGAGGTGGCCTCATCCAGTATCAAGATGGGCGGGTTCTTGAGCAGCATTCGCGCGATGGCCACCCTTTGTTTTTCGCCACCCGACAGCTTGAGGCCGCGCTCGCCCACCATGGTTTCATAGCCGGTGGGCACGGTCTGAATGAAACGATCCATCTGTGCAGCGGCGACAGCCTCGTCAATCTCCGCTTGACTGCACCCTGGGCGACCGTAGGCAAGGTTATAGCGCAGCGTGTCGTTGAATAGCACCGTATCCTGGGGTACGATGCCAATCGCTTGGCGCAAGGACTTTTGCGTCACCGACTTTATGTCCTGCCCGTCAATCAAGATGCGGCCTTGGCCGACATCGTAGAACCGGTACAAGAGCCTGGCCAGTGTCGATTTCCCTGCACCGCTGGCACCCACGACGGCGGTGGTCGTGCCTGGCGCAATGGTGAAGCTCAACTTCTTCAAAATTTGCCGATCACTTTGATAGCCAAAGTCAACCGCTTCGAATCGAATCTCCGGGCCTCGTGCTCCGCTCGAGCTGGCGAGCGCTCGAGTGCTGTGCAAAGTGTTGCTGCTGATGCCTACGGGCCGCGTATCACGGTCGGCGGGGATCGCGTCAGCGTCGCTGCGCGGCACCAGCACTAGGTTCGGCGCGTTCGGCGCATCAGCGACTTCTTTGTTGGCTTCGAGTAAGCTAAACAAGCGATCCATATCGGTCAGGCTTTGCTTGATTTCACGGTACAAGACGCCCAAAAAATTGAGGGGAATGTAGAGCTGGATCATGAAGGCATTGACCAGTACCAAATCACCCACCGACATACGTCCCTCGACGACACCGGTGGTCGCTCGCCATACCATTAGAGTGACGGCAATGGCGATGATGCAGGATTGGCCAACGTTCAAAAAGGACAGAGAGGTCTGGCTCTTGATGGCCGCACGCATCCAGCGCTGCATACTGTCGTCATAGCGCTTGGCTTCGAATTCCTCGTTGCCGAAATACTTCACGGTTTCATAGTTAAGCAAGGAATCTACAGCACGGGTATTGGCCTTCGAATCTAAATCATTCATTTGCTTACGAAAGCTGGTGCGCCATTCGGTCACCAGGACCGTGAAGGTGATATAGCTGACCAAGGCGGTGATCGTAATCACTGCGAACCACACTTCGTACTTGAGGACCAGATAGGTCAGGACCATCGCAATTTCAATCAGTGTCGGCAAGATACTGTAGAGCGAATAGGACACTAGACTGGAAACACCCCTCGTGCCGCGCTCAATATCGCGGGTCAGACCGCCGGTTTGGCGTTCGAGATGAAAACGCAATGACAGGTTATGCAAATGGCCAAACACTTCTAGCGCAATCTTGCGAACCGCACTCTGAGTCACCTTGGCGAACACAAACTCGCGCAGTTCAGTAAATACTGTCATGGAAAGACGTAGCGCACCGTAGGCAAGAATCAGCGCCAGCGGAACCACCAAAGCGATCTGAGTGACTTGGGCGGTCGACACCGTTGCACCAGAGACGCCAAGGCCAATGCTCCCAGGGGTTAATGCATCGACCAGGTGTTTTAGAATAATCGGCACACCAAGATTGGAGAGCTTGGCACAGACCATACACGCCAATGCGATCAAGACTCGCCAGCGATACGCCCATAAATAGGGAAAGAGCTTCTTAAGGGTTTGCCAGTCTTTGGCGGCTTGTTTCTCGGTGGGGTCACCGTCGATTGCGGATAGGTTTCCTGTTGAATTAGGGCTCGCTACGGTTGCATTGACGGGGGCAGCAGGTGGTCTAGGGGTAGTTTCGTGAGATCGCATACCCTGCATTTTGGGGCATAGGCGAGCGCTGCAAGGTTTCGCGCGGAATTAAAGGGTTTTCAACAACCCTAAGGCAGCTTTCGGCAACGCACGAGAACCTGCTCCGAGCCACCCTCCTCGATGCGAAACCGACACGCCAAACGGGTGCCGTCCTGAAGTTGGAATATCTCCTCAGCCTCGCCCACGATAAACGGCTCGGGGCCACGAGCTCGCTTTTCAGCATCGCTTGCTGCAATCGGAAGCGCACCATGGCGGGCAAGGATGGTCAGCGTCGTCGCTCGTGTTTTTGGCGGTACTAATTCGGAAAGCCATGGCGGCGGTGTGGCGTCCATTGCACTTTTAGTCGCGGGGGATATGCTTTGCGGCGCACTTTGTGCAGAGCCCCTCGCGGATCTTGCGGTCTCCTGACGTGTGACTGGCGAATCGCCGACCGAAGGGGACGACGCATCGCTTTTCTTTAGGGCAGGTGCTGCCACCCCTGCTGTCGGTGCCGGTGCCAGTGCCGGTGCCGGTGCCGGTGCCGGTGCCGGTGCCGGTGCCGGTGCCGGTGCCGGTGCCGGTGGCTGTGCTGGTGCTGGTGCTGGTGGTGGTGGTGGTGGTGGTGGTGGTGGTGGTGGTGGTGTTGATGCTGGCGCCGAAGCCGCTCCTTGAGCGACCGCTGGTTCAGCTGTTGATGCGGGTGCCCCCGGCTGTCCCTGCGCACGCTCCGGTACGGGGGAATCGCCAACTAGCGGCGAGGCTGGTGCTTGCGAATTAAGCTTCGGCGAATCTACACCGCCCGTCCCTGTCGCGGAACGCATGGGTGGTGATCGAGTCTCGGCCGATCCGATCACTGTAGACCCGGAGGACGCCGGAACCCTTGGCGCCTCCGGCGGCTTGGCAGTCGTTACCTGCTTGTCCGCCGCATCATCAAGCCGAGCTCGTTCCTCGCGACTCGGCAGCGGCGGCCGAAGTTCCTTTTCAGCCTGAGAGACTTGATCCCGCAGCACGCTTTCATCACGCTTCGATGCAACGGGCGGATCTGTTTGCACCGACACGTCGTCCCTTCTCGCACTCTCGCCTTGGCGCTTCCGATCCGGCAACTCAGCCTCAGTTTGAACGCGCACAGCAACGCTCACCGCGATCAGTGCGAGCATGGCCGTGGCTGCACCATACGGCCAAGAGCTAAAGAACCATGCGCGCCATCGAGGCGAGTATGCCGTCGGCTTTGACAATGCTCTTGGCAGTGGGTCACGAATCACCTCGTCCGCGCGGCTTGGCGAGGCGATATCACTTTGGTCTTGAATAGCCCCAGCGGCCGCCTTGAAAATCGCTTCACGGGCGAGCACTGGTGCACTGGGCTCGAGCTTGCGGCTCAAGGCTTGAAATGCGTCTTGAATCGGGTCTCGGCTTGGGGGAGTCATCGCCAATCCTCCATTTGCTTACGGATTGTGTTTCGGGCATAGCGCAAGCGGCTCTTAATGGTTTCTACCGGGCTTTGAACGATCTCGGCGATGTCTTCAATACGCATATCAGTATCCGCCTGCAAAATAAATGCTTCGCGTTGCAAGTCGGGAAGTTCTTGCACACACTTCATCAGCGCCTCGCCCATGCGCTGGTTATGAAGCACGTCGGCCAAGTCGTAATGCAGGCCATCCTGCTGCAGAGCATCTTCAGGCGACGCGTCATGGTCGCCTTGCGATGCGTGATCGCCTACAAGCGACGCCTGATCATGATCGGCCATCACGACATTCTTGGCCAAGCGAAGGTGATCAATCACCCGGTTGCGTGCCACGGTATACAACCATGGCGCAAAGGGCTTGCCTTCAAGCGAGGCACGCGGTACACGAATCACCGTCAGCCAAACATCTTGAAACAAGTCACTGGCGAGATGACTACGCTGAACCATCCCCAGGATGTAGCGATGCAGTGCGCCTTCATGACGTTGATAGAGCCGATTGAAGGCCGACATCTGCCCCTCACGATACAACGCCAAAAGCGCTTCGTCCGAAGCGCTTTCTTGCGCGGCATCGGGACTCAAAGCACCCGGCGCGATCGGTCTTTAAAGCAAACGTGGCTCTCTACTCCTAATCGCGCCTAATTAATACTTCCGGCCATACGTCATTACCAACGCGGCGGGTCTGGAACAAAATTGACCGAACTCGGAAACGCCCGGGCCGTCGGCGGATTGATTTGTAGGGGCTGAGCATAAGCCAAGACACCGCGCCGCAACAAGTTCTCCACAGAATCGTAGCGAATCATGATGATTTCGTCTGGCGTCGTGCTAGCTCGCTTGAAGGCCACGTTCTGGGTGACTGAGACTTCTCTTTGGCCATGTTGTGTCCCAAGACCAGGGGTCAAAGTGGCTTGTGCGCTCGCTCCCAGATCGGCGCTCGCCTTACTAGCTTCCCGTGCGCTTGGCTAGGCAGGCGACTCACTCGCTGAACGAGATGAACTGGCTGCAGCGCTCGGCGCGGGTACTGCCGACGGTGCAGGTCCAGGCGCGGCGGCGGGTGCGTTCGAAGCTTCCGCTCGATCCCGCGCAGCCCCGGACTGCTCAAGATCGTCTCGCTTCAACAGCGGACGCTGTTGTTGCTCCACAAACAATGCCACCCCAATCACACCAATATGTGCGGCCCGGCCGGTCTTGCTAGCGTAAGAGTCTCCTGGCGCCGCAAAGGTAAATGCGGCGACCTCCTGGAGGCTCTTGCGCCAACCATTGATCTCATAGGCACCATAACCGGACAAAACATAGCCGGTTTGCAGATAAGCCGCCGTTTGCCCGGAGATCACGTTAATCCCGTCAACCGATGTCACGGCTAAGGTACGGCCCGCGCCAGGCCGTCTTTGCATCGAAATCGCGTAGTTACGCCCTGCGGTGCCAACGACCCAATACTCTCCCTGATACTCATAGATGGGTAGGGCGGCACCGGTCGTGCGGTCGATGACCCGAATGTTCGCCAAGCCCCCGACTTGGCCTAGCGTGTTGGCTTGAGGACTAGGTATAGTGATGCCAGGTGGATTCATCGGGCCGTTTGCCGGCGCGATTGGGCTTAGCGCAAAGGCGGGCGAGACGGCCACGGTGAGCCAGTAAGCAATAGGATGAGGTTTCAAGTGGATTCTCCTGAGGGACAAGTCGCTCGCATTCGGAGGTTTCCGCATGCGTCCATACTCCCTTGACGAACCAGCCCGGCAAAAGGGGTTAAACCGTCACAAAAAGATCACCCAACCGTGTTGAGATGAGCAAATGTTCTGTAACCCTAAAGAAACCGTATGATGAAACGCCGCATTTGGACACAGCAAGCGCTGGCAACGCTGGCACTGCAGGCCTGTAGCAACGCACCTGGGCTTCGTAATCCTTCGCAAGGCAGCACGGGTCTGCGAACGCCATCGTCAAGTCTCTTAACCCCCAAAAGTCACCCCTTTTCCTTAGGGATCGCATCCAGCGTCCTAGGCGAAGACAGTGTTCTTTTGTGGACCCGAATTTTGCCGATAGAGTTCGATCTCGACGCACCTCCGCCGGCCGATGTCATGGTGCGCTGGGAGCTTGCCAGCGACGAAACCTTCCGGCAGATCCTGAAAACCGGTGAGTCCCGCGCCCTTGCCAACCGCGCCCATTGTGTTCACATCAAAGTTCAAGGCCTAGCGCCTGGTCGCCCGTACTTCTACCGCTTTCACAGCGGCAACTTCAGCAGTGTGATCGGCACCACACGAACCAGCCCAAGCGCTTCTGCAAAAGTTGACCAGTTGCGCATCGCTTTTGCGTCTTGCCAGCATTGGGAGTTCGGGTATTTTGGCGCCTATGGCGATCTTGCCAAACAGCGGCCTGATCTCGTCTTATTTTTAGGCGATTACATTTACGAAGGCGGGCCCTATGCGGGAACCGGTCAACGTGCGCGACGCCACACCGGCTCGACCTGCAAAACCTTGGCTCAGTACCGGGCACGCCATGCACTGTATAAGAGTGACCCGCACCTACAACTCGCTCACGCCTGCGCACCCTGGATCAACATTTGGGACGACCATGAAGTCGACAATGACTACGCTGGCCTGATCTCAAGAGACCGTGATCCGAATTTCGAAGCCCGTCGCCTGGCAGCCTATCAAGCTTATTTTGAACACATGCCCGTTGACTTCGAAGCCTTACTCACCTCGAACCTGGCTTTGAATAGCAAAATCTACCAGACCACCCATTGGGGTCAACTCGCACAAATTTCCTTCCTAGATACAAGACAGTATCGCGACGTGCATGCCTGCGTACCCCCTGGCCGAGGCGGCGCCTTCGCCGAAAGCGCATGCCCTGCCCGCCTAGACCCCAAGCGCAGCTTGCTCGGCATAGAACAAGAACGTTGGCTCGACCAAACCCTGAGTCGAAGTCAGGCCCAGTGGAATCTCGTCGCTCAACAAACCCTGGTCACCAGTCTATCGACCACGCTAGAGACAACACCCACTGAGCGCGTCTGGATGGACGGCTGGGACGGCTATGGCCCCGCCAAACAACGCTTCCTAAAGTCGCTCGCCCACCCAAGCTTGCGCAATCCCCTGGTACTAGGCGGCGACGTC
>JAYVKZ010000091.1:0-10097 GCA_043767985.1 Betaproteobacteria bacterium
CGAAATGGGCCGAGTAGTTTCGGTCCAAGGCTTCCCGGTCCGAGCTGTGATGCCAGTGATGAAAATCCGGCGTGACCAGAATGTATTTGAGCGGCCCCCAGGGCAGGCTCACATTGGCATGGTTAAACACCGCCTGGAAGCCCACGATAATGATGTAGGCGTCGATCACTTGTTTTGAGAATCCGAGCACGTAAATTACGCCCAACACACCGACCCGGGTGACGATCAGCTCCAGCACATGTTGGCGAGAACCCGCCATCCAGTCCATGAATTTTGCGCTGTGGTGAACTGAGTGGAAGCGCCACAGGAAGGGCACTTCATGATAGGCGCGGTGCGTCCAGTACTGCACGAAATCGGCCACCAAGACAATGAGAAAAAGCTCCAGCACAAAAGGCAGGGCTTGAATGCCTTTTTGAAGCGGCGCGTACAAGGCCCAATTGAACAGGTGGTGAATCGCCCAGTTGACGATCAACAAAATGAGGCCGACCACAAAATGATTGAAGATAAAGTGAGTAAGTCGGTTTGCCAACCGGGCCGGAACACTGGCTGCCCTCGGTAAATGGGGCACATCTTTTCGATGAGAATGAAGATCATGGTGGAGCCGAGCAGGTCCAGGATGAACCAGTCCACACCAATGTATGGCGTGTTATCGGGGAAATCGCCGACCGGCACCCGATGCCCACCCAGAGCCCAGGTTGCCAAGATCAAGAGTAGCGCTGCCACATTCAATGAACGTGCCCTACCTCGAATAATATTGACTAGGCTCAGGGCACCCGCTATGACCATCGCGGCCAACATGATTTGCCGAATCATTTCCACCGAATAGTTCTTACGCAACTCTGGCGTCGTCATGTACTGCGGATAGTGGAAGGCCAACAGCCCTAGAAAGCAAAGGATCGCAAGCGACAACGCAATAATGCCAGTCACTTTGCCGTAGCCTACCTTGAGCTCACCCTCTTGTTTGAATACTTTGATGGGTCCTGCCATGACTGACTCCGGTGAATGATCTTCCAGGGGCAGAATATACCAGTGAGGCCTTAAGATGAAAACCTCGTCAACCTTGAGTAAGGCTAGGCCCCCAATGATCAAGCTTGCTTTGGATTAAACGTCTTGCGCGATCCGAGCCTCCTAGGCCTTCGGCGCAAAAGAATCTGTTCTCGCCATCTCCCAAAATCTTTTAAATACCGGAGGGTCCGCCGCGCCATCCAGTAGCGCACCGGGCTGCAAAAAGGTATAGGTCGTCGCAAGCGTCTTGACTTCGTTTTGATTAATTCGCTGAACAATATGAAATGGCTTTAACTCCGAGGGGTGCTTCAAGCCAGCCGCAGCGACCAGCTCCGCCAAGGCTTTCAAGGTATTTTGATGAAAGTTGAACACCCGCTCAGCCTTGTCAGGCACCACTAGAGCTTTTTGGCGTAGCGGGTCTTGGGTCGTCACACCGGTCGGGCAAGCACCGGTATGGCAACTCTGCGATTGAATGCAACCAATTGCAAACATGAAGCCGCGCGCACTATTGCACCAGTCGGCACCGAGCGCGATCACTCGGGCAACATCAAACGCCGACAGCACTTTTCCGGCGACGCCGATCTTGACACGATCTCTCAGATTTAAGCCGACCAAAGTATTGTGGACCAGCATCAAGCCCTCGCGCATGGGCGTACCCACACGGTCCAAGAACTCGACGGGGGCGGCACCGGTCCCGCCCTCCTTGCCATCCACGACAATGAAATCCGGGGTGATGCCGGTTTCCTTCATGGCCTTGGCAATACCAAACCATTCCCAAGGATGACCAATGGCCAGCTTAAAGCCGGTGGGCTTCCCACCTGAAAGTTTTCGCAAGCGCTCCACGAACAGTAACAACTCGACTGGGTTCGTAAACTCGGAATGTTTCGCCGGGGAGATGCAGTCCATACCTACCGGCACACCACGCGCGGCCGCAATTTCTGGGGTGACCTTGGCACCGGGCAAGACACCGCCGTGACCCGGTTTGGCACCTTGTGAGAGCTTAATCTCGATCATCTTCACCTGGGGTGAAGAAGCGTTCTCTTGAAACTTCTCCGGGCTAAAACGCCCGCGTTCATCGCGGCAACCGAAGTAACCACTGGCGACTTCCCAAATCAAATCCCCGCCATGCACGCGGTGGTGCTGAGAAATGGAGCCCTCGCCCGTGTCATGCGCAAAGCCCCCTTTCTTGGCACCTTGATTCAGCGCGAGAATGGCGTTTGCTGAAAGCGAACCGAAACTCATTGCCGAAATATTGAAGACTGAAGCGGAGTAAGCCTTCTCACCCTGACCGATGGTGATTCGAAAATCATGCGTCGTCACCTCGGTGGGGTCGATGGAATGGTTGATCCACTCATAGCCGGTGGAATAAGTATCAATTTGGGTGCCGAAGGCTCGCTTGTCTAGCTCTTGCTTGGAACGGGCATACACCATCGCCCGCTGCTGGCGCGAAAAGGGAATCGCATCCGTGTCGGACTCGAAAAAGTACTGCCGCATTTCAGGGCGTATCGCTTCGAAGAGAAAACGCATGTGCCCAATCACGGGATAGTTGCGCAAGATCGAGTGGCGGGTTTGGGTTAGGTCATGAATGCCCACGATCGTTAAACCGATAAAGACCAAGGGGAAAAAGAAACTAATCCACTTGGCGCCCCAGCACATCAGCAAGACAAGCGCCAGGAACACCACAAAGCCTAAACAACTATATCGCGAATTTTGAATCAGCTGCTGCCCGAGGGGGTTGGCAAGCAGTTTTCGTTTGAGATCAGAAAGATGTAGTGAGGACACGTTGGGTTCTCCTGGCTAAGGCCCACATAATACCGGCCATACCGCCAGGAGAAAGTTTATTGGAATTTGCACAACAGTATATTTTTTACAGGTAACGTCGCAGCTCCGACCAGTTAACCAGAAAGCCTCCCAGAATGTTACCTCCGAAACTATTTGCAAATTGCACCAAAATTTCTGTCGTGGTCTTTCCATTGACGTATGCCACCGAGTTATCTGGCGCAACTGCATACCAAAGCCCAGTGGGCAAGCCACCACCGGTACTCGTAGTTTCACCACTGGTACGCACTTTTATAGACCCTAAACCTTGCGAGGCTTGAAAGCTCTCCTTCAACGCAATATCTAGGCTTGTATAGCTGCTGCCCGCCAATTCTCGCCAACCTGTCACGCCCGCGAGATCGCGATCACTGACCAGTTTGGCGCCCTCGAGCAGCGTTAAATTGAGTCCGTAGACTTGACCCCCAGTTTGCAAAGTCGTCAGTTGCACTTCAGCATCGCCCGCAGCAAATCGTTGCGCCTTGAGCTCGATCGTGCCTTGTGAACGAAGCCCAATCGGTGGCGCAATGAAGTCGTACTGTGACCAGGCGCTTAAAGCCATGGACCAGCGCGCATTCCAAGCACTACTTACCCCAGGCATGCCCGTGCCAGCGGCCAAAGCCCGCCAACTCACTGCGCCGTTGTAGCGTTGTCCGTTCATCACGCAGTCTTGCGTCGAAACACTCAAGGTGTCGCCCAGGCTCACCAAGGCCGCATTGCTAAACTCTGCACGAACCGCACCCGTGCCGCTGGTACAAGCAAGCACACCACTCATGACTTGTAAGCCCGCAGCGGTACTGCCAGTGACAGGTGCACGAACCGACATAAATTGTTCGGTAAGATCTAGCAAATTAGGCATCAGGCCCTGACGAGGGCGCTGCACTGCTGGGGGCAAATTTGGGTCGATCAAGCTGCGCACTGGGCCACCAAGCGCCAGTAGGGTATCAGTCGCGACGGCAGCGACATCGCCAACGTTCGCTTCGCGGATGTCCGCATTCGAGCCGCCCGAGCTTGAATACCCCCCAAGACCCACGCTCACACCGCAACCGGTTAGCGCCAGGCCCAAAGCGATCATGCCTGCGCTAGCCCCTAAGACTCGAACCTCGCGAAAACCGGTAAAGGTCGAAAAAAATGACGAGGCCATTGAAATTCCAGGAGAAAACAACATAAAAACTCCAGCGAAAGCAAATAAAACAAAAATCACTCAAAGCGCGCCAGGACGAACCCTCTACCCTTATAACGCGAGGCCAGAGGCTCAGATGACGATGGTGCCCGAAAAAATGCAAACGCTTGGTGTGCATTTGTAACAAACGTGTAAGTCGTTACAATCGCCCTTCCCCTGACGAGCATACCGTGATGAATGACACATCGGCTGATGAACCCCTAACGATAAAAGAGCCGCGGCTTTGGGTGGATGACGGCTGGACCGCCAAGGTCATCAAGAACGAGGACGATGAAGGCTGGGCGGTGGCCATGATCAAAGATGGCGAGCCTGAGCCAGCACTCATCGGCCCCTGGACCATGGGTCGGGACAAGCGCAACCCCAAGCCCCTCGACGGCAATGCCTTTATTACCCTGGTGAAAACTGCCAAAGAGTTTGTGCGTCGACATGAACAGCAGCTTCATGCCAGCTTGCACCAAAGCTTTGCGATCACTTCCCGTTCGAGCCGACTAGAGATTCGCCTGGACATCGAGCCGGATGACGACAACCCGCAAGCCAAGCTCAGTGCCTTCGATGCGGACGGCGTGGAGCTCGCAAAGATCAACGTGTCCCCAGGTTTTAAGCTCACGCGCGCGAGCGCCGAGCATTGGGCCAATAACGACTTTCAGCCGCCGAAATGAGCGCAGGTCAATGAGCGTTCAGCCCTAGCTTCCGCGGGCAATCAAACCACCACCAAGACAGACCTCGCCCTGATAGAGCACGGCGCTTTGCCCAGGCGTCACGGCCCATTGTGGCTCACTAAACTGCAAAGAAAAGGCATCGTCAGACACCGCAGCCAAAGAGCAGGCGGAGTCCACTTGGCGATAACGGGTTTTGGCCGCCAATGCGACATGCCCATCACCGGAAAAAGGCGCATTGCCCGCCACCCAAGTAATACTATCGGCATCAAGCTGGCTCGAGAGTAACCAGGGATGGGCATGGCCTTGCACCACATACAAGGCATTGGCTTCTAAGTCTTTGCGAGCCACAAACCAAGGTTCGCCCGAACTTTCCTTTTGCCCACCGATGCCAATGCCCTTGCGTTGCCCCAAGGTATAAAAGGACAGGCCCACATGCTCGCCAATTTGCCTACCATGCTCATCAAAGATAGCGCCCGGCTGGGTTGGCAAATAGCGATTCAAGAACTCTCTAAAAGGGCGCTCGCCGATAAAGCAAATACCGGTCGAATCCTTCTTCTTAGCGTTGCCCAGTTCAATCTCTAAAGCGATGCGACGGACCTCGGTTTTTCTCAGTTCGCCGACCGGGAACAACACTTTACTCAACTGCGCCTGATTGAGCCGGTGCAGAAAATAGCTTTGGTCCTTGCTGTCATCGAGCCCTTTTAAAAGTTCGAAGCGTGACCCACGGTCGCCCTTCTCAACGGTATTTTTCACCTCGCGCACTCGCGCATAGTGGCCGGTGGCAATTTTTTCGGCGCCCAAGTGCATCGCATGATCGAGAAAGGCTTTGAACTTAATTTCGGCATTACACAGCACATCTGGGTTGGGTGTGCGGCCCGCCGAGTATTCCCGCAAAAAGTCCGCGAACACACGGTCTTTGTACTCCGAGGCGAAATTAACCGCTTCAATTTCAATTCCCAAACGATCGGCAACGGCAACCGCGTCCACCCAATCTTCTCGGGTAGAGCAATAGTCGGAGTCGTCGTCATCTTCCCAATTTTTCATAAAGACGCCGATCACCTCATAACCCTGCTGCTTGAGCAAATGGGCCGATACGGCAGAATCCACGCCGCCAGACAGGCCAACCACAACTCTCTTCTTACTCACGACAGGTACTCATCAATTCCTCGTTCTCTTTCCAGTCATTTTAGCGAGATTCGCCCCAACGCGACAACTCCAGCTTACGCAACTCCAAGGTCCTAGGAATTCGGCAAGGCAACAACACCCGCCAGCCTAACAGGATCAGGAACGCCTCAACCCAGGTCGAGTGAACCCTCTATTTGCTGATTTTGGGGCATTAAGCGTGATATAAAGTCAGACCAGGAGCTTTGAGGGAGAAAAAATATGCGCATCGGCGTACCCGCTGAATCGCGCGCAGGGGAAACCCGCGTCGCGGCCACAGCCGAAACCGTTAAAAAATTGGTCGCTGCAGGCCATCAAGTGATCGTCCAAACTCATGCGGGCGTACCCTCCAGTCTGACCGACGCCGCCTACATGGCTGTTGGTGCCAGCATTGGTTCTGCGGCTGAGGCACTGGGTGCGGAGTTAGTTCTGCGAGTGACCTCACCGAGTGATGCCGAATTAGCGCACATGAGTAAGGGTGCCGTGCTGGTGGGCATGCTCAACCCTTTCGATAAGGAAGGTCTGGCGAAACTAGCGAGCGCCGGTTTGACCGCGTTTGCACTAGAGGCCGCACCTCGCACCACACGTGCTCAGAGCATGGATGTGCTGTCGTCACAGGCCAATATTGCGGGCTACAAGGCCGTGATTCTGGCCTCCAATATTTATCAACGCTTTTTCCCAATGCTGATGACGGCGGCGGGCACGGTCAAGGCGGCGCGGGTCGTTATCTTGGGTGTCGGCGTGGCGGGCCTGCAAGCGATTGCAACTGCCAAGCGCTTGGGCGCGGTGATCGAAGCGTCGGATGTTCGTCCTTCAGTCAAAGAGCAAGTGGAGTCTCTTGGCGGCAAGTTTATTGACGTACCTTACGAAACCGCGGAGGAGAAAGAGGCCGCAGAAGGCGTCGGCGGCTATGCCCGACCCATGCCACAAAGCTGGTTGGATCGTCAAAAAATCGAAGTCGCCAAACGCGTCGCGCAGGCCGATGTGGTGATCGCAACCGCCTTGATCCCGGGTCGTCCTGCACCGACTTTAATATCCGAGGACATGGTCAAATCCATGAAGCCTGGCTCGGTCATTGTGGATATCGCTGCTGGTCGCGGTCCTGGTGGGGTGGGCGGCAATTGCCCCCTCACGGAAACCGACAAAACCGTCACCAAATTTGGCGTGCACTTGGTGGGTGAAACCAACTTGCCCGCGATGCTGGGGGCAGATGCGTCTGCACTTTACGCTCGCAATGTACAAGATTTCCTGAAGCTGGTGATCGACAAGGAGGCCAAGTTCCATGTCGACATGGAAGACGATATCGTCGCCGCCTGCTTGATGTGCCGCGACGGCACGGTTTTAAAAGCCTAATCAGAAAACCTCGATCAGAAAAATACCCGGAGTCACTATGGAACTCATTAGTCCCACAATTACTAACCTCATTATCTTTGTGCTCGCCATCTATGTGGGCTATCACGTGGTCTGGACCGTCACCCCGGCCCTTCACACACCCCTCATGGCGGTAACCAATGCGATCTCGGCGATTGTGATCGTCGGCGCCATGCTGGCGGCTGCGCTCACCGAGGGTGGCTTCGCCAAAACGATGGGCGTACTGGCGGTGGCTCTCGCCGCAGTCAACGTCTTTGGTGGCTTCTTGGTGACGCGCCGCATGCTTGAAATGTTCAAGAAGAAAACACCGGCTGCGGCCAAGCCAGCGAAGTAAGGGAGAAGAACATGTCCATGAATCTCGTTACTTTGCTTTACCTGGTCGCTAGTGTTTGCTTCATTCAAGCACTGAAAGGCCTCAGCCATCCCACGACCTCTCTACGGGGCAATCTATTTGGCATGATCGGCATGACCATTGCCGTGCTCACAACCGCGGCACTGATCGTCAAGCTCTCCGGCGGAGCGGGCCAAGGCATGGTTTACGTGCTGGGCGGCCTATTGGTCGGCGGCACCGCAGGTACGATCATGGCCAAGCGGGTTGAAATGACCAAAATGCCTGAGCTAGTGGCCTTCATGCACAGCATGATCGGCTTGGCTGCAGTGTTTATCGCGATTGCGGCCGTGGTTGAACCCTTTGCTTTTGGTATCACTCCCAAAGGCCAACCCATTCCTGCGGGCAACCGGCTCGAGCTGTTCTTAGGTGCTGCGATTGGCGCCATTACCTTTAGCGGCTCGGTCATTGCTTTTGGGAAGCTTTCCGGGAAATATAAATTCCGCTTATTCCAGGGCGCGCCCGTCCAGTTCTCTGGTCAACACATGATCAATCTGGTGTTGGGCTTACTGACAATTGCGCTCGGCATTGCCTACGCACTGACCGAAAATCAAACAGCATTCTGGTTGATGTTGGCATTGAGCTTTGTGATGGGTGTGCTCATCATCATCCCGATTGGGGGCGCCGATATGCCGGTCGTGGTGTCGATGCTCAACAGTTACTCTGGTTGGGCGGCAGCAGGGATTGGCTTTTCACTGAACAACAGCATGCTGATCATCGCCGGTTCCTTGGTCGGCTCGTCCGGCGCGATTCTGTCCTACATCATGTGTAAGGCGATGAATCGCTCCTTCTTTAATGTCATTCTAGGTGGCTTTGGCGGTGAGGCGACGACGGCTGTCGCAGGCGCTCAGGCGCAACGTCCAGTGAAGAGCGGCTCAGCCGACGATGCCGCGTTTATTTTAGGGAATGCGGAGAGTGTGGTGATTGTTCCTGGCTACGGTCTCGCCGTGGCACGCGCTCAACATGCGGTCAAAGAACTGGCGCTAAAACTCACAGCCAAGGGCATCTCTGTGCGCTACGCGATTCATCCCGTAGCAGGCCGTATGCCGGGCCATATGAATGTGCTGTTGGCCGAGGCCGAAGTGCCCTACGACCAAGTGCATGAAATGGAAGACATCAACGGCGAGTTTGGTCAAACCGATGTTGCCATTATTTTGGGGGCCAATGACGTTGTTAATCCTGCTGCCCATGTCAAAGGCAGCGTTATTTACGGCATGCCGATTCTCGAAGCTTACAAAGCAAAAACCGTCATCGTGAACAAACGCTCCATGGCCTCGGGCTATGCTGGTTTGGATAACGAGCTTTTCTATATGGACAAGACCATGATGGTATTTGGCGATGCCAAGAAAGTGATTGAGGATATCGTCAAAGCAATTGAGTGAGGAGCTAGCGTTATGGGCAAAGGCCGTCTGGAAGCGTTTAGTGATGGCGTGATCGCCATCATTATTACGATGATGGTGCTCTACTTCTTTGGCATTGCTTCAACGTTTTTGAACCAATGGGTTGCTCAGACGATCTACGTCGCGGTAGCGCTCATGTGGTTGATTCCGGATCGGCGACTGGAAAAGGCCTTGAGTGGTCGCGCGCAGGTTGGGAAAATCTAGATTCGACCTGGCACTTCCAAAACTAGATGACCAGCACGCAACTTTCGAGCAAGCTTGACAAACTTCCGGTCAAAAGTGAGCATTGAGTTGCTGTCGAAGCTCAGGGCGAGATGCAGTGAGTCGGCAAAATCCATGCCTTGCTCAAACCACGACAAGGCAAGTCGAAGCTCAGGAAGATGAGCAGGCTTGAAATTGGGTAATCCCAGCAAAAGCTCAAGCCCTCCACAAATTTCTTCGCGAGTGCACTCATACGCATCGAGTACCCATACGAGCTCCAGCATCACTGTGACTGAGGCTGTATAAGTTTCCTTTTTTCGAAACAGCGCCTTAACTCTTAAGAGTTGAGCTGCGTCGTCCCCTAATAATAAGCGGGCCAACACATTTGTGTCGATAGACACCATCGTGGGAGAAACCGTTGGGGGCATGAACTTCTAGGTACTAAGCCGCGCTTTTAGCCGCTCTTTAATCACAATCTTCAAAGTTTCTTCACTGATACTTTTCCGGCCCAGCTTGCCCAAGCAACCAGCGACCTGCTCCAGCGTCACTGGAGAAGCGGGCTCAATACGACGCAGCCGGATTTCGCCACTAATGACGCTCACCGAAAGTCGATCACCTTCTTCAAGGCTCACTGATTTTCGAACCTCTTTTGGAATCACCAATTGCCCTTTGCTGGAAAGTGTCACGCTGAGCATTTAACGCACCTAAGGTAAAATTTTCAAGAATAAATTCACAAAAAGTAAGTCTAGAAGCAAGCGATTTTAGCAGAATTTACAAAATTCACACCTACCGATCAGCGCTTGCTACACTGCATGATTCAAGCGCCACAACTTCCACTTTGGCAAACTAGTTTTTCGATACATATTCTATATACGGTAACCATTTGGACTCCTTCAGCCTTTTCTCGAGTTTCG
>JAYVKZ010000092.1:0-11654 GCA_043767985.1 Betaproteobacteria bacterium
GAGATGCAAGGCGCCCAGCCGGGAAGTTGTGGCATGTTTTAACAATTCTTGAGAGGTCTAGGCGAGGCTAGATTCAATTTTGAGGCTACTGGCTACCTCGAGCAAAGATTCACGTTACCCTAGGCCTGAGGCGTCAGCGCCACACCAAACGCGGCCCCGGGCCATTGCATTTCAGTTGAACCCTTGGAGAACCCATGCCCTCCCGCCGTAAACTACTTGTTGCTGCTGCTAGCGTGGGTGCCTTCACAGGGGCCTTAGGCAGCGCAAACGCACAGGCCCAAGCCTACCCGTCCAAGCCGATTAGATTCATCATGCCCTACCCTCCTGGCGGCAGTTCCGAAATCCTCGCGCGGCCGATTGTGGTCGAAATGAGTAAGAACCTTGGGCAATCGGTCTTTATCGATTTCAAACCGGGTGGCGGAACCACCATTGCGGCCGACATGATCGCCAAGTCGCAGCCCGACGGACAAAGCATCATCATGATGTTGTCGGCTCATGCGATCAACGCCACTTTGATGCCGAAGCTGCCCTATGACACAGTCAAGGACTTCGCCTCGATTACCTTGGCGGCGACCTTGCCATTAGTCGTGGTGGTACCCGCGCAGTCCGCAATCCGCTCCATCAGCGATTTGATCAAGACAGCCAAGGCTAACCCTGGGAAACTCAATTTTGCCTCGGCCGGCCCTGGTAATACCAGCCATCTTTCGGTCGAGTATTTCAAGTCGGTGGTGGGCTTGGAGATGACCCATGTGCCCTACAAAGGCAGCGGCCCAGCCATCATCGGTTTGCTGGGTCAGGAGGTCGACTTTATGTTCGACTCATTGTCCTCCTCTTTGCCGCAAATTCAGGCGGGTAAGTTTCGGGCCATTGCAGTCACAACGCTCACAAGGTCTAAGGTACTCCCCGACGTGCCGACCGTCCACGAACAAGGCGTCAAGAACTTTGATGTATCGGTATGGTATGCGGTCTTGGCGGCAGCAGCCACCCCTGCCCCGATTATTCAAAAACTCAATGCGGAAATTATCAAAGCCATGCGCGCGCCAGAGGTAAAAGCGCGCATCGAAGCAGCGGGCTATGAGATCGTCGGCTCCACCCCGGAGCAACTCGATAGCTTCATCAAATCGGAGATTGTGCGCTGGGGCAAGGTCGTCAAAGACTCGGGTGCTACTGTGAACTAAGCAAGCGACCTCGCTCCGAGCAGTTTTGGGTTCAGCCAGGAATGGCCTGAGCTTGGGCCACGTAACCACGATTCCAGGTGGGGCTGATGGTGACATCGTTAATGCAGACATGCACCGGCATGCGCGCCAAGAACAGCATCAGCTCGCCACAGTCCTGAGACTGAACCATCTTCGCGCGATCCTCCGCCGACACAGGAATGGGTCGTTTATCCAAGATGGGGGTGGCGACCTCACCGGGGCACACCGCTGTCGCGCGAATGCCATGGATGCCTTCCTCAATATTTAAGCTTTCAGTCATCGCGTTGAGCCCAAACTTGGCGGCACTATAGGCCGGCCCTGTTAAGGTGCTGACATGTCGCCCCGCCCAGGAGGAAATATTGATGATCAGGCCATCACCTTGCTTGCGCAGCAAGGGCAGCACTGCATGACAGCAATAAAATGCACCATTCAAGTCGATGTTGACGACCTGATTCCAATCGCCTCCTGACAGATGTTTCCAATTGCGCTTAACGACATTGACACCCGCACTATTCACCAGTACATCGAGTCGGCCTTCGAGCTTCACAATACTGTCGGCCACCCCTTGCGCCGCTTGCGCATCAGTGACATCCAAAGGCGCGAGCCGAGCCTGACCACCCTTGGCCACAATTTGATCGGCGACGAGCTGAAGTTCCTTCTCTCGGCGTCCCGACAAAATCACCCGCATGCCTGCTGCGCCATACGCCAGAGCCGACGCCGCACCAATCCCCGAACCGGCTCCCGTAACCCATGCCACTTTACCTTTTAGATCACGCAAGATTTTCTCCTTAATTATTGAATTTAGCCGACAACTAATGACACGAGTTGAATGGTACGATTGCTGTCACCGCCTTTCACTCCTACGGACCGCTTTTCACGCCTATGTCTTCCACTCCTCAGCACGTCAGTGCCGCCGTACTCATTATCGGCAACGAAATTTTGTCCGGTCGAACCCAAGATACCAATTTGGCTTACCTGGCGAAAAAGCTTAACGAGTACGGCATTCAAATACGCGAAACCCGAGTAGTGCCCGACATCGAGGCTGAGATTGTTACAGCGGTAAATGCTCTGCGCAAGCGCTACGATTACGTTTTCACGACCGGCGGTATCGGCCCGACTCATGATGACATCACGGCCGACTGTATTGCCAAAGCATTTGGTGTGCCACTCGTGATCAATGAAGAAATTGCCGAGATTTTGCGCCGCCGGGAATCGCCACCCGATATCATGGAGATGCGTATGCGTATGGCACGTATTCCCAAAGGTGGTGGCTTAATCAGGAACCCGCTCGGTCCGCATGGCTTTTACATCGAAAACGTGTATGTCATGGCGGGCATTCCTCAGGTGATGCAAGCCATGGTGGGCTCCTTAGAAGGCCAATTGCGCCGTGGCGTGACGATTCAATCGCTTTCGGTCACGGCCTATTTGCCAGAAAGCCATGTGGCGCGGCGACTCGGAGAAATTCAAGACAAGTACCCGCATATCGATCTGGGTAGTTACCCGTTTCACCGCAATGATCAATATGGAACTACCTTAGTGATGCGCGGCAGCGATGAAGCGGCTTTAGAAGCAATGCGCCAGGACGTGCGGCAAATGATTATCGCTCTCGGCGGCACGCCGGAAGAAGCGAAATAGCTCAGGCTTCAGCGCCAAAGTGCTCCTTCAAAAACTGCAAGAAGGCTTGATTGCGCGAAAATCCAATGCGGTCAGGTGCGATCACTGCGGTTACTTGATGCCCAAACTTTGTCAAAGGGGACCAGTCTTTCAAGATCGGCTGTAGGCGACCATCCGCGATTTGCTCTCGACAGCAATAGAGCGGCAGCAAAGCGATGCCCTGGCCTTCCACCGCAGCGTCCACGATCACCTCGGGATTATTGGCTCGATATCGATTGCGAACCCGAATCTTCAAATCCTCCTCGTTGCGCCGCAAGTGCCAGGCATCATCAGACTGTGCACTCCAGTAATTCATACACTGGTGATGCTCTAGATCACGCGGAGAATGTGGCTCGCCGGAGGTCGCCAAATACTGCGGAGAGGCGCAAATTAGCCAGTTTAGTTTTGCGATCGGAATGGACACTAGATCGGGCGCAGGAACCGCTGTCATTCTCAGGCCAATATCAATCTTTTCACTAGCAATGTCGAGCATGCGATCCTGTAATATCAGTTCGATCTCAATCTCAGGGTATCTGGCCAGAAAGTCCGGTATGGCCTTGCCCAAGGCTCGAAAGCCCCAAGACACAGGCGCCGTCACCCGAATCTGCCCGGTCGGCTCGCTACGTAAGGCACGTAGGCCTTCGTCCGCGAGTTGCACTGCATCAATTGCCCGCCGAGCAAATTCTATATAAACCTGACCCGCAGGCGTAAGAGCAAGCTTGCGACTATTTCGGGTCAACAAAGTGGCCTTCACAGCCTCTTCAAGCTGAGCCAGTCGTTTACTCACGACACCCTTGCCCACACCTAAATCGATCGCCGCAGAACTCACACTGAGCCGGTCGGCAACCTTTACAAAAGCCCGCAACATATCGGTCGAAATATTCATCGTTTCCACTTCAAGAACCAACCGTTTGCAATCAGCCTGTTGTATCGCTTTGAATCATACGATGCCCTCACTTTTCTATTGAGTATCAAGTTCGTAAACAAGGAAAGTAGTCCCAAGCGTTTCAACACAAGCGGGCAACGCCCCGGAGGAGTCTCAATGAAAATTTATGCCGATCCCATCACCGTCAATTGCCGCAAAGTCTTGGCAGGCTTGCAACTGATGAACGTTCCATACGAACGAGTGCATATTGACTACTTCACCGGTGAGCAAAAATCCGCCTCCTATATGGCTATTAACCCCAATGCTTCGATGCCTTCCATGGTCGACGGAGATTTTGTGCTCTGGGAATCTAATGCCATCCTGACCTATGCTGCTGATAAATACGGCAAGACCGCCTTCTATCCCACCGACCTGAAAGTGCGTTCGGACATCAATCGTTGGTTGCTTTGGGAGTCCTCAAGTTGGTTCCCAAGCACCTATGTATACCTGGTTGAAAATTGCGTCAAGCCCTTACTTAGCGGCCAGCCCGACCCAGCCGTATTGCAAGCTCAGACCGACAACTTCAACAAGCTCGCGGGTATCCTTAATGCGCGCCTAGCCAAGAGTGAGTGGCTGGCGGGTTCGAGCGTAACCCTTGCCGATATCGTGGTCGCAGCACCGATGCATCTTCACCCATACCAAGAACTACCACTCGCGGGTCACCCCAATCTCAAACGTTGGATGACGCAAAACATTGAAAAACTTCCCTGCTGGGACAACACCTATGTTGGCCCTGGCTTCACACTTTCAAAGGCTGCATAACACATGTAGATCGGCTCGCCAGATGGCGAACTGAGCCGCATGATGCAGGAGGCGACGTTGATAAAAGATCCTACCGAAACACTGGCCTTCGTAAAATCAACGATGAATTACTCTGTGGACAATGGCCGTCCGCCGGACTATTACTTCTATGAGCCGGATACGCCGGTGGATCTCAATCCACCGGGCACTGACACCCAAGAAGTAAAGATTTACGACGCGTGGCCGAGAGTGAATCAATTCTCGCTGGATCGTGAGGGTTTTGAGTTAAAGCCCTTCGAAGCCAAGTTCGAGCAGTTTGATAATGACGATGCCGTTAAAAGTGCCTTCTATGCCCAGATCGTTGCCTTCGTCAAGGCACATACGGGTGCAAAGCGGGTTGAAGTTTTTGATCACACCATCCGTAAAAGGCTTCCCGCAGATCTTAAGGTACAAACCACCGTTCAGCGACCTGCCGTCATGTTGGTGCACAGCGACTACACGGTGAAGTCCGGGCCTCAGCGCGTTCGAGATTTACTCCCCGCTGAGGCCGACGCACTTCTCGAAAATCGTGTCGCCTTCTATAACGTGTGGAAGCCGCTTTTTCGCCGCGTGGATGAACTACCGCTCGCCATGTGCGATGCCACCACCGATGCCGATGAAGACATGCTAAGGATGGATCTGAAGTATCGCGAACGCACCGGTGAAATTTACGTGATGCGCTATTCGCCCGCCCATCGTTGGTACTACTTCCCAAAAATGGAGCCGACGCAAGCGCTACTTTTGAAGACTTACGACTCCGAAACTGATGGGCGAGCTCGCTTTATGGGGCATAGCGCGTTTGAAGATCCAAATACTCCTGCCGATGCGCTTAAGCGGGAGAGTATTGAGGTTCGGACAATGGCGTTCTTTTAGCTCAATCGCGGTATCAATCTAAGGGCATTGTCGCGCTCGATGGCGCGTAACTCAGTTGCACTAAACCCCAAAGCACTCAAACTGCGGACCACCTCTAGGCTCGGACCCGCAGGTGGAAAATCAGTGCCGAAGAGCACTCGCTCCGAAGTCACCAGTTGCAATAACGAAGAGACTGCCCCGCTAGTTGTTGCTCCTGCTAAATCGTAATAAAACTTCTTCAGCTCATGCACGACGCCTTGTGGCAGACGGGTCTCGCGCCCTTTCAATGACAGAGCGCCTCGTTCAATACGACCGACAAGAAAAGGTGCTGTACCCCCTGCATGCGACCAGATGAAGCGAATATTCGGGAACCTCGCTGCGGTACCACTGAACAGCACGCCAAGGATCGCGCGTGTCGTATCGGTGCCATATTCCATAATGCCAGGCGGCACATCGGGCACAAGATTCTTGCAACAATTGGCAGCCGTGGGATGGACATGGACCACCGCCTTGCGATGATTCAAAGCCTCCATCACTGGCATGAAAGACTTATCTCCCAGCCACACATCACCATAGCTGGTGAACAAGTGAACCCCGTCCGCTTTCAGAGTATCGTAAGCATAGTCAATCTCGCGTAGTGAGGCCTCAACATCGGGCAAAGGCATCGCCGCAAACAAGCCAAAGCGCTTCGGGTAACGTTGTACTAAATGAGCGCCGTACTCATTACATTCACGCACCAACCGGTTGGTGACTTGCCGATCACCAAACCACAGACCGGGATTGGTGATCGATAGCATCGCGCTAGCGACTCCGGCCTCGTCCATATCCTCAATCGAGCGGGCTGGTGTCCACTGCGCATTGGCTCGCTGCAGAAGCTCTCGATTCTTCACTTCTGCGATCCATTGGGGTGGCGAAAAATGATGATGGATATCAATGCGGTGTGGTGCTGCCACAGTCGGCGCCAATGGTGTAGTTTGTGCCCGGGCTCCAACTCCCTGGGTGGCGAGTCCTACTGCTCCGAGTCTTGAGAGAAAGTCTCGTCGATGATGATGAACCCTTTGAACTTCACCCTCGCCAGCATCAGCCAAAGGCGATGTACAGCACGTGCCGAGATGTTGATAAACCACCGAATTCTTGCTCATGCCAAGCTCCCGCACGTCTAACTCCATTCTACAAAGCGATTCGTTATCATAACTCAGAGGAGCTCAGCGATTGACAAAAATACTGCTAGCAGTATCATTTTAGAATTCTAGCAGTACAGCCTAAGGTTATCGATGAAAACGACGTTTGACATGCCCCCGCCTCTTTTGGATCAAGCCCGGCGGCTTGCGGCGCAGCGCAACACGACGGTCAGAGAGCTTGTGATTACAGGACTTCGAAAAGTGATTGAAGAAAGTGCTAAGAAAGACCAAGCCTTCAAACTAGAACGTGCAAGTGTGAAAGGTAAAGGCTTGCAGAAAGGCGTGCAGCATCTGAGCCCCGCTCAACTTATTGAATTGTCGTATGCGGACGGCCATCGTTGATCGCCGTCGACACCAATATCCTCGTTTACGCCCATCGCGAAGATTCTCCGTTTCACCAAGCGGCCAGTTCACGCGTACAAAGTTTAGCGGAGGGAAGACAGAACTGGGCGATCCCTTGGCCCTGTATTCATGAATTTTATTCGATCGTGACCCACCCCAAGATATACAACCCTCCCTCAACGACTGAAGAGGCGATCACGCAGCTCAAAGCTTGGTTTGCATCCAAAAGCTTGATCATGTTGGGCGAAACGGCCGCTTACTGGGATACGCTCAGGCCACAATTACTGGCAGGAAAAGTACTCGGGCCACAAGTTCACGACGCTCGAATCGCAGCGCTTTGTCTATTGCATGAGATCAAAGAGTTTTGGAGCGCTGATCGTGACTTTAGTCGATATCCACTCCTTAAGTCGACTAACCCGTTGATCTAACCAAGCGCTTCATCAGCGAGCAACATTAGTGCGCTCCAAGCCTCGATCATTGATCACCATAGAATTTTGGTGCGGAACGCTTTGAAAGCCGGATCAATACTAACCAAGGTCGCGTTCTCAATGTCGGCCTGTGCCGCGAGCATTCGATCAAAAGGATCTTTATGATTTACCGCCAGCCCGCCGGAGCGAATCGCATGCAAATAGTTAATTTGCAAATGAGTAAAGCCGTCGGCCGCGACCAACTCGCCAAAGCGATTCAAGGCTTCAGCCCCCTCAGGTAGTTTTCCGATTCGATACTTAATCGCAATTTCCCAGGTGCTGGCGGCGCTGACCAAAACCGTGTTGGCGTCGTTTGCAATGGCCTTTCTTGCGGTTGCAGATAAGTTCGAATCATCACTCCACCACCACAACAGCGTATGCGTGTCGAGCAACAACTTCATTCAAAAGCCTCGCCCCACCCTGCTAGTTCATCGTCGGGCAAGGGTTCGAAAAAAGCGTCACCCACGACAATCTTTAATCGTCCGGGCTTTCGCCTAGGGGATTCAACCGCCAGCGGCACCATTCGCGCATAGGGCTTTCCAGCTTTCGCCAGGATGATTTCCTGCCCTGCGTGAGCTTGCTCAAGAAGCTGAGAAAAACGAGTTTTTGCTTCGTGGACGTTGATTAAGACAGTCATACCTACCTGTTGGCACGGTTTTGGAGAAAGTGAAGGATGGCAGATTTTTATGACTTAGTCAATGGACTAAGTCAATATGCTCGCCATCATGCAACTCGCTTTCGAAGACCAGCAAGGTTTTAGCCATTAGCTATGCGGCGCCTTTCATCGCAACCAAAACGCGCTCTTTCGTAAACGGCACCTCGCTAATACGCCGCCCCGTTGCCGCGAAAATAGCGTTAGCAATCGCTGCCCCAGCGGGTGCCTGACTACCCTCACCTGCGCCTAGTGACGGCAATTGTGGCCGGTCAATGAGAAAGCTTTGCATACGAGGCGTATCGATATAGTCCAGAATAGGATACTCGGCGTAATCCACTGAGCGCATGATGCCCTCATCGAAGCGGCCTGCTTCAATCAAAATCCAGCTGGTGGCCTGCACCATGCCGCCTTCAATTTGGTTAATCACACCATCTGGGCTAATTGCGCGGCCGGTATCCGTCGCACTCCAAAGTCTCGCGACTTTGACAGCACCACTGGCGGTATCTACTTTGACTTCAGCCACGACGGCCACATAGGAATCCTGATTTTTATAGCGCGACAGCCCCACGCCAAAGCCGCTCATCTCGCGCGTCAAGGGTTTACGGACTTGCACTGGTGTTGGGGTCCACCCAGAGATCTCGACGGCTTTCTTTAACACCGCCACCAAGCGTTCGTCTTTGACGTTGCGCAGCCGAAAGCTCACTGGATCAAGCTTGGCCATCGCGGCCAACTCATCGATAAACATCTCCGCCGAGACGGCGTTAAAGAAGCCGCCTAGGGTTCTGAGCGCCGAGGTACGAATGGGCATCTCAGTGTGATAGTGGGTGGTGACCCGCTGATTGGCTGCGGCATAAATCGGCACCGCGTTTCGCCCAGCGGCACCATTAGGTAAGGCGCCATCGAGGGCCTTCGAGGCTTTAAGAGGCTCGGCCAAGTACCAAGCCGAACGTAAATTGCAGCCATCCATACCGCCACTCGGGCCTGGTCGCGTCGAGTGAGGGAACGACCAAACATCGTGGTTCCAGGCATCAATCCGGCCATCGCTTGCCACACCGGCTTCAAGCCGTACGACCATCGCTGAGCCCCAAGGCTCCCAGGCCATTTCTTCCTCATGCGCCCAGTGCACGCGCACCGGACGGCCGGGTACGGCGCGAGCCAGTAGCGCGGCATCGAATGCCACATCATCAGCACCATTATGACCATAGCAGCCAGCCCCTTGCGCGTGAATCACGCGAATCGACGCAGGCGCAACTTTCAAGCCTTTGGCCATATGGTCACGTAAAGGGAACGGCCCCTGAGTGTGCGACCAGACCGTGAGCTTGTTATCCACCCAATGCGCCAGTGCGCAACTTGCGCCAATCGAGGCATGGGCTTGGAAGGCGCGACGGTATTCAGCCTGATGAGTGTTGGCAAGCGCGGGTGAGGCGGTGAGGGCCTTCACTTCATGGATCACCTTCACTTCCGACGGGACATTGAGCAAATGATCGAAAACGCCTTTCCCGCCAAACAAGGCCGCACCCTTATCCCAACGCGCCGAACTTGTCAGCCGCTCAGCCGCAGCGCGGGCCTGCTCCTCGCGGCGGGCGATCACACCAAGAAACGAACCATCCCGAACCACCTCCACCACACCCGGCATGGCCTTTATCGGCGCCAGATCGACGGCAATCAAGCGCGCCGCATAGGTAGGCGGGCGAGCCACAGCACCAAACAACATGCCCGCCGGGCGCATGTCATGAATAAAGACCTCTTGGCCGAACACTTTGGCGGGTATATCGACACGCGGGTAGGAGGTGCCCACGACTTTTTGTTGACTGGCAGGTCGCCTACGAGCAGCCGGATCGACAGGTCGATTCAAGGAAACTTTCGAGGCCGCATCACCATAGCTCATCTTCGAGCCGTTCGGCGCAAGAATCATGCCGTTGTCGACTTTGAGGGAGGCAGCGTCAACCATCCAGACTTGTGCGGCAGCCGCCACCAAGGTACTACGTGCATCGGCACAGGCATGGCCCAAGGCCGCCCCGCCTTGTTTGATGGCGAAGGAACCCGAGGTCACACCCTCATTAGGCGTGAGCGCAGTGTCACCCGAGATCAGCGCAAGACTCGCAGGGGAGACCTCCAACTCCTCGGCAGCAATCTGACGCATCGCCGTCAAGCAGCCTTGACCCAGCTCCACCCGACCAGTGAAGACAGTGATGGTGCCGTCCGGTGCGATACGGATCCAAGCATTGAGATTAGGATTCGCGCGAATCATCACCGGCAGATCGGCGGACGCCGCGCCTTGCTGCGCCTCCGCAATATCGAAGCGAATGGTCAGGCCAGCGACCCCGGCCGCTAGACCCAGCCCAAATTGTCGACGAGTGATCGATAAGGGTGAGGTTTTTCCTGGAGTGTTCATTGAATTTTTCATCACGTTCAAGCCTCCTGACCGGCAGCTTTAAGCACTGCGCGAATCATGCGCGGCTGGCAGCCACAACGGCAAAGATTGGCGTTCATGTGGGAGCGTACTTCGGCCTCGGTGATCTTCGTTTTGCTTGAGAGCAGCGCCGCCGCCTGCATGATCTGCCCACTCGTGCAATAGCCGCATTGCAGGGCTTGCTCGCTGATGAAGGCGGTTTGCAAAGGATGAGGTTTATCTGGCGTTCCTAGCCCTTCTAGCGTCACAATCTGCAGACCGACCGCCGCTTTGACCGGGATCATGCATGCACGTGCCGCAGCGCCGTTGAGATGAATCGTACAGGCACCGCATTGGCCACGCGCGCAGCCTAACTTCGGCCCATTGAGTCGAAGATCGTTACGCAGGACGTAGATCAGAGGTACGTCCGGATCAACATCAATTTCTACCGTTTTACCATTGACTGACAATTTCACCACAATCGCTCTCCTTGTAAGGCGGCAAGCACCGCTTTCGATAGTTTTGATCAATATATCGGAGTCGCGAGACTTTGAGGTCGCCTGGTTTCAATTCACATTCGCCTTGGATGTACCTTTAACCCAGCCCGTCACCCGCCGTTTCCCTGCCCGGAAAACGACACCATAAACGACGCGTTTTGCATGAACTTTGAAATCGGAATGATGATGCCTGTTAGACATTTAGTCTGTTGTATATTCTTCTTACTAACGGCCCTTTGCGGTCAGCCTCAATAGGTCAGCTGAACATGTTTAAACAAGTATTTTTGTGGTGCGCACTTTTGCTTTTCGCCTCAGGCTGCGCGAGCCCATCTGGCGGCTCGGCCTCGCCCGCCGCACCCTTGCAAAATATCGTCATGGCGGAATTTCGCGTGCCAAGCGAGCCGGGCATTGCCATTTACGTGCGCAACAAACGCCCTGCAGGAGTAACAAACTTCTCGCCCGACAAAACTTTGATCTATGTGCACGGTGCTACCTACCCATCCGAGACAGCATTTGATTTGAAGTTGGATGGCCTGTCCTGGATGGATTACATCGCCCAGCGCGGCTACGATGTGTATCTCCTTGATGTGCGCGGTTATGGCCAATCTACCCGGCCTTCTCAAATGGATAAACCGGCTAAGGACAGTGCGCCGTTTGCTGGAACGGAAGAAGCGATGCGCGATGTCGATGCTGTGGTCGAGTTTGTCAAAAAAC
>JAYVKZ010000093.1:0-7991 GCA_043767985.1 Betaproteobacteria bacterium
CGACTTCCTCAGTCCTGTTGTCGGAACCGCTTTTGGAAAGTTAACTTGGTTTATTACGCAATCACTAAAACACGATCCATCTACCGAACTTAGGCTAAAAAAATACGAAACTATTTTTTGCGTGGCCAAGAGCCTGTCGGACCCGGCCGAATCTCGGCTCCTAGATGAATACTTTGAGAATTGGTTACTGCCTGGATTCCGCTTAGAATGGAACAGTTCGATGTGGCCCGATTGGAGTGTTTCTGACGATCGCAATGGCTAGATCAACGATGGCCTTGCCACCACCGACCTTCTCGCTGAAATCGTTAACAGGTGATTTGGGCTGCTAGACCATCGCAGGATTTTTACTACAATGGCGTAAAGTTTAACCCTGTATTACCGGTGATAACAATGCCGAAGGGAGCGCGGAACCCTACCAACTTTGAAACCGAGCAAGATACATAGCAAGCCGGTCTCGAGGACTAAGTGTCTTTGGCAACCACCCCAGTCTGCTCGGCTAGCGCAAGAGTTAGCTTCCCACCCCTAAACGCTTTGCAATGCAAGTAACCCAGACCGCCCAGCAAGCTCCCCCATCACCACCCGCCCCTTAGGCAACTTACTGCGATCAATCCGTTCAGCCTGCTCAGCCATTGACCCCAAGCTGTATCCTTGCGCTAACCAGCCGCGCAACAAAACTTCAAAGTAGGGCAAGAGTTTCTGCCCTTCAAGCTCACTGTGCAAGGTAAACACATGATCGCGGTCGCGAGCTTCAGTCTGAGCAAGTAAGGGTACGGCAACGCTCTGCTCAGTCACACCGTTAAGACCAATCAACTCATCAAAAGTCGGTAATGTTGTCGGCATCTGAATACAGCTTAAAACACGCCCATTTACGACCGGCGTAAAAGCCGATGTGCCCCGAGAATCTGACGCATACCGATAACCAAGCGTTTGCTCAAAGGCCAGTGCAGCATCATTCATTTGCCACCCAGCCGCGCCATGCGTTTGCGGTGCTCGGCCCAGTATGTCGCCAAGCCGATCATGCGCCAAGCGCATTTGCTTTTGAGTCCACTCCGGGTCTTTAGTAGCAACATTGTCTTGCCACAAAACATGATCCCAGCAATGTACGCCCACTTCATGGCCGCTACGCGCAGCTTCTCGGATGATCTCGGCCCCTTCGCGACCAATATCTGGCCCAGGCAACAAGGTGCCATAGAGCAGGGTCTTCAAACCATAGTGCTCGAGCACCGAAGTGCGCTGCACCTTTGAGAAAAAACCGGGGCGCAAGGCTCGCTTAATCGCGCGGCCCGTGTGATCAGGCCCCACACTAAACAAAAACGTCGCGCGGATTTTCAACTGGTCGAGTAGACGATACAGATTGGGGGTGCCCTCGCGGGTCCCCCTCAACGTATCCACATCTACTTTAAGCGCAATATGCACGGGCATGCCACCTGCACGCATTAGCGGGCGAGAGATTTAATCGATTAAGTTGCGAGCCTCGACCACCTGGTCTTTATAGGCATCAAAAATGCCTTTAAGTGCTTGCTCCATATTGAACTCAGGCTTCCAGTTCAGATCGCTCATGGTATTGGTGATCTTTGGCACCCGGTTCTGAACGTCTTGATAACCCTCACCGTAGTACTGACCCGACGACGTTTCGATCATCTGCACTTTAGCCGCATTGTCGCGGTACTCAGGATACTGAGCTGCCAAAGCAAGCATCATTTGCGCCAGCTCTCGAATCGAGTAATTGTTGACCGGGTTACCGATGTTATAAATTTTGCCGCTCGCAATACCACCCTCATTGGCGATGATTTTCACAAGTGCAGCAATGCCGTCGTCCACATAAGTGAATGCACGTTTTTGCGCGCCACCATCCACCAACTTAATCGGCTCTCCCCGCACGATATGGCCCAAGAACTGGGTGATCACCCGAGATGAGCCTTCCTTGGGGGTATTAATTGAATCTAGCCCCGCACCAATCCAATTAAAGGGACGGAACAATGTGTAGTCCAAACCTTCTTGCTGACCGTAGGCAGCAATGACCCGGTCCATCAATTGTTTGGCGCAAGCATAAATCCAGCGCGGCTTGTTGATCGGACCATAGACCAGCGAAGAGTTCTCAGGATCGAACTCAACGTCGCTACTCATCCCGTACACCTCAGAGGTCGAGGGGAATATCACACGTTTTTTATACTTGACTGCATGGCGAACGATGGGCAGGTTAGCTTCAAAGTCTAACTCGAAAACTCGCAAAGGTTCGCGGACATAAGTCGCTGGCGTTGCAATGGCGACCAGGGGCAGGACCACATCGCATTTTCGGACATGGTATTCAATCCATTCCTTGTTGATGGTGATATCACCTTCAAAGAAATGAAACCGCGGATTGCCTAGATGCTCTTTCACCCGATCCGATTGCATGTCCATGCCATAGACATGCCAATCGGTCGTCGCCAGAATGCGATTGCTTAAGTGATGGCCGATAAAGCCATTGATGCCGAGTATGAGTACTTTTTTCATAGGGCGAATTCTCTCATAGGGCGCAATTGCTTTATTTTCGAAGCTTCAAGCGTAGCCAAGCGCCATCCGAGCCTCGCAAATAGCTCTGCCCTTGCCAGCGCGTCAAAGGTCCCTCCTTGCGAAGGGCATGCCGCTCCAAAATACTTCGAGTTTCGCCGTCTCGTACTGGCTGCGCCCCGTCAATCCATAGATTGGGCTGTCCCGGGGAATCTAGGTAGGCGCCCGGGTAAGGCGGCGCCACAGCACGAATTAGGTTATAAATCTGTTGAGTGCTTTGGGAAAGATCAATACGACCGTCCTCGGCCTTGCGTCCGCCAAAATACCCACCCCGACTCAAATCATTCTTTAGGCGAGGCGCCGTCCCCGCCAATAAACTCGGAAGCACCTCATTCAAGGCGATCTCAGCAGCAACACACACTTTGTTGAACACCTCAAAGGCCGTATCGTCAGGCAAAATGGGAACCGCTTGCTGGGCCACGATATCGCCAGCATCCGGCTTCTCGACCATGTAATGCAAGGTCGCACCCGTCTGTGTCTCACCTCGCATAATGGCCCAGTTCACCGGCACTCTGCCGCGATACTGCGGCAATAGCGAGCCATGCATGTTAAGCGCGCCCAGCTTCGCTGTGCTGAGCAGGGCCAGGGGCAACATATTGCGATAGTAAAAGGCGAAAATAAAATCTGGAGCGATGTCGGCCAGACGAGCTTGCCAAAGAGCGCCATGATCCACACCCTCTTTGACGTCTGCAACATACTCGGGGGTTTCAAAAGCGATGCCATGATCGCGGCATAGATCAGCCACACTCTCGAACCAAATCGTCTCGGTGGGGCTGTCTTGATGAGTGATCACGAGAGCCACGTCGACGCCCTGCGCCAGCAAGACCTTCAGGCAGCGCACGCCAACATTATGGTAGGCAAATACGACCGCCGTCTTACCACTCACGCTCGACAATGTACTCATACGATCACTCTACTCGAGTCTCATTACCGTCGAGAAACGCCTGCACCACAAAGCGTGGGCGCTGGCGAACCTGCTGATAAATTCGGCCAATATATTCGCCAAGCAAACCAATACCAAAGAGTGCGACACCCATCAGGAAGAACAAAATACCAAAGAGGGTAAACACACCTTCGGCCTCCGAACCTAGAAAGATTCGTCGCACCGCCAGTAGCACCACAAAGGCCGCCGACATCAACGATAAGGCAAGGCCGGCCATGGAGAACATTTCCAGAGGCATGACCGAAAAACCAGTGATGAGGTCAAAGTTCAAGCGCATCAGCTTATAAGCCGAATATTTGCTTTCGCCTGCAAAGCGCTCTTCGTGGCCAATTTCAATCTCAATCGGCCGCTGAGCAAAGGTAAAGGCCAAGGCCGGAATAAAAGTATTTACTTCGTGACACTGGTTGATCAAACTGATGATGTGTCGGCTGTAGCCACGCATCATGCAGCCCTGGTCCGTCATGCGAATTCGAGTAATGCGTTCACGTAGTCGATTCATCGCTTTCGAAGCGTAGCGGCGCCAAGCAATGTCCTGACGATTCTTGCGAATGGTCCCCACATAGTCATGCCCAGCCAACATGGATTCAACAATGTTTGCAATTTCCTCCGGCGGGTTTTGTAAATCAGCATCAAGCGTAATGACCATCTCACCCTGGGTGCGCTCAAAGCCCGCCAAGATCGCCATATGTTGGCCGTAGTTGCCATTAAAAAGAACCACTCGCGTAACATCTCGGCGAGCACGATACTGATCGGCCAGTATCGCCGCAGAACGGTCGCGGCTGCCATCATTAATAAACACGATCTCATAGTTCAAGTTCTTTTTAGCGGCTAGGGCATCGAGTGAGGGGTAAAGTCGGTCAAACAGTGACTGCAGCCCCTCTTCTTCGTTATAGACAGGAATGACGACTGAAAGATCGGGGCGGGCGCTAGATCTTGGTGCAGCCATTGCCAGTTCTAGCGGGTGTGAGTCGACGGGCGACGAAAACGTACTCATACCTTAAATCACTTCTTCTAAAGCGTTTACCACGCGATCTACATCGGCCAAGCTCATATCCCGGAACAAGGGCAGGCTCACGATCGAACGCCCGATGGTTTCAGCGACCGGAAAATCGCCGGGCTTCCACCCCAAAGCACGATACAACTTAAACAAATGCACCGGCGGGTAATGCACGCCGATACCAATGGCTCTGGCCTTCATCTGCTCCATAAACTGCGCACGGGTGCTGAGGTTTTTAGAGCGCGCTAGCCGATCAAGCGGTAGGACCAGTTGAAACATATGCCAATTGGTCGCAATTTTTGGATGTTGCAAAGTATTCGGGGGTAACACTGGCTCAGGGCAATCCTCCCAGGCTCTCGAAGCAACCAGCGGGGCGAGGCGCTCGAAATATCTTGTCGCTAGCTTTTCCCGTTGCGCCTGGATCTCGGGCAACTGGCTTAGCTGGCAAAGCCCAATCTGCGCGGCGATATCGTTCATGTTGAACTTGCCTCCCGGCACCTCAACCTCCATGTCATCGAAGCCTGTGCGCTTGACACCCTGCAACCGCAACCGTTCCGCCAACTCTACATTAGCATCGGGAGGAAACACCAAGCACCCCCCTTCCCCGGTCGTGAGGTTTTTGTTCGCTTGAAAACTGAACGAAGCGAAATCACCAAAACTGCCAATCAGGCTCCCGTTCCAGCGGCTGCCCTGGGCTTGTGCGGCATCCTCGACCACACGCATTCCGCGTCGCCGAGCGATCTCGTAAAGCTTGTCCATATCCATCGGCAAGCCAGAAAGAAACACTGGGATGACAGCCTTGGTCTTGGGCGTAATGGCCGCTTCTAACTTGGTTAAATCGATATTGCGGGTCACTGGATCAATATCGACAAACTTCACCGTGGCACCCACCGCCAGAACGATATTGGCCGTCGCCACCCAGGTAATCGGTGTCGTGATGACTTCGTCCCCAGGGCCGATACCGGCCACCCGAAGGGCGACCTCCATGGTGCAAGTACCGTTACTAAACACACGCGTGGTACGCCCAAAATATTCAGTCAATTGTGCTTCGAAGGCGGCGACTTTAGGGCCAGTGGTCAACCAGCCAGAGCGCAGCACATCGCCTACCGCAGCAATCGTCGCTTCATCAATGCTTGGGCGGGTAAAAGGAAGGAAATTCATGCTTGGAGCGAACTCTCATAAAAATGGACTGGCCGTCGAACTATGTCGTCTCAAAAGCTAAAGACTGACTATTTTGGGCGCTTCACGACAGCCACGCGAAGTGTATCTTGAGCCACGACCTCGAAGTCAAGACCAAGGGCCTGGAGCTCCGCCAAAGTTTTGTGGTACATCACTGCTGCGGCCCGCGGACTGGCTTTCCAGCGCCCCCCAAAGCTCGCCATATCCGGCAAGAAACGATCCGGGGAGTACTTCAAACCAAAATCCAGCTCATCACGGTCAATCACCATCAGCCCGGTTTTTTTGAGATAAAAGGGCAAGGTATGGTCAAAGTCATTCACGAGAAACAAGGTGTAGTCTTCTGCAGGGCCTTGGGTTGCTTGACTTTTGGCAATGGCACTGGCCAGGCTAAAGGAGGAAGCACCGCGATCCCGCAAGTTTTCATGCCCCAGCATGATGCCTTGCGTCGCCACAAAGGATCCGAAAGCGACGAGGACCGCAGCGGTGATTGAAACGGCCGGTTTGTCGCTAAACGCACTGGACACCGTTTGGCGAGTGTTTTTAACGAAATCAACCCGGTAGGCAAGCACTGCGGAAAACCCCAGCACAAGCAAACCACCTTGCACCCAGTATTGATAGCGTTGGTACTCCAGCTTTGAGATATCTGCTCCCGGCATGGAAGGAATCCAAAAGCTAGCTATAAAACCGCAGCCTGCAACCAAAACAATCAACGCCAGGCTAAGGCGCCATTGAAGGCGCGATGATTCGGCTAGTGATAGTCCGATAAGCATTGCGAGCGCTGGAAAGATCGGTACGATATACCCGGCTAGCTTCGAGCTTGAGGCACTGAAGAAGACAAAAATAAAGGTCACCCACAGCATCAGCAAAAGCTTGGGACGCCAGGGCTTTAAGCCGCTCGCAGACGAGCCAGTAGGAAGACCGAGGAGCGAAGCCGACGTCGTGGCCTTTTTAAGGCCCTGGTGCAGCCCTGACCAGAGATAAAGAGTCCATGGCATAGAACCCAGCAGTAGGAAGGGTATGAAGTACCAAGGCGGCCCATAGCGGGCATGGACTTTGGTTAAAAATCGATCAAAGTGCTCGTGAATGAAAAAGAAATGATAAAACTCAGGATTGGCCTTCATCACCAACAAAAACCATGGCGCAGTGATCGCGAAAAAAACCAAGCTGCCCTTAAAAATATGCAAACGCTTAAGGCGACTCAAGTCACGGGTCCATACGACATAACAAAACAGAACGGCCCCAGGAAGAACAATCCCCATCAAGCCTTTCGAGAGCACAGCCAGCGCCATCGCAGCCCAACAGAGCATCATCCATAAGCGCGCCTCAGACGGCGTGGCTTCATCTCTTTGAGCCAACAAAATCGCGAACAATGCAGCGCTCATGAAGGTACCCACCCCCATGTCAAGCGTATTAAAGTGCCCCGCAAAGACCGGCATCATCATCGAGCCTAGGGCGATCGCACCAAACAAGGCAGGCCGCGCACCAAACAATCGTCGACCAGCAAAAAACACCATCAGCACCGACAGAAAACTCGTCAACCCCACCCATAGCCGGGCGGTCCACTCGTTTTCGCCAAAGGCGGTGAAGGCAGTGGCGGTTGCCCAGTATTGCAAGGGAGGCTTATAAAAGTACTTCACCGCGTTATAGCGCGGGGTCACCCAATCGCCGGTGACGACCATCTCGCGGGCGATCTCAGCATAGCGGCCTTCGTCACTCTTGATCAGGGTGCGATAGTCCAGGGTTCCAAACCAAAGGACCGCAAAAACCAATAGCAGGAGTAATAATCGTTGACGTGATGGGACGGGAAGTTGCATTAATCGGCTGACTTATTCAAAACTACTTAATTCTCTACACGTCACCGTGGTAACGTCCAGGGCCAGGTTTAATCTTATTTGCTTCGCTCTTCTAGCCCAGTAGGAGTTGCAATAATTAGGCGATCCGCAGCACGGTGTGCAAAAAGACCCACGGTCACCACACCGGGCCACTGGTTCACCATCGTCTCGAACGCTAGTGCGTCATCAATCTGTAGCCCGTGGGCATCCAGTATCAGGTTACCGTTATCCGTCACGAAACCTTCACGCAGCTTGGGCGATGCGCCTTGTTTTCTGAGGCGAGCAGCCACCAGTTCCAGTGCCATTGGAATCACTTCCACGGGCAGCGGGAAACGACCAAGACGTTGAACCATCTTGCTTTGATCGACGATGCACACAAATTGATCGCAGGCCTCCGCAATAATTTTCTCTCGCGTCAAGGCCCCGCCTCCACCTTTAATCAGATGTAGCGCATCATTGGCCTCGTCTGCACCATCTACATAAAGAG
>JAYVKZ010000094.1:0-4101 GCA_043767985.1 Betaproteobacteria bacterium
CATCAAAAGCGCGCGACAAGCGCTAGGCGTCAACTCAGTGAATGCACGGGCGTGGGTTGGTTTACGCATAGACTCGTCCCAAGAGCAGCGACGCCGACATTGCAAGCTCGGTCAAGAACGTCTTGAGCTGGAACTTTTTGTGCGCTTGCGAACAGACTTGACTTGGCACACAGCATTCAATCTATCTTACAACTAGGCAAGAGGAGCGCGTGAGCGAGTGTTGGCTGTGCGTGCGTCAAAGGCGATGCAAACCGATGTGATTGACTGGTTGTCCACAAACTCATCACCAGGAACAACTCATGCGAATTCTCATGCCCGTCGACGGCAGCATCTATAGCAAAGCCGCCCTCAGCTTCGTAGCGTCGCGTAGCACTTTGATTGACAGCAGACCGGAGGTGGAACTGCTCAATGTCCAGTATCCCGTGCCGCCACGCGCCGCGCGGTATGCCGGTAAGGAACTTGTGGTTTCGTATTACGATTCCGAATCGAAGAAAGTCACTAAGCCTGCTCTCACCATGCTCAAGCGCGCAGGTTTGCTGGCGAACGCCAAGCATGTTGTTGGTAACCCAGGCCTGGAGGTCGGTCGAGTCGCATCGGAAGACGGCGCTGACTTGATCGTTATGGGCTCTCACGGTCACACTGGGTTCAAGAGCCTGCTGTTTGGCTCGGTGACCCAAGCCGTGCTGGCGTCATGCAACATACCGCTCTTAGTACTGCGTAGCGAGGCCGTGCCGAAACAGGACGCCTTGAAACTCGGCGTTGCGCTCGATGGCAGCAAATACGGGCTTGCGGCTGTGCGCTTTATCGTTAAGTATCATCAGCTTTTTGGTGCAACACCAGAGCTCACACTGATCCACGTGGTGCCGGATTTATTAAAACTGCGTGTGCCAGGCTATATCACCGACGCACCAGTACCGGGCTTAAGAACCGAGCAGGTGGAAGATATGCAACGCGCAGGGTTCGAGCGTGCGCTCGAACCCGCACGAAAGCTGCTGAAGGGCTCGGCATTGCAAGTCACCGAAGCACAACTGACGGGCAATGACCCGGGTGAGGTGATCGCCACCTATGCAACCAAGAACAAGCTTGACATTTTAGTGATTGGGTCACACGGCGAAGGTGCTTTTCACGCCATGGTGCTAGGGTCGGTTGCGACACGCGTCGCCGCCAAATGTCGCACGGCTCTGCTTTTCATACGGCAGAAATAATTGGACGGGCTGAGTACGAAGGAAGCTGCAACGCGACTTACTCAAGATGGGCCGAATGAACTGCTTGCAGCACCTCGTCCGCCCGTATGGCGGCGCTTGCTGGCGCAGTTTCAGGACCCCCTGATCTATCTTTTGCTGGTAGCAGTAGCGATTGCACTTCTCGCGTGGTGGGTAGAAGTCGGCCCTGACCAAACTCGGGGCTGGCCTATCGATGCGATGGTCATCGCGGCCGTCGTGTTATTGAATGCTGCGATCGGCCATGTTCAGGAAGCTAAGGCGCAGAACGCGGTGGCGGCGCTTGCCAAGATGACGGCCGCGACCGCAACCGTGCTACGTGACGGCAAACCCCAGCGCTTGCCAAGCGCCGAGCTAGTCTGCGGCGACATCCTGTTGCTCGCCGAGGGTGACGCTGTCGGTGCCGATGCGCGCCTGCTTGAAGCGACCAGCCTACGTGTCCAGGAGGCTGCGTTGACTGGTGAAAGCGAAGCCGTGCTTAAAGCCACGGGGACGCCGCCCACATCTGCGGCCCTCGGCGACCAGCTCGACGTGGTCTTCAAGGGCACCGCCGTCGCACAAGGCGCGGGTCGCGCGGTGGTCACGGCCACTGGCATGAACACCCAGATGGGTCATGTTGCAGCGCTTCTAGAGGCCACTCGCGAGGAGCCGACCCCGCTTGAAAAGGAAGTCGCGCGCATTGGTCGAACACTCGGCCTGGCGGTGGTGGCGATCGCTGCCATCGTGGTCAGCACCATCCTTTACATTTCAGAAATTCGCAACAGCGCCGATGTGGTGCACGTGCTGCTGCTTGGTGTATCGCTGGCGGTGGCCGCAGTACCCGAGGGCCTTCCCGCCATTCTGGCCGTGGTGCTTGCGCTCGGCGTTCAGCGCATGGCCAAACATCATGCCATTGTCAAAAAATTATCGTCGGTCGAGACACTGGGCTCGGCCTCAGTGATCTGCTCGGACAAAACCGGAACACTGACACGCTCGGAGATGACCATAGAGCGCGTGATGAGCGCATCTGGCGATACTCGTATCAGTGGTGTGGGATATTCGCCAGTGGGTGAGGTTCACAAGGCTGAGCAAGCCGCAAGCGTACTCATTGAGGGGGCTCTTCTGCATGAGGCCATTGTGGTGCTTAGCGGGGGCAGTCTGGCCGGCAACGCCGATTTGCGCCAAACGACCGACGGGCAATGGGAGATCCACGGTGACCCTACCGAAGCAGCGTTCTTGGTGGCCGAGCGCAAGCTGGTCCAGGGTAGCGTCACCGAGCGGCGTGAGCGGCGCTTCGAGCGCGTCAGCGAAATTCCGTTTACCTCCGAACGCAAACTGATGACGACGATTGAGCGCGACCATGAACACGGCGACGCGCTGGTGGCCATCACCAAGGGCGCCCCCGACGTGCTGCTAGGCTTATGCACTCAGGCGCGTATCGGGCTCGATGTTGTCGAACTCGATGAAACCTTGAGGGCAAGGCTGCTGGCAGACGTTGACACCCTTAGCGAGGCCGCATTACGTACGCTGGCGGTGGCCTACCGGCCGCTAGCAGCCGGGGAAGATCAATCGGCAGGCGACGCCTTGGAACATAACCTAATCTTCGTGGGCACCGTGGGCATGATTGATCCGCCGCGAGAAGAGGCCGGTGTCGCCATCCGCGAAGCACTTCGGGCGGGAATCCGTGTCGTGATGATCACGGGTGATCATCCGAAGACGGCGGCGCGTATTGCTGCCGACCTTGGCATCGTCGAACCAGGCGCAGCCGCGCTCACGGGCACCGAGATCGACGCACTCGACGAAGCAGCCTTCGCTGAGGCCGCGCGTAAAACCTCGGTTTTTGCTCGCGTCGCACCGGCCCACAAATTGCGCATTGTCCAGGCGCTGCGGGCCGATGGCAACATCGTCGCCATGACCGGTGATGGCGTCAACGACGCGCCCGCATTGAAGGCCGCCGACATCGGCATTGCAATGGGCATGACCGGCACCGAGGTCACCAAGGAGGCGGCCAAGATGATCCTGGCTGACGACAACTTTGCCACGATTGTCGAGGCGGTGCGCGAAGGGCGCGCCATCCTGGACAACATCCGAAAATTTCTTCGGTATCTGTTGTCGTCTAATATGGGCGAGGTGCTCACTGTATTTTTGGGCGTGGTAGGCGCTAGTGTCATCGGACTCAATAGCGTCGACGCTGCGTCTGGTGGTTCGAGTGGCGCAGTCGTGCTCCCATTGCTCGCCACACAGTTGCTCTGGATCAATCTCATCACCGACTCTGCGCCCGCACTCGCCATCGGCGTGGACCCAGCGACCGACGACCTCATGGCCCGCAAGCCGCGACATGTGAACGAGCGCTTGATCGATGCCGCCATGTGGTCAGGCGTGATCCAGAACGGCTTGGTCATCGCTTTGGTAAGCCTACTGACCATCGATTCTTACCTGCCCGGCGGTCTGATCGAGGGCACGAGTGACTTGACGACAGCTCGAACCGCTGGCTTCACGGTGCTGGTTCTTACCAGCTTCTTTACTTGCTTCACGGCACGCTCAGATACCAGGAGCGCCTTCAGCCATCTGTTCGTCAACCCTTGGCTGTGGGGGGCCGTTGCGCTGTCGCTGTCCTTGCAAGTCGCGGTCGTCCACCTCCCTTTCCTCAACACTGCCTTTGGTACGGCACCACTCACGCTCGACCAATGGTTGCTATGCGCGGCTATGGCCAGTCTGGTGTTGATCTATAGCGAGGCGCAGAAGCTAGTGAGGCGCACTTTTTTTCAGCCTTTGCTTTGAAGGTGGCTATCAAGGCTTGGCAGGCGCGACAAGTGCCTGGACCATCGCCTGCGCATCCTCCACGATGCGCTGAAGATGCGCGGCGTCCTTGAAGCTCTCGGCGTAGATCTTGCACAAGTCC